>NZ_VZQO01000023.1:0-118736 GCF_014397665.1 Paraburkholderia sp. UCT2
GCCGCCAGAAGGGCCGATCGCCGCGTCATGCTCCTTGCGAATACGTCGAGTATTCGTTGCGTCGCAATCCTTGCGCTCGGCCCTTCTGGCGGCCAGCGCAAGCCCGTTATTAGCGTGAACAGGCCCTGGGAACGAGGCGGTAACGACGGCGTATGTAAACGCAAAAGGCCGGTTCGACAGAACCGGCCTTTTTTATTGTGCGCATCCTCAGCGGTTACGCGCGCATC
Organism: Paraburkholderia sp. UCT2; assembly: GCF_014397665.1. NCBI lineage: Bacteria > Pseudomonadati > Pseudomonadota > Betaproteobacteria > Burkholderiales > Burkholderiaceae > Paraburkholderia > Paraburkholderia sp. UCT2. The sequence goes on from NZ_VZQO01000023.1 coordinate 228, forward strand.
AAACCTGGGCGCCCGCGTTCGGATCGTCCGGATCGACGCGTTCCTTCTTGTCCTTGATCAGGTCTTCGCGCTTGACGCCGAACCACATGGCAAGAGCCGCGGCGACGAACACCGACGAGTAGATACCGAACAGAATACCGACCGTCAGCGCGAGCGCGAAGTAGTGCAGCGTCGGGCCGCCGAACAGGAACATCGACAGCACCATCATCTGCGTACAGCCGTGCGTGATGACGGTTCGCGACATCGTGCTGGTGATTGCGTGGTTGATCACTTCGATCACGGTCATCTTGCGTTCGCGGCGGAAGGTTTCGCGAATCCGGTCGAAGATAACGACCGACTCGTTGACCGAATAGCCGAGCACCGCGAGCACCGCGGCCAGCACCGACAGCGAGAACTCCCACTGGAAGAACGCGAAGAAGCCGAGAATGATGACGACGTCGTGCAGGTTGGCGATCACGCCGGCGATCGCGTACTTCCATTCGAAGCGGAACGACAGGTAGATCACGATGCCGGCCACCACGCAGGCGAGCGCGAGCAGACCGTCGGTGGCGAGCTCCTTGCCGACCTGTGGACCGACGAACTCGACGCGCTGCAACTGCACTTCCGGCGTGTCGGCCTTCAGCGCGCCCATCACCTGGTCGCTCTGCTGCGCGGACGTGTAGCCCGTCTTCAGCGGCAGACGGATCAGTACGTCGCGCGAGGTGCCGAAGTTCTGCACCTGCGCGTCGGCATAGCCGAGCTTGCCGAGCGTGTTACGCACCGGGTCGAGCGGCACCGCGCCCGGATACTGCACCTCGATCACGGTACCGCCGGTGAATTCCACCGACAGATGCAGCCCGCGATGCACGAGGAAGAACACGGCGGCGAGGAAGGTGATCAGCGAGATCGCGTTGAAGATCAACGCGCGCTGCATGAACGGAATGTCTTTACGGAAACGGAAAAATTCCATGGTCTTGTTCTCCGGGACTCAGCGGGATGAACCCGGTTTTTGCCGCGTCGAGTCATTCGACGTCGGCGTGCCCGGCGCATTGCGGCGACGCACGGTCGGCTTCGAGCGACCCTGCGCGCCGGCCGCGGCCGGTGCCTTCGAGCTTGCCTTCGCTTTCGCCTTCGCCGTGGCGATGGCCTGCGCGGTGTCAGTCGCGGCGTCGCTGCCGCCGAGGGTGTTGCCGGCATACGCGGCCGAGCCTGCCGCCGCCGCTTGCGGACGCCACACCTGGCCGATGGACAGCGACTTCAGCTTCTTCTTGCCGCCGTACCAGAAGTTGACCAGGCCGCGCGAGAAGAACACCGCCGAGAACATCGACGTCAGAATGCCGATACAGTGGACGATCGCGAAGCCGCGCACCGGACCGGAGCCGAACGCGAGCAGCGCGAGGCCGGCGATCAGCGTGGTCACGTTCGAGTCGAGAATCGTCGCCCATGCATGCGCGTAGCCGTTCTGGATGGCCAGTTGCGGCGGCGCGCCGTGGCGCAGTTCCTCGCGCACGCGCTCGTTGATCAGCACGTTAGAGTCGATCGCCATACCGAGCGCGAGCGCGATAGCGGCGATACCCGGCAGCGTGAGCGTGGCCTGCAGCATCGACAGCACCGCGACCAGCAGCAGCAGGTTCACGGACAGGCCGATCACTGAGATCACGCCGAACAGCATGTAGTACGCGCTCATGAACACGGCGATCGCCGCGAAGCCCCACACGACCGAGTGGAAGCCCTTCTTGATATTGTCGGCGCCGAGGCTCGGGCCGATCGTGCGTTCCTCGATGATTTCCATCGGCGCGGCGAGCGAACCGGCGCGCAGCAGCAGCGCGAGGTCGGCGGCCGCTTGCGGGGTCGGCTGGCCGGTGATCTGGAAGCGGTCGCCCAGTTCCGACTGAATCGTTGCGACGGTCAGCACTTCGCCCTTGCCGTGCTCGAACAGCACCATCGCCATTGGCTTGCCGATGTTGTCACGCGATACCGCGCGCACCGCGCGGCCGCCGGCCGAGTCGAGACGGATATTGACCGACGGACGCTGATGCTCGTCGAAGCCCGCCGACGCGTCGATGATGCGGTCGCCGGTGAAGATCACCTGCTTGCGCAGCAGCACCGGCGTCTGGTTGCCTTGCGTGAAGAGTTCATCGCCCGGCGGCACCGGGTCGTTCGGGTTCGGATGCGTGTTGACCGGGTCGGCGAGGCGCGCTTCGAGCGTCGCCGTACGGCCGATGATGTCCTTCGCCTTCGCGGTGTCCTGCACGCCCGGCAGCTCGACCACGATGCGGTCCGTGCCCTGTTGCTGGATCACCGGCTCGGCCACGCCGAGTTCGTTCACGCGGTTATGCAGCGTCGTGATGTTCTGCTTGAGCGCGGCGTCCTGCACCTCGCGCTGCACGGCCGGCGTAAAGGTGCCGACGAGCTGCACGCCGCCGTCCGCGCCGGTGTTCGGCTGCGACGCCCACTGCAGTTCGCTGACGCTGCGGCCGAGCAGCTTGAGTGCCGCGTCCGCCGTGGCCTGGTCGGCCAGATTCACCACCACCGACTGGTTCACGCGATTCACGCCGCCGTCGCGCACGTTGTTGTCGCGCAGCAGCGTGCGCACGTCCGAGGCGTCCGAGTCGAGCTTCTTGTTCAGCGCGCCGGCCATGTCGACCTGCAGCAGGAAGTGCACACCGCCGCGCAGGTCGAGACCGAGGTACATCGGCAGCGCGCGCAGCGCGGTCATCCAGGTCGGCGACGCGCTTTGCAGGTTCAGTGCGACGACGTACTGCGGATCGTTCGGGTCGCTATTGAGCGACTTCTGCAGCAGGTCTTTCACGCGCAACTGCGTGTCCGTGTTCGTCAGGCGCACGCGGATGTTCGCGTTGTTCTGCGAGTTGTCGAACGTGATTGCGGTCGGCTTGATGTGATTGGCCGCGAGCGCGGCTTCGATCGACGCTAGCGTGGCGGCGTCGAGTCTGACCGTGGCTTTGCCGCTCGACACCTGCACCGCCGGCGCTTCGCCGTACAGATTGGGCAGCGTGTACACGAGGCCGATGACCAGAGCCACCAGCATCACGGCGTATTTCCAGAGGGGGTAGCGATTCATGAGTGGTCCAACGGGAAGGTTGGCTTGGATGCGATGCGTCCGGCGATGAGCGCGGGCCGTTCAGCGAACTGCCTGAACCGCCGGCGAGGCCGCACCGGACGCGGGGAGTGCAGGCCTTACAGCGACTTGATCGTGCCCTTCGGGAGAATTGTCGTGACCGACGCCTTTTGCACGGTGACTTCCGTGCCTTCCGAGATTTCGATGCCGACGTAGGCTTCGCCCACCTTCGTCACCTTGCCGACGATGCCGCCGTTCGTCACGACTTCATCGCCCCTGGCCATCGCTGCGAGCATGTTGCGATGTTCCTTCTGACGCTTCATTTGCGGGCGAATCATGATGAAGTACAGCACGCCGAACATCAGGATCAGCGGCAGGAAGCTCATCAGGTTCGATTCGATACCACCTGCTGCTGCGCCTTGCGCGAAGGCATTGGAAATGAACGACACGTTGGTCTCTCCGTTATCAGTCAAACGATCAAAAAAATCAGCCGATTATTCTACCACCGGCCACACGCGCGCCGGCGCGGCGAATCGGCTTTGGGATCAACCGTTTAAAGGTCCGATTCGGGGCAAATTCAGCGGCCGGCGAAAGTCAATTGTAAGTTGTCCGCGTGCGGCATGCGCAATCCATGTGGCGGGCCGTCAGGACGACGGTTCGACGCCGCGCGCGCGGTCTTCGTGGAAACGCTTGCGGAACGCGTCGAACAGTTTCGCCTCGATCGCATCGCGCATTTCCTGCATCAGTTCCAGGTAGTAATGCAGGTTGTGGATCGTGTTCAGCTGCGCGCCGAGAATTTCGCCGACGCGATGCAGGTGGTGCAGATAGCCGCGCGTGAAGTTGCGGCAGGTGTAGCAGCCGCATTGCTCGTCGAGCGGGCGCAGCGAGTTCCTGTGCGTCGCGTTGCGGATCTTGATGTCGCCGAAACGCGTGAAGAGCCAGCCGTTGCGCGCGTTGCGCGTGGGCATCACGCAGTCGAACATGTCGACGCCGGCCGCGACGCCGGCCACCAGGTCTTCCGGCGTGCCGACGCCCATCAGGTAGTGCGGCTTGTCGGCCGGCAGCTTGGGGCCGATGTGGTTCAGGATCCGCATCATGTCTTCCTTCGGCTCGCCGACCGACAGACCGCCGATCGCGAGGCCGTGGAAGTTCTTCTCCGCGAGGCCGGCGAGCGACTCGTCGCGCAGATCCTCGAACATGCCGCCCTGCACGATGCCGAATAGTGCATTCGGATTGCCGAGGCGCTCGAATTCGTCGATCGAGCGTTGCGCCCAGCGCATCGACATGCGCATCGATTCGGCGGCTTCCTTGTGCGAGGTCGGGATGTTGTTGGTCGCGTACGGCGTGCATTCGTCGAACTGCATCACGATGTCCGAGTTCAGCACCTTCTGGATCTGCATCGACACTTCCGGCGACAGGAACAGCCGGTCGCCGTTGATCGGCGACGCGAACGTGACGCCGTCCTCGGTGATCTTGCGCAGATCGCCGAGCGAGAACACCTGGAAGCCGCCCGAGTCGGTCAGGATCGGCTTCTTCCAGCCCATGAAGCCGTGCAGGCCGCCGTGCGCCTCGATGGATTCGAGGCCGGGTCGCAGCCACAGGTGAAACGTATTGCCGAGGATGATCTGCGCGCGCATTTCGTCGAGCTCGCGCGGCTGGACCGCCTTCACGGTGCCGTAGGTGCCGACCGGCATGAAGATCGGCGTCTCCACCACGCCGTGATTGAGCGTGACGCGGCCGCGGCGCGCGAGGCCGTCGGTGCCGAGCAGTTCGAATTTGAGGCCGTTCTCGGGGCGCTCGTGGGCAGGCTGTTGCGAGGGATGACCAAGGGTCATGGGGATCACTCCTAGGCGACCGGAAAACAGTCCGGCGCAATCAATGAAAACCGCCACGAGGGATCGCGGCGGCTAGGAAAACTGCCAATACGCTGAAGCAGTGCTCGAACCGGCTCATGCATCGCGCCGTGTGAGCAGCATCGCGTCACCGTAGCTGAAAAAACGATAGCGCTCGTCGATCGCATGACGGTACGCGGCGCGAATCGTCTCGACGCCCGCGAACGCCGACACCAGCATCAGCAGCGTAGATTTCGGCAAATGGAAGTTCGTGACCAGCCGGTCGACCACGCGGAACCGGTAGCCCGGCGTGATGAAGATGTCGGTTTCCGCGCTCGCCGCGCCGAGCGGATGGCCGGCGGCTTCGGCGTCGCGCGCGGCGGCTTCGAGCGCGCGCATTGAGGTCGTGCCGACCGCGATCACGCGGTTGCCGCGCGCTTTGGTCGCGGCGATCTTGTCCGCGAGCGCTTGCGGCAGGTGATACCACTCGCTGTGCATCTTGTGCTCGGCGATGTTTTCGACGCGCACCGGCTGAAACGTGCCCGCGCCGACGTGCAGCGTCAGCGTCGCGCGGTCGATGCCGAGGGCGTCGAGGCGGGCGAGCAGCGTGTCGTCGAAGTGCAGGCCGGCGGTCGGCGCGGCGACCGCGCCCGGGTTCTGCGCGAATACGGTCTGATAGCGGGTTTCGTCGGTCGCGTCGGGGTCGTGCTCGATGTACGGCGGCAGCGGCAGACGGCCGTACTGCTCGATCAGCGTCAGGCAGTCGTCGGGGAAATGCAGCGTGTAGAACTGATCGACGCGCTCGCCGACGGTGACGTCGAACGCATCCGCGAGACGGATCGTCGTGCCCGCCTGCGGGCTCTTGCTCGCCCGGATCTGCGCGAGCGCGCTGCGCTCGCCAGTCAGGCGCTCGACCAGCACTTCGATCTTGCCGCCGCTCGACTTCTGGCCGAAGAAGCGCGCCTTCAGCACTTTGGTATCGTTGAAGACGAGCAGATCGCCCGGCGCGAGGCACTCGGGCAGTTCGGTGAAGCGGCGGTCGATCAGGCGCGCGGCGCCGTCGGCGGCGCCTGCGGCGTCCACGTCGAGCAGACGGCTTGCGCTGCGCTCGGGCAGCGCGACTTGCGCGATCAGCTCGGGCGGCAGATCGAAATCGAAATCGGAAAGCGTAAACATGCGAACGACTGGAAGCAGGTTGGGACTGATTTGGGACTGAATTGAGCCGAAGCCGGAGCCGGGCGGCTATGATGGCGGGACGCCGAAGCGGCCCGCGCGCTTTGTGCCGCATCCTGCCTACGCTGGACGCGCGAAGGGCGGCACGACTTCTTTTCGACAGCACCCGATATTGTACTTGCGAAGCAGCCTATGCCTTTGTCCGACCGCCGATCGTCCGTTGCCACCCTCGAAGCGGGCGCCGAACCGCGGCGCCGCGGTGCGCGGGCGGAGGCGGGGGAGCGGGATGCGGCGCAAGCGGGCGCACAAGGCGGCATGATGGCCGCTGGCCACGATGCCGGGCGCGACGGCGACAAGCCCGGCGGCCACGCGGGCGACCCGCCGGATCAATTCGCCGCCGACCACGCGAGCGACGACAAACCCGCCGCCAAAACCAAAGGCGCGGCAAAAGCCGCCGCCAAAGCCCCGGTCAAAACCGCCGACAAGCTCGCCAAACTCGGCCTCACACGCGACATCGACCTCGTGCTGCATCTGCCGATGCGCTACGAAGACGAAACCTCGCTGACGCCGATCGGTCACTTGCTGCCCGGCGGCATCGCGCAAACCGAAGGCATGGTGTTCGACAATGAGATCGCCTATCGCCCGCGCCGGCAGCTGCTCGTGAAGCTGCGCGACGCCGACGGCGACGAACTCGTGCTGCGCTTTCTGAATTTCTACGGCTCGCAGGTCAAGCAGATGGCGCCCGGCGCGCGCCTGCGCGTGCGCGGCGACGTGCGGGGCGGCTTCTTCGGCATGGAGATGGTGCATCCGACCGTGCGCGTCGTCGATGAAGACACGCCGCTGCCGCAGGCGCTGACGCCGGTCTATCCGAGCACGGCGGGCGTGTCGCAGGCGTATCTGCGCAAGGCGATCGACAACGCGCTCGCGCGCACGTCGCTGCCGGAGTTGCTGCCCGCGCCGGTCGCGCGCGCGTTTCTCGAACCGCTCGGCGTGCCGGCGCTGATGGACGCGGTGCGCACGCTGCATCATCCGGGCCCGCAGTCGGACGAAACGGCGCTGATCGACGGCACGCATCCGGCCTGGGTGCGCATCAAGTTCGAGGAGCTGCTCGCGCAGCAGATGTCGCTGAAGCGCGCGCACGACGAGCGGCGCACGCGCGCCGCGCCGGCCATGCCGCGCCGCAAGCTCGGCGACGAGTCGGCGCTGGTCGCGCGGCTGCTGAAGGCGCTGCCGTTTTCGCTGACGGCCGCGCAGCAGCGCGTCGGCGGCGAGATCGCGCTCGATCTGACTCAGCCGCATCCGATGCAGCGGCTGTTGCAGGGCGACGTCGGCAGCGGCAAGACGATCGTCGCGGCGCTGGCCGCCGCGCAGGCGATCGACGCCGGCTACCAGGCCGCGCTGATGGCGCCGACCGAAATTCTCACCGAGCAGCACGCGCGCAAATTGCGCGGCTGGCTCGAGCCGCTCGGCGTGAATGTCGCGTGGCTCGCGGGCAGTCTGAAGACGAAGGAGAAGCGCGCCGCGATCGAAGCGGCCGCGCTCGGCACCGCGCAGCTCGTGATCGGCACGCACGCGATCATCCAGGACGCGGTCGAGTTCGCGCGCCTCGGACTCGTGATCGTCGACGAGCAGCATCGCTTCGGCGTCGCGCAACGGCTCGCGTTGCGCGCGAAGGCGCAGGGCGCCGCCGACGGCGCGGCCGACTTCCAGCCGCATCAACTCATGATGTCCGCGACGCCGATTCCGCGCACACTCGCCATGACCTACTACGCGGACCTCGACGTCTCCACGATCGACGAACTGCCGCCCGGCCGCACCCCGATCCTCACGAAGCTCGTGTCCGACGCGCGCCGCGAAGAGGTGATCGGCCGCGTGCGCGAGGCGGCGTTGACGGGGCGCCAGGTGTACTGGGTGTGTCCGCTGATCGAGGAAAGCGAGACCCTGCAGTTGCAAACCGCGGTCGAGACCTACGAGACGCTGGTGGCCGCGCTGCCCGAGCTGAAGGTCGGGCTGGTGCACGGGCGCCTCGCGCCCGCCGAAAAGGCCACGGTGATGGACGCGTTCTCGCGCAACGAGATCCAGCTGCTGGTCGCGACCACGGTGATCGAAGTCGGCGTCGACGTGCCGAACGCATCGTTGATGGTGATCGAGCATGCGGAGCGCTTCGGTCTCGCGCAGCTGCATCAGTTGCGCGGACGCGTGGGGCGCGGCAGCGCCGCGTCGGTCTGCGTGCTGCTCTACACCGGACCGCTGTCGATGACCGCCCGCGCGCGCCTGCAAACGATGCGCGAAACCACCGACGGCTTCGAGATCGCCCGCCGCGACCTCGAAATCCGCGGGCCTGGCGAGTTCCTCGGCGCGCGCCAGTCAGGCGCCGCGATGCTGCGTTTCGCCGACCTGCAGAACGATCAGCACCTGATCGAGCCGGCGCGCGAAGCCGCCGCGACGCTGCTCGACCAATATCCGGACGTGGTCATTCAGCATCTGGCGCGCTGGCTCGGCGCGCGCGAGCAGTATCTGAAGGCCTGAGCGCCGTCCCCGCCGCAAGCACAACGGCTAAAAAGTTGGCGAACCGACCCTATAGGTGTATAACTAGAACCTATCGAATCCATCAGACTGATTGATCCCCGAATGACGCTCACCGAATTGAAATATATCGTGGCGGTGGCCCGCGAGCGGCACTTCGGCCGTGCCGCCGAAGCGTGTTTCGTCAGCCAGCCCACGCTGTCCGTCGCCATCAAGAAGCTCGAAGACGAGCTGAACGTGCAGATTTTCGAGCGCGGCACCAGCGAGGTCAGCGTGACGCCGATCGGCGAACAGATCGTTACGCAGGCGCAACGCGTGCTCGAGCAGACGCTCGCGATCAAGGAAATCGCCAAGCAGGGCAAGGACCCGCTGCTGGGTCCGCTGCGCCTCGGCGTGATCTACACGATCGGGCCGTACCTGCTGCCGACGCTCGTGAAGCAGATGATCCAGCGCGTGCCGCAAATGCCGCTGATGCTGCAGGAAAACTACACGCTGAAGCTGATCGAGCTGCTCAAGCAGGGCGAAATCGACGTGGCGATCATGGCGCTGCCGTTTCCCGAAACCGGGCTGATGCTGCGTCCGCTGTACGACGAGCCGTTCGTGGTCGCGCTGCCGTCCGGCCACGCATGGGAAAGCCGCCCGAAGATCGACCCCGACGACCTGAAGCAGGAAACCATGCTGCTGCTCGGCAGCGGCCACTGCTTCCGCGATCACGTGCTCGGCGTGTGTCCTGAACTGATGCGCTTTTCGCAGAACGCCGACGGCATCCAGAAGACCTTCGAGGGCTCGTCGCTCGAAACGATTCGTCATATGGTCGCAAGCGGCGTCGGCATTACCGTGCTGCCGCGCATGTCGGTGCACGAGGTCAAGCCACATGCGGGCGGTATCGACGCGGGCCTGCTCAGCTATGTCGCGTTCGACGAGCCGGTGCCCGATCGCCGCGTCGTGCTGGCATGGCGCAAGAGCTTCACGCGCATGCCCGCGATCGACGCGATCTGCGACGCAGTCGCCGCGTGCGACCTGCCGGGCGTCAAAAAGCTCGATCTGCCCGCCGCCGTCAACTGACTCGCCATCATCCGCAGCCGCGCCGGACACCGGTGCGGCCTGCCGCAAAAAGGGCGCAAGCCCTATCGAATAGATTAAATTAATCAAATACGAATATTCGATAGATGTTGCTATAGTTTCCTCCACGGATCGCCCGATCCCCTTATTCGATAAGGCTCAGCGCCCAGACTCCGAGTCGGGGCGCGAGACAAGCCAGGAGGAAAACACCATGCAAGCGCCTTCACAGCCCATCCACGCTTTTCCCGCGCAACCGGCCACGACGGCCGCCGCGCCGAGTATCCGTACGGTCGCCGTGTCGTTGCTGGCCGACCGGGTGCTGGCCGCCTGACGTGCCTACCCGTGACGGCGTCCGTCGCGCACGGATGCCGCATGCTTTCCCCCCGATTCGATAGAAACCACGCAGGAGTGCCCATGTCCGAACGTAAGCTCACCAATGCCGCCGGCGCGCCCGTCGCCGATAACCAGAACTCGATGACCGCCGGCCCGCGTGGCCCCGTGGTGCTGCAGGACGTCTGGCTGCTCGAAAAGCTCGCGCACTTCGATCGCGAAGTGATTCCCGAGCGGCGCGTTCACGCGAAGGGCTCGGGCGCGTTCGGCACGCTGACGGTGACGCACGACATTTCGCGCTACACGAAGGCGAAGGTGTTCGCGCAGGTCGGCCAGGAAACGCCGCTTTTCATGCGCTTTTCGACGGTGGCCGGCGAGCGTGGCGCGGCCGACGCCGAGCGCGACGTGCGCGGCTTCTCGATCAAGTTCTACACCGAGGAAGGCAACTGGGACGTGGTCGGCAACAACACGCCGGTGTTCTTCATTCGCGATCCGCTCAAGTTTCCGGACTTCATTCATACGCAGAAGCGTGATCCGTACACGAATCTGCGCAGCAACGTCGCCGCGTGGGACTTCTGGTCGAGTCATCCGGAGTCGCTGCATCAGGTGACGATTCTGATGAGCGATCGCGGCATTCCGAAGAACTACCGGCAGATGCACGGCTTCGGCTCGCACACGTACTCGTTCATTAACGCGAGCAACGAGCGTTTCTGGGTCAAGTTCCATTTCAAGTCGCTGCAAGGCATCGAGAACTTCACCGACGCCGATGCCGCGCAGGTAGTCGCCAATGACCGCGAAAGCGCGCAGCGCGATCTGGTGAACAGCATCGACGCGGGCAACTTTCCGAAGTGGCGCTTCGCAATTCAGGTGATGCCGGAAGCGGATGCGGCGAACTACCGCTTCAATCCGTTCGACATCACGAAGGTGTGGTCGCAGAAGGACTATCCGTTGATCGACGTCGGCACGCTCGAACTGAATCGCAACGCGGCGAACTATTTCGCGGACGTCGAGCAGGCGGCGTTCACGCCGGCGAACGTGGTGCCGGGCATCGGATTTTCGCCGGACCGTCTGTTGCAGGGGCGACTGTTCTCGTACGGCGATACGCAGCGTTACCGGCTCGGCATCAATCATCACCAGATTCCGGTGAATGCGCCGCGCGTGCCGAACCCGCATTCGTTTCATCGCGATGGCGCGATGCGCACCGACGGCAATCGCGGCGGCAACGTGAATTACGAGCCGAATCGCTTCGGCGACTTCGTGCAGGACGCGAACGCGTCCGAGCCGCCGCTCGCGGCGGGCGCGGTCGCGCGTTACGAGCATCGCGAGGACGACGACTACTACACGCAGCCGCGCATGCTGTTCGCGCTGTTCGACGACGCGCAACGTGAGCGTCTGTTCGGCAATATCGCGCGACATATCGACGGCGTGCCGCAGGAGATCGTCGCGCGTCAGATCGAGCATTTCCGCCGCGCCGATCCGGCTTACGCGGAAGGTGTGATCGCGGCGCTCGCCGCGTTGCGGGAAGGCAGGAACCGCTAGGCGTCATAGACGCGGCGGATGGCGAAGCAGTGGCAAAGCAATCGACGGCGCGGCGCATTGCTGCGGTCCGTCACGAGACGAACCCGGAGTACGATCATGATTCGGATGATGATGGCGAGCATTGGCGGTCGGGCCGCCGCGCCGAGCATGCAGGCGCAATGGCAGGCGTTGATATTTCGCAAGGCGCTGGGCTTTGCGATCGTCGCGAGCGGCTTTGCGGTAATCGCCGCGCAGGCGTTGCAACACGCGCTGGGAGGCTGAGCGCAGTACCGCCAGAATGGCTGCGCAGCAAGGCTCTCGGGCACGCGTTGCGCAAACCTTGCGGCATCCACGCTACACTGTCGTACGTTTTATTCGTGTTTTCGCTGACCGTCATCTGCCGACCGGTTCGTATCACTCTTCAAAGGAGTCATCATGGCCAAGAAAGAAGCCGCCGCAGCAGTACAGCACGTCAACATCGGGATCAGCGACAAGGATCGCAAGAAGATCGCCGAAGGGCTGTCGCGTCTGCTCGCCGACACCTACACGCTGTACCTGAAGACCCACAACTTCCACTGGAACGTCACGGGTCCGATGTTCAATACGCTGCACCTGATGTTCGAAACGCAGTACAACGAACTCGCGCTCGCGGTCGACTCGATCGCCGAACGCATCCGTGCATTGGGTGTGCATGCGCCGGGCAGCTACAAGGATTTCGCGAAGCTGTCGTCGATCCCCGAAGCGGACGGCGTGCCGGCCGCGGAAGACATGATCCGTCAGCTGGTCGAAGGTCAGGAAGCCGTGGTGCGCACCGCGCGCGCGATTTTCCCGTCGACGGAAGCCGCCAACGACGAGCCGACCGCCGACCTGCTCACGCAACGCATGCAGACACACGAAAAGACCGCATGGATGCTGCGCTCGCTGCTCGCCTGATTTGGCGCAGCTGAGCCGGTCGAGTCAAGTCCGATGCCGGCGCCGGCATCGCGCGCGCCGTGTAAAGAGCGCACAAGCCTCCCTGCACGGGAGGCTTTGTTTTTTGCGCCGCTGCCGCACGACGCACAGATTCGAGCGCGTGGCACTTCGATACGCGGCCGCGCGAATCCTGGGCCGCCGTGCGCTTCCCGTAAAATAGGCGCATCGTGTTCGCACTTCACCGAATTCGTCCCATGTTCGCCCGACTTCCCCTGTACCTGCGCCTCGTGCGCATGGACAAGCCGATCGGCAGCCTGCTGCTGCTGTGGCCGACGCTCAACGCACTGTGGATCGCGTCCGGCGGTCATCCGTCGTGGCAATTGCTGGTGATCTTCACGCTCGGCACGGTGCTGATGCGCTCGGCCGGCTGCGCGATCAACGACTACGCGGACCGCGATTTCGACCGTCACGTGAAGCGCACCGAGAACCGGCCGATCACGTCCGGCAAGATCAATGCGTGGGAAGCGGTCGGGCTGGCAACCGTGCTGTCGCTGGTCGCGTTTCTACTGATTCAGCCGCTCAATGCATTGACCAAGGAGTTGTCAGTGGTCGCGCTGTTCGTCGCCGGCACGTATCCGTTCATGAAGCGCTTCTTCGCGATTCCGCAGGCGTATCTGGGCATCGCGTTCGGCTTCGGTATTCCGATGGCGTTCGCCGCTGTGCAGGATCACGTGCCGCTGCTCGCGTGGGTGATGCTGGTCGCGAATATCTTCTGGGCCGTTGCGTACGACACCGAATACGCGATGGTCGATCGCGACGACGACATCAAGATCGGCATCCGGACGTCGGCGCTGACGTTCGGCCGTTTCGACGTGGCCGCGGTCATGCTGTGCTATGCGGTGACGCTCGGGATTTACGTCGGCATCGGCGTGACGCTCGGGTTTGGTCCGCTGTACTGGATCGGCTGGGCGGTCGCGGTGGGTTGCGCGATCTATCACTACACGCTGATCCGCCATCGCGAGCGCATGCCGTGCTTTGCCGCGTTCCGTCACAACAACTGGCTCGGCGGCGCGTTGTTCGCGGGGATCGCCGCGCATTACGTGGTGGCTTCGTTTTAATTCGCGTCAGCGCTTTTCTGGCTTCAGACCGCTGCGTTTCTACACGCCGTAGGCGCCTGTCCTGATGAGAAGAAGGACAGTCGCGCTACGGCGTGTCTGTTTCCGCTGCTTCTTTTCGACGCCGGTTCGCGTTACTGCTTGCCGAACTCGTCGCCCATCTCGCGCGCCCGCGCGTCGGCGGCCAGTGCGCCGCGCACGATCGCGTCCTTGATGCCGCTCGCTTCGAACGAGGCGAGCGCTGCCGCGGTCGTGCCGCCTTTGGATGTCACGCGCTCGCGCAGCACGCTCGGCGGCTCGTCGGAATTGGCCGCGAGTTGCGCGGCGCCCGTAAAGGTCGCGACCGCCAGCGCGCGGCCCTGCGCTTCGTCCATACCGAGCTGGCGCGCGGCTTCCTGCAGCGCTTCGATGAAATAGAAGACGTAGGCCGGCCCGCTGCCCGAGATCGCGGTGACCGCGTCGATCTTCGCTTCGTCGTCGAACCAGACGGTTTCGCCGACCGCGCCGAGCACCTGCGACGCGAGCGCGCGGCCCGCTTCGTCGACGCCGCCGCTGGCGACGAGACCCGTGACGCCCCTGCCGATCAGCGCCGGCGTATTCGGCATCACGCGCACGATGCGATTGTGGCCAGCGAGCCAGCGCGACATGTCGCCGATCCGAATGCCCGCGACGATGCTGACGACGAGTTGCGACGCGCGCAGATGCGGCGCCAGCGTCCCGGCGACGCTCTTCAGGATCTGCGGCTTCACCGCGAGCACGACCGCGTCGTAGTCGGCGAGCGTGACGTCGGCGGCCGCGCCGGTGCGGATGCCGAATTGCTGCTCGTTGCGCTGGCGCGCGTCTTCGTTCGGATCGACCGCGTACAGGTCCGCGGGCGCGACGCCCCGCTTGATGAGGCCGCCGATCAACGCCGCGGCCATGTTGCCGCCGCCGATAAACGCAATTTTCATGATGGTCCGGGTAGGTTCAGATGAGATGCGGTGAGGGCTTCGCGCAGCCAGGATCGCGCAAGGCCCGTGGAAATGCTCAGCGCGAATAATCGCGTGCGCCGAAGATCGCGGTGCCGACGCGCACGATCGTCGCGCCTTCGAGCACGGCTGCTTCGAGATCGGCCGACATGCCCATCGACAGCGTATCGAGCGCGAGCCCGTCGTTACGCAAGCGCTCGAGCAGCTCGCGCAATTGGCGATGCGGCGCGCGTTGTTCTGCGAGATCGCCGCCCGGTTCGGGAATCGACATCAATCCGCGCAGCTTCAGCTTCGGCAGCGCGGCGATCTGCTGCGCGATAGCGGCCGCCTCGGCGATGGTGACGCCACTCTTCGACGCTTCACCGCTGGCGTTGACCTGCAGGCACACGTTGAGCGGCGGCAGGTTGTCCGGGCGCTGCTCCGACAGCCGCTGCGCGATCTTCAGCCGATCGACCGAATGTACCCAGTCGAAATGTTCGGCGACGGGCCGCGTCTTGTTCGATTGCAGCGGCCCGATGAAATGCCATTCGAGCGACGCGCGCAGATCGGCAAGTGTCTGGATCTTGTCGAGCGCTTCCTGCACGTAATTCTCGCCGAATGCGCGCTGACCGGCCGCATGAGCGGCGCGCACGGCATCGGCGGGAAACGTCTTGGAGACCGCGAGCAGCACCACGGACTGCGCGTCGCGGTGGGCCGCTTGCGCGGCCCTGGCGATGCGCTCGTGCACGTCGGCGAGATTGTGAGGCAGATCGGACATGGAACGAACCGGTGTTCAGCGAAGACGATGCCCCGATTATACGGACAGCATGTGCTCGACCAATTCGATCCAGTGCGCGACGGGCGTCGACGTACCGCTTTGCAGATGCGCGATGCAACCGACGTTCGCCGACACGATCACCTGCGGCTCCTGCGCCTGCAAACGCTCGAGCTTCTGGTCGCGCAACGCGTACGACAGGCGCGGCTGCAGCAGCGAGTAGGTGCCGGCCGAGCCGCAGCACAGATGGCTGTCGGCGGGCAGGCGCACTTCGACGCCGAGCGCGCCAAGCAGTTGCTCGACCTTGCCGCGGATCTGCTGGCCATGCTGCAGCGTGCAGGGTGGATGAAATGCGACCGTGTGTACCGAGCGGCGGCGCGTGATGGCGACGAGCTGTTCTTCGAACTCGGGCAGGATCTCGGAGACGTCGCGCGTCAATTCGACGATGCGGCGCGCCTTCTCGGCATAGTTCGGATCGAGGCGCAGCAGGTGCGCGTATTCCTTGACCGTCGCGCCGCAGCCCGACGCGTTCATCACGATCGCTTCAACGCCCTGTTCGACGTAGGGCCACCATGCGTCGATATTCGCGCGCAGGTCGTCGAGCGCTTCGTCGTGGTAGCCGAGGTGCAGGCGGATCGCGCCGCAGCAGCCGGCGTCGGGCGCGATCAGCGTTTCGATGCCGAGCGCATCGAACACGCGCGCGGTCGCGATGTTGACGTTCGGCATCATCGACGGTTGCACGCAGCCCGCGAGCATCAGCACCTTGCGTTCGTGTTTTGCGCTCGGCCATTCGAGCGGGTGCTGGCGCGCGGGCACCTTGTCGCGCAGCTTCTTCGGCAGCAGGCCGCGCACGTGCTGACCCAGCCGCATCGCCGGCGTGAAGATCGCGCTGTTCGGCAGCACGCTCGCGAGCAGGCGCCGCATCAGCCGCTGATTGAGCGGACGCGTGACTTTCTCTTCGGTGAGCTTGCGGCCGATTTCGACGAGCCGCCCATATTGCACGCCCGACGGGCAGGTCGATTCGCAATTGCGGCAGGTCAGGCAGCGGTCGAGGTGAACCTGCGTGCTGCGCGTGACCGGCGCGCCTTCGACCATCTGCTTGATCAGATAGATGCGCCCGCGCGGGCCGTCGAGCTCGTCGCCAAGCAGCTGGTAGGTCGGGCAGGTGGCGGTGCAAAAACCGCAATGCACGCATTTGCGCAGGATGGCGTCCGCTTCGTTGCCATCGGGCGTATTACGAATGAAGTCCGCGAGGTTGGTTTGCATCGCGTCGCTCAGAAGTCGGAGTAGAGACGGCCGCGGTTGAAGATGCGGGCCGGGTCGAATGCATGTTTGAGGCCGCGATGGATTTTCATCAGCGGCGCGGGCAGCGGTGTGAAAACGCCGGCGCTGCGGTCGTAGCCGTGGCCGCTGCGGAAGATGGTCGCGTGGCCGCCGGCCTGTTTCGCGCTGATGCGCACGGTTTGCGCGTCGGTGTCGGTGATCCACCAGCGCTGGCCGCCGCCCCATTCCATCAGTTGCGCGCCGGGCAGTTGCAGCGGCTCGGTGATCGACGGTAGCGCGAGACGCCACAGCGCGGCCTTCGGCGGAATGCCCGCGAAAAACGAATCGGTCTGTTCGCGCAGGCCGGCCCAGAAGCGTTCAGCTTCGACCGCATCGACGACTTCGCCGCCGAGCCCGGTGCGCGCTGCCTTGACCGCGGCTTCCGCGCCGCCCAGGCGCACCGCGAGCGTGCCGTTGCGCCATGCGCTCGCGGTGATCGGCAGGGGCCGGCCGCCCCATTCGTTGAGCTTGCGTACCGCGTCGGTGCCGTTCATGTCGAACTTCAGCGTGGCTTCGACCTGCGGCCGCGGCAGCACTTTGACCGACAGCTCGAGGATCAGCCCGAGCGTGCCGAGCGAGCCCGCGAGCAGCCGCGACACGTCGTAACCCGCGACGTTCTTGACGACCTGGCCGCCGAAGTGCAGCACCTGCCCCTGGCCGTTCATCACGACGGCGCCGAGCACGAAGTCGCGCGCGGCGCCGACGGCCGGCCTGCGCGGCCCCGAAATGCCAGCGGCAATGCAGCCGCCGAAGGTGGCCTGCGGCCCGAAGTGCGGCGGCTCGAACGGCAGCATCTGGTTGTGCTCGGCGAGCGCGGCTTCGATTTCCAGCAGCGGTGTCCCCGCGCGCGCGGTGATCACGAGCTCGGCCGGATCGTACGCGATGATGCCGCGATAAGCGCGCGTGTCGAGGATCTCACCTTCCAGCGTCTGGCCATACCAGTCTTTGGTGCCGCCGCCGCGGATGCGCACCGCGCGTCCCTCGGCGCTGGCCGACCGCACGCGTTCGGACCATACGGCGACGATGTCGTCCTCTTCCATGGTGGCCTGCTCGTTGTGTTTGGTTTGATTGTACCGGGCGGCGGCTCGCTGGCAAGCCGGAGCGCACCCGCATGACGGGGCGCGGCATCGGTCTGGAGGAGAGGGCGCAAAGCGCCGCGCAAGCCGCGCCAGCATCGGCGCGGGCGCGGCGAACGGTGGATGCGCGCTGCAAACGCCAGCCGCTAGAAGCGCGGCAGCTCGGGATGAGGCAGCAGCCCGCCGCGCACGTGCATCTTGCCGTATTCGGCACAGCGCGCCCGCGTCGGGATGCCCTTGTCGGGGTTCAACAGGCCGGGCGCGTCGAATGCTCGCTTGACCGCGTGGAACGTGTCGCGCTCTTCGGGCGAGAACTGCACGCACATCGAATTGATCTTCTCGATGCCGACCCCATGCTCGCCCGTCACCGTGCCGCCCAGCTCGACGCAAGCTTCGAGGATGTCGCAACCGAACAACTCGGCGCGATGCCACTCGTCCTGGTCGTTGCCGTTGAACAGGATCAGCGGGTGCATGTTGCCGTCGCCGGCATGGAATACGTTGATGCAGCGCAACTGGTAGGTCTTCTCCATCTCCTCGATGCGCGCGAGCAGCGGCCCGATACTGCGGCGCGGCACGGTACCGTCCATGCAGTAGTAGTCCGGCGAAATGCGGCCGGCGGCCGGAAACGCGTTCTTGCGCCCGGACCAGAAGCGCAGGCGCTCGGCTTCCGTGCGTGAAATCTGGATACGGGTCGCGCCGTGCTCGCGCAGCACCGCGGTCATGCGCACGATCTCGGCCGCGACTTCCTCGGGCGTGCCGTCCGATTCGCACAGCAGGATCGCCGCCGCGTCGAGGTCGTAGCCGGCGTTGACGAACTCCTCGACCGCGCGCGTGGCGGGCTTGTCCATCATCTCGAGGCCGGCCGGAATGATGCCCGCCGCGATGATGCCCGCAACGGCGTCGCCGCCTTTGACGACGTCGTCGAAGCTGGCCATGATGACCTGCGCGGTTTGCGGCTTCGGGATCAGCTTGACGGTGACCTCGGTGACGATCGCGAACATGCCCTCGCTGCCAATCAGCACCGCGAGCAGATCGAGCCCCGGCGCGTCGGGCGCGAGCGAGCCGAATTCGACGATCTCGCCTTCCATCGTGACCGCGCGCACGCGCAGCACGTTGTGCACGGTGAGGCCGTACTTCAGGCAATGCACGCCGCCCGAATTCTCCGACACGTTGCCACCGATCGTGCAGGCAATCTGCGACGACGGATCCGGCGCATAGTAAAGACCATACGGCGCCGCGGCTTCGGAGATCGCCAGATTGCGCACGCCCGGCTGCACGGTCGCGATGCGCGCGTACGAGTCGACTTCGACGATCTTGCGAAAGCGCGCGAGCGATACCACCACGCCGTGCCGAATCGGCATCGCGCCGCCGGACAGCCCGGTGCCCGCGCCACGCGGCACGATGGGCACCTCGAGGCGATGGCAGATCTGCACGATGCGCTGCACCTGCGATTCGGTTTCCGGCAACACGACCGCGAGCGGCAAACGCCGGTACGCGGCGAGTCCGTCGCATTCGTACGCGACGGTGTCTTCTTCGCGATACAGCAGACAGTGGGTCGGCAACACGGCCATCAGCGCCTGCACGACTGCGCGCTGACGCTGCGCGAGGACTTCGGCCGACAGTTCAGCGGGTGCGTTCATGTGAGTTGTCTCCTCGTGGCTTGCGCCGGTCCGGCTTGCTGGTTCGAGCCGGCTGTTTCGTGCTGCCTGCTTCGCATCACTTGCGTGTTCAGCTTGGCGCGGTTGCCGCCGGGCGCGTCAGCGGTTTGCCGCGGCCGGCATGCGCAGTGTCGATCAGGCCGCCGCCCAGGAGAAAATCTTGCCCGGGTTCATCAGATTGCGAGGGTCTAGCGCGTGCTTGATGGAGCGCATCGTGTCGACCGCGACGTCGCCGTGCTCCTCGAGCAGAAAGCCCATCTTGTGCAGGCCGATGCCATGCTCGCCGGTGCAGGTGCCGTCCATCCGCAGCGCGCGCTGCACGATGCGATGGTTCAGGCGCTCGGCTTCCTCGAGTTCTTCGGGCTTGTCCGGGTCGATCAGGATCGCGACGTGGAAGTTTCCGTCGCCGACATGGCCGACGATCGGGCAGGGCAGCGGCGACGCCAACAGATCCTGCTCCGTTTCGACCACACACTCCGCGAGACGCGAGATCGGCACGCAGACGTCGGTGGTGACCGCGCGCGAGCCGGGCTTCAGTTGCAGCATCGCGAAATACGCGTTGTGACGCGCGTTCCACAGACGGCTGCGGTCTTCGGGGCGCGTCGCCCATTCGAAGCCTTCACCGGCATTCTGTGCGGCGATTTCCTGCACGAGTTCGGCCTGTTCCTTGACGCCGGCCTCGGTGCCGTGAAATTCGAAGAACAATGTGGGCGCCTCGCGCAGTGTCAGATTCGAATGGCGATTGATCGAGCGGATCGCAAGTGAATCGACGAACTCGACACGCGCGATCGGCACGCCGATCTGGATCGTCTCGATGACCGCGCGCACCGCATCGCCCATCGACGGGAACCTGCACACCGCGGCCGACACCGCCTCCGGCTGCGGATAGAGGCGCAGCGTGATTTCCGTTATCACGCCGAGCGTGCCTTCCGAGCCGACGAACAGGCGCGTGAGGTCGTACCCCGCCGACGATTTGCGCGCGCGCGAGCCGGTCTTGATCACGCGGCCATCGGCGAGCACGACCGTCAGGCCGAGCACGTTCTCGCGCATCGTGCCGTAGCGCACGGCGTTGGTACCCGACGCGCGGGTTGCCGACATCCCGCCGATGCTCGCGTCCGCGCCGGGGTCGATCGGGAAGAACAGACCGGTGTCGCGCAGCGCTTCGTTCAGTTGCTTGCGCGAGATGCCGGGCTCGACGGTGACGGTCAGGTCTTCGGCGTTGATCGACAACACCCGGTTCATTTCCGACAGATCGATCGACACGCCGCCTTGCACGGCAAGCAGATGTCCTTCGAGCGACGAGCCATTGCCGTACGGAATGATCGGCACGTCGTACTGGCCGCACAGCTTGACGGCGGTTTGCACGTCTTCGCTTGTACGCGCGAACACGACGGCGTCAGGCAGTTGCGGATCGAACGGTGATTCGTCGCGGCCGTGATGCGCACGCACGGCTTCGGCAACGGAAACCCGATCGCCGAAAGCGGCTTTGAGCTGGTTCAGCAATTCGGCGGGAAACGGCCGGCGTAGCGGCGCCGGCGGCACGGGATGGTTCACGCATGTCTCCTGTGTCGACCGGAGTTAGCGCTACGGCGCTTGCTCCGGTCCCATGAAAGTTTCTTTAGATAACGGTCTGTTTGCAGCAAGTGTTTCATTTTACGCCGTTCGCCCGCCGGGCAGCGCTGGGCCGGCTTCCGCTCATATAATGGCGGCGATTTCGCGATGCGTGCAATATGGACAAACCAGTTCGCAGCATCGTCACTAATACATGGGAGACGTCATGGGCAATCGCCTCAGCAAGATCGCCACTCGCACCGGCGACGACGGCACCACCGGTCTCGGCGACGGCCGCCGCGTGCGCAAGGACAGCGCGCGTATCGCCGCGATTGGCGACGTCGACGAACTCAATTCGAATCTCGGCGTGCTGTTGTGCGAGAACCTGCCCGAGAACGTACGCGCGGCGCTGGTCGCAATCCAGCACGACCTGTTCGATCTGGGCGGCGAGCTGTGCATTCCCGGTCACACGATGATTACCGAACAGCATCTCGCGC
Source organism: Paraburkholderia sp. UCT2 (assembly GCF_014397665.1). NCBI lineage: Bacteria > Pseudomonadati > Pseudomonadota > Betaproteobacteria > Burkholderiales > Burkholderiaceae > Paraburkholderia > Paraburkholderia sp. UCT2. Next base: position 21,581 of record NZ_VZQO01000023.1, read on the forward strand.
AGCTCGACGGCTGGCTCGCCGACTACAACGCCACGCTGCCGCCGCTGAAGGAATTCATTCTGCCGGGCGGTTCGCGCGCGGCCGCGCTCGCGCATGTGTGCCGTACCGTTTGCCGCCGCGCGGAGCGGGCGATCGTCGCGCTTGGCGAACACGAGGCGCTGAACGCGGCGCCACGTCAGTACGTGAACCGGCTGTCCGATCTGCTGTTCGTACTGGCGCGCGTGCTCAATCGCGCGGACGGCGGCACCGACGTGCTGTGGCAGCACGATCGCGGCGCGCCTTGAATGGCGACGCACATGTGCGCATGGACACGCACGGTGCTTCGCACGAGCCGAGGCTCAACCGACGGCGAGCGTGACCGGCTTGCCGATGCGGCTCAGCATTTCCACGAGCGTGTCGATCGTGAACTTGGTGGTTTTCTTGTTGACGACGTCGGACACGCGCGGGCGCGACACCATCAGGATTTCGGCCGCCTCGGCCTGCTTCAGATGATGCTGTTCGATCCACGTGGACAGCTCGGTCATCAGCTGTTCCTTGAGCAGCCGCGTGTCGTTGATCTGCTTTTGCGACGCCGCGTGAAGGCGCTTCGCTTCATCGGCGGAAAAACCGAGTTCGAGGAACACGTTCGCGCCGGCTCGCGTTACGTGACGAATGTTGGTGTCGATCGTCATGGCTGGGTGGTCCTGTAATGGGTGATGGCGCGGTAGCGCGTTTCGGCAATTCTTCTGTCGTGCGGTCCGAGCCTCTGCGTTTTCTTCTGAAAGCAATGCAGCACGTACAGCGCTTCGGCGTATTTGGTGACGTACATCACGCGAAAAATGCCGTCCTCGTCTCTGATGCGAATTTCGCGCGTTCCCGCGCCGATAGACTCGAACGGTTTCCAGTCGTCAGGGTCGAGTCCTGACTGAATCTTGTGAAGCTGAAACCCTGCGAGACGACGCGCTTCGTTGGGAAAAGCGAGCAAATCACGGTAGCTGGAGCCTAACCAGCGAATCTCTTTTTCCTGCTCCATCGCCACCTCATGTATAAAATCTTATACGCATTCTCCAGCCTGGTCAAGCGTGTAATCGACCAGGCAACGAGCTATGACGATATCGAGGCAGCAGGCTGAGTACCATTCGTCCGAATGGCCAATAAAAAACCCCGGTTCGAAATTGAACCGAGGTTTTTTCTACGGACGGCTGACAAGCCCCCGCCGTGGTGGCGGGGCAGGCGTTCAGTTGCCGCTGCCGCGCGCGACGCGCCGTTGCCTGACCGCTTCGGCAAGGCCTTCGAGCACCGCGACGCTCTCGTCCCAGCCGATACACGCATCGGTAATGCTCTGGCCGTATGTGAGCTCGCAGCCTTCCTGCAGATCCTGGCGACCCGCGACGAGGTGCGACTCCACCATCACGCCGACGATCCGCTCGTCACCCGCGGCGATCTGACGGCCGATGTCCGCGCACACCGGAATCTGGTTTTCGTGCTTCTTCGAACTGTTCGCGTGGCTCGCATCGATCATCAGACGCGCGGCGAGACCCGCCTTGCCGATGTCCGCGCAGGCCGCGTTGACGTTGTCGGCGTCGTAGTTCGGCGTTTTGCCGCCGCGCAGAATCACGTGGCAGTCCTCGTTGCCCGCGGTCGATACGATCGCCGAGTGGCCGCCCTTCGTGACCGACAGGAAATGGTGCGGCTGCGAGGCGGCCTTGATCGCGTCGACGGCGATCTTCACGTTGCCGTCCGTGCCGTTCTTGAAGCCGACCGGGCACGACAGTCCCGAAGCCAGCTCCCGGTGCACCTGCGATTCGGTCGTGCGCGCGCCGATGGCACCCCAGGAGATCAGATCCGCGATGTACTGCGGGCTGATCATGTCGAGGTACTCGGTGCCGGCCGGCAGGCCGAGTTCGTTGATGCGCAGAAGCAGCTCGCGCGCGGTGCGCAGACCTTCGTTGATCTTGAAGCTGTTGTCCATATGCGGGTCGTTGATGAGACCCTTCCAACCCACCGTCGTACGTGGCTTTTCGAAGTACACGCGCATCACGACTTCGAGTTCGCCGGCAAAGCGCTTGCGCTGCTCGATCAGACGCCCCGCGTATTCGATCGCGGCCTTCGGATCGTGAATCGAGCACGGGCCGATCACGACGATCAGACGATCGTCCATGCCGTGCAGAATGCGATGCATCGCGGTGCGCGAGTCGTAGATCACGTTGGAAACCGTCTCGTCGCAGGCAAATTCGCGGATCAGGTGAGCGGGCGGCGTGAGTTCCTTCAATTCGCGGATGCGGACATCATCGGTATTGTGCGGGGGCATGTTGTTCTCCTGAATCGGTTCGTAGCGTGTTCGCGCGGGCAACGGGGGCGATCAGTCAGTGATCAAACAGCGAGGCCAGAGCGGACGACGATCAAAAAATGGTCAACGACAAAATGTCAGTCAGGTATCGAAAAGCGTGAGACGAAAAAAAACCGCCAGGCTAGCTGGCGGTTTTTCGGGAATTCTCGGTGTCCTGCGTGCACTAACACCCCTCTCGATCCGCCAGCGGTCTGAGATACCAAAAAAAGTAAAAATAAAACTTGGCGGACATGGCGAAGTGAATGCGTCGCTGGTCAAAAAGGGTGAGTGAGTTTATAACCCGGTACAGGCTCGGCTGACAAGCTGGGGCGTCGAAAAATGCGGAAAACCCGCACACTTCGCGCCTTGCGTGCGCGAAGTGTGCATCCGTGACGAAATCAGGCTGTGCCGCCGACCGTCATCCGCTCGATGCGCAGCGTCGGTTGACCGACGCCCACCGGCACGCTCTGGCCTTCCTTGCCACACACGCCCACGCCCGAATCGAGCTTCATGTCGTTGCCGATCATCGTGACGTACTTCAGCGATTCCGGTCCGCTGCCGATCAGCGTCGCTCCCTTGACCGGATACGTGATCTTGCCGTTCTCGATCATGTACGCCTCGGAGGCCGAGAACACGAATTTGCCGTTCGTGATGTCGACCTGACCGCCGCCGAAGTTCACCGCATACAGGCCGTTCTTCACGGACGCGAGGATTTCTTGCGGGTCCTTGTCGCCGTTCAGCATGTACGTGTTGGTCATGCGCGGCATCGGCAGCGCCGCGTACGATTCGCGCCGTGCGTTGCCGGTGACCGGCATCTTCATCAGACGCGCGTTCAGCGTGTCCTGGATGTAGCCCTTCAGGATGCCGTCCTCGATCAGCGTCGTGCACTGGGTCGGATTACCTTCGTCGTCGATATTGAGCGAGCCGCGACGATTCGGCAGCGTGCCGTCGTCGACCACGGTGACGCCCTTCGCGGCGACCTGCTCGCCGATGCGTCCCGCGAATGCCGACGACCCTTTGCGGTTGAAGTCGCCCTCGAGCCCGTGGCCGATCGCCTCGTGCAGCAGCACGCCGGGCCAGCCCGGCCCGAGCACGACGGTCATCGCGCCGGCCGGCGCCGGACGCGCGTCGAGATTGACGAGAGCGGCGTGCACCGCGTCGTCGACATAGCGCGACAGCACTTCATCGGTGAAATAGCCGTAGTCGAAACGCCCGCCGCCGCCGCCGCTGCCGATTTCGCGGCGGCCGTTCTGCTCGGCGATCACCGTCACCGAGACACGCACGAGCGGCCGGATGTCGGCCGCGAAGCCGCCGTCGCTGCGCGCGACCAGCACCACGTCGTATTCGCCGGCGAGGCCCGCCATCACCTGCTGGATGCGCGGGTCGCGGCCGCGCGCCATCTGCTCGATGCGCTCGAGCAGCTTGACCTTGGCGGTGGCGTCGAGCGAATGCAGCGGGTCGGACGGCAGGTACAGATCGCGCCCGGCGATGCCGGTCAGCGACGACGCCACCTTGATCTTCTGCTTGCCGCCGCCTGCCTTGGCGATCGCGCGCGTGGCGATGGCCGCCTGGCGGATCGCTTCGGGCGACAGGTCGTCCGAGTAGGCGAACGCGGTGCGGTCGCCCGACACGGCGCGCACGCCGACACCCTGATCGATGCTGAAGCTGCCCGACTTTACGATGCCTTCCTCGAGACTCCACGCTTCGCTGCGGGTGGTCTGGAAGTACAGGTCCGCGTAGTCGACGCGGTGCGTGAAGATTTCGGCGAGCGTGCGCGTGAGCAGCGATTCGTCGAGACCATAGGGCGTGAGGAGGATGTCCTTGGCGGCGGCGAGATTACGGATACCGGGTTCGATGATGTTCATGCGAAGTATGTTCTGCTCGATACGAAGGGGTCGGGGAGCGCCTGCGTCGCTATATGCGTGGCAGGCGCCGCAGTTTCAATGTCGGTTTCAGGTCAGCACGCGATGACGCCATGCCGGCAGGCTCTGCCGCACTTCGTCGATGCGCGCGCGTTCGAGGTTGCCCGCGACCACGCCGGCGCCCTCGTCGCGCACCGCGACGATCTCGCCCCACGGGTCGATCAGCATGCTGTGGCCCCAGGTGCGGCGGCCGTTTTCATGTTTGCCGCCTTGCGCCGCGGCGAGCACGTAGCACTGGTTTTCGATCGCGCGAGTGCGCAGCAGCAGCTCCCAATGCGCGCGGCCGGTCGTGTAGGTAAACGCCGACGGCACCACGATCAGCGCGCAGTCGCCCATGCGCCGGTACAGCTCGGGAAAGCGCAGATCGTAGCAGACCGACAGGCCGACCCGGCCGAATGGCGCCTCGAAGCTTTGCACCGAGGTGCCGGGTCGAATCGTGCGCGCTTCGTCGAACGATTCTTCGCCCTTTTCGAAGCTGAACAGGTGGATCTTGTCGTAGCGCGCGGCCTCGTTGCCGTTCGGGTCGAACACCAGCGTCGTGTTCAGTACGCGCGACGGCTCCGGTGCGTTCAGCGGCAGGGTGCCGCCGATCACCCAGATCTGGTGGCGGCGCGCGGCGTCGGCGAGAAAGCGTTGGATCGGGCCGTCCTGATGTGGCTCGCGCACGGCGAGCTTGTCGGTGTCCTTGAAGCCCATGAAACAGAAATACTCGGGGAGCAGCACGAGTTGCGCGCCGTCGGCGGCGGCTTCGGCGATCAGGCGCTCTGCGTCGGCGAGATTGCGATCGCGATCCGGCGAGCTGACCATCTGCAGCGCGGCGACCCGGAAGGGGCTGGCTACAAGGCCGCTGGACGTTGCGGCGGATGCGGATGAAGTGACGTGTGTTTCGCTCATGAGCGTGTCGAAAGACTCCCGGCGGGCGGCGGTGTGAAGCGCGAGCGCCGCATGCATGGTTCTGGGCTGGCTCGGCCCCGTTGGCGCATTGAGTCGATAGAGCGGCACGAGCGGCCGCGTGGTTCGAGACGGCGGCGCCAGGGAAACCGGAGCTCAGTGCGCTTCCACGGTCGAAGCCGGAGCGTCAATCTTACCCCGTTCGCCCGTCACCCGCTCGACGTGCGGTTTCGACCACGAGCCGGTGATCGCGTAGTCGCGCGCGAAGACGTGCGACACCCCATGCGTGAACGCGATATCGGCGATCAGCGCGCCGAGGCCGATCAGCGGATTGATGACCGTCGCGGCGATCACCGCGGAGCCGGCGCTGACGGTCGGCACTACGTGCAGGTGCAGGTCCTGGCTCTTCTGCGCGATGTCGACCGAGCCCACCATCTCGGCGCGGGCCGGCGCGGTCACCATCCTGAAGTTGTCGGTGCGGGCGATGCCGTCATGAATCTGCGCGGTACCCGTCACGCTCGAGAACGGCAGGCCCTCGCCGATCACATCGCGGAAATTGAGTGTGGCGATGCGCGCGAGGCTTTGCAGGCTCAGCACGCCGAGCAGCGTCGCGACGCCCGGATCGACCTTCAGGATCTGACCGTGGCGTAGATCCAGCGCGAGGTTGCCGTTCAGCGTCGAATAGTCGATCGTGGTCGGGCCGCCCTGCCAAACGGCCTTGCCCTGAATCGAGCCGGTGCCGCCCCTGAGCGTCCTCGGCAGACCGAAGCGCTCGAGCATTGCGCCGGCATCCTTGATGTCGAGCTTGAAATCGAACACGGTGCGGCGCGGCATGGCTTCGTCGGCCGAGATGGGCAGTTCGGTCGAGGTACGCCAGTTCGCGGTCGCGGTCAGCGTCGCGGTGGGGTTCGTCACGTCGAGCTTGTCGAGCTGCCAGACCGGCACGCCGTTTTCTTCGAAGTTGTGCGCGTCGACCTCGAGCCGGCCGACGTTGCGATCGTGCACGATCAGCTCGTCGACGACCAGATCGATCGACGGCATGTTCAGCGCGGGCGCCGACATCGCCGGACCGAGCAGGTCCTTGTCCGCGACCGACGGAATCACGACGCGCGCGAAGCGCGCCTGCAGTTCGCCCGGCGATTCGCGGGTCGCTCCCGGCAGCCACGACACGTGGCCTGACACCTGATTCGACGCGATGTTCGCCTGCCACGTGCGATCCGCGTGCGACGCGCCGACGATCACGTTGTCCCAGTGACGCTTGAGCAGCGTAAGCATGTCGATGTGCAGCGCGAAGCGGTTCGGCAGGAACTGCGTGAGCATGGGATTCGGCACGGCCGTAGGCGCGGCCGCGGGTGTTGCCGCGCTGCTGGCGGTATTGCCGCCGTTCGCACCGCCGTTCACGCCATTCGCCCCGCCCGTGCTCACGCCCGCGCGCAGCTGCGCGGCGAGCGCGCGCCAGGCGTCGGCATCGATCTCCTTGATGTCCGCCGCGGCGACCACGCCCTCGGACGGCAGGTCGACCGGCCGGTTCACGCCGATCGCGCCGCGCACGACGGTCGGTGACGTACGCGGCTGCGCGTTCGGCCGATAGCGCAGCAGATACGCGGCGGCGACCGGCCCCAACGTCAGGTCGGCGCGTTCGAGGCCGGCTTCGCCCGGCACCGTCGACGGATTGACCGAGAAGTGCAGCGGCATCGGCGTGCCGGCAGTCTTTTTGAACGGCGCTGGAAAATCGAGCCCGAGGCCGCTCAGATCAGAGTTGGCGCTGACCTCCGGCAGGCGGCCCTTCGCGCCGGTGACGCGCAATGCATAAGGCGCGCTGCCGCTCATATGCGTGAGCACCTGTGCGGCCGGGCCATGCAGATGCAGTTCGCGCGCGGCATCGACGGCGATGTGGCCGTTGAGTGCGAGCGCGTACGTGCCGTCTTGCCGCAAGCCGCCGTTCGCACGCACGTCACCGCCGAGGAACTGGCCGGAGAGCCGCTCGACCTCGGCCGTGCGTTCGGTGAAGCGCACCCGGCCGTTCAGCTGCGACAGCGACGGCGCATTGCTCACGCTCAGGCGATTGTTCTGGAAGCCGAGCGCGCCTTCCACGCCGATATGCGGCTTCGGCGTACGCGGGATCGTCAGCTTCAGCGCGAGCGACGCGGGCCCTTGCGCGCGAATCTTTTCGGTCTGGTGCCGCGCCATGATGCCGAGCGAGCTGCCGTTCACGTAGTCGAGCATATCGGCGAGCGGGCCGCGGCCGTTGCCCTGGATGGTTAGGTTCGAGCCTTTGGTGCCGAGGTCGTCGATGCGGCCGTTCACGCCGGTCAGCGCGACGCGCTTGTAACGGCCGCGGTCGATGTCGAAGCGCAGCACGTTCTGCTTGAGCTCGAACACGCCGTCGATGCCGTCGAGCGGCGGCCAAACGTTTGGCGTGCCGTTGCGCATGTTGCGCGGCGGGAACGGCGTCGGATCGAACTTGCCGCCGGTGAACGGCGCGACGATGTGGAAGATGCCGGCGTCGGGGTCGCGCGCGTAGGGGAACTTGGTCAGGTCGCCGTGCACTTCGATCGTGGCGCCATGCGACACGCCAGCCTGCAAGCCGTGGCCGAGGTATATGCGCAGCTTTTCGCTGACCGCGGTCGGCAGATAGCGGGCGATGTGTGTCACCTGCGCGCGCTGGAAGTCGGCTTTCAGGTCGAGCGAGCCGCGGCCGTGGCCGGGATTGCTGTAGCTCGCAGTCGCGCTCGCCTCGACGTCAGGGTTCGATACGCTGAAATCGTTGAGCTTGAGCGCGAACGCGGGACGCGTGTTGCCCGGTGCCTTCGTGCCCATCGTCCAGTCGGCGCGGCCGTGCAGACGCGCAAGCGTGAGACGCGGATCGTCGAACACGCCCGGCAGCGTGATCGCCACATTGGTCGTATCGAAGTTCGCGTGGCCGCCTTTTTCATCGGCGTCGACGTTGCCCCACAGGTTTTCGATGCCGGGAACGCCGGCGCGCGGGTGGCCGCGCGGCGTCAGGCCCGGCCCCGGCTCCTGGGCGGCAAAGCTGATGCCCTGCAAATCGCCCTTGAAGCGATAACGCTCGATCGGTTCAACACCCGTCGGCCGATGGTCGCTGCCCACTTCTCCGGATTCCGGCTTGCCGCGCTCGAGCTCGATCACGTAGTTCGCGACGCGCCCGCGCGGATTGATGCGCACGAGTTCATTGAGAAAGTGCCGCGGCAGCGGCAGCGCGCGGCTGAATTCGGCGAGGATGCCGAGATCGACGCGATCGCCGCTGACGCTCAAAAGCTGCCCATGCTGCTGCGAGGCCATCCGGTAGCGGCTGTCGAGGGTCCGGAAGCGCAGGATGCGCGTGAGCGGCGTGCCGTCTTCGAGCGGCGGCTGGCCGAGCTCGGCACGCAGGTCCGACAGCTGCAGCCGGTACTCGCCTTCGTTTGCCTCGACGCGCCACAGAAAGTGGGTGATCGGCACGAGCAGCCTTGGCTGGGTCGGGCGCACGCGCAGCGCGACGTCGTAACCGCTCAACTGGCCGGTCGCCTGGGTCATGCGGCCTTCGCTGAAGTCGATCCAGATTGCATTGTCGATGCGGCCGGCGAACGTCTCGATCGGGAACTGGATGTAGCGCGCGAGCGTCGGCAGATCGACCGGGCCCGTCGACATGTACACCTGCCCGCTCCAGTTGATCGGCTTGCCGAGCGCCGAGAGCGGCGCGTGGCGGAAGTGCGTGCGGAAGTCGAGCGGGCCTTTCAGCACCTGGCCGTCGGGTGGCGCCTGCAGCGCCATGCGGTGGTCGCGGCCGTCATTGAGGATCGCGATGCGGATGTCGCGCAGCGCCAGTTCGGGTTCGTTGCGCGTCGCGTCGCGCCAGCGCAGCACGCCGCCGCGCACGACGATCGCCTGCTGACGCAACAACCAGGTGGACAGCGCGTCGTTGCCGCTGTGGCGCGTCGGCACCGGCACGCCCGCGACCGACAGCACGCCGTCCTCGCTGCGCGACACCAGCACGTCCGGCTGATCGACGATCAGGCTCGACAGCGCCAGATGAAACTCCCACAGCGAGCGCCAGGACACCGACGCGGTGGCGTGCGGAATCGTCAGCGCGGGTTGGCCGTCGTGATCGCGGATGACGAGATTCGTGACATCGAGCCCTGGCTGGAAGCCGCTCCAGTGCGGCGCGAGCCGGCCGATCGTGAATTGGGTGCGCAGCTTGTCGGAGACCGCGGCTTCGATGCGCGGCCGGAACATGTCGGCGCGCGGCAGCACCACGTAGCGCAAACCCAGAAACAGTCCGCCCGCGATGAAATAGAGGACGAGCGCGAGCGCGGCGAGCACGCGCAACGTCCGACGCAGCACGATGTGGTCGCTTCCGCTCACATGCCGGACCTGCGGTGGGGTTTGCGGGTCGGCGGATTCGTTTCGCTCGGACATGCTGCGGCGGCTGGGCGTATGGTAGTTTTGCGTGTTAACGACGAAATGTATCACACGGGAAAGCGTCGGCGGACCTCCTGCGAACCCTGTCCGACGGCCCGTGACGGCGATTGGCGAGGCCGTCCGGCAGGGGGGCCGGCACGCCTGTCGCCGCATGCCGATGGCACGACGGAACGACACGACAACGACCCCGGAACGACACCCGTACACCGTCAGAATACCGCCGGACAAATTCGATCAAGCAACGAGCGAGCCAGATTTTTGATGACTGACGCCACCCTCCTGAGTTCCAGCTATTCGCACTATGCCGCGCGCGCCGCCGCGGCCCGCCCGCAACTGGTCGCGCATGTCGGCGCGCTGGCCGACGAACCGCTGACGCGCGAGCGCATCGACGCGCGTCTCGACGAACTGTGCGCCGAGGCGGCGGGCCCAGCCGGTGCGCCGGTCAACGAAGATGCGCTGAAGCGCGCGCTGCGCCAGCTGCGCACCGAAGTATTCTGCGCGGTGATGGAGCGCGACCTGGCCGGCGAGGCCGATATCGCCGAAGTCACCGGCGCGATGACCGATCTCGCGGAAACGACGATCCAGCGCGCGCTGACGGTGCTGAGCGCCGAGCTCGAAGCGCTGTATGGCGAGCCGCGCGACCAGCAGGGCGAACGGCTCACGCTTGGCGTGGTCGGTATGGGCAAGCTCGGCGGGCGCGAACTGAACGTGTCGTCGGATATCGACCTGATCTTCGTCTATGAGGACGACGGCGAGACCGCCGGCGGCCAGCGCTCGCCGCTCGCGACCCAGGAGTTCTTCACGCGGCTCGGCAAGCGGCTGATCGGCGCGCTCGCCGAAGTCACCGCCGACGGCTACGTGTTTCGCGTCGATATGCGTCTGCGGCCGAACGGCGATTCGGGGCCGCTCGTATGCAGCCTCGGCATGCTCGAAGAGTATTTCTATGTGCAGGGCCGCGAGTGGGAGCGCTACGCGTGGATCAAGGGCCGGCTCGTGTCCGAGGGCGCGAGCGCCTCGGCGCAGCGGCTGCAGAAGCAGCTCGGGGCGATCGTCACGCCGTTCGTCTATCGACGCTATCTGGATTTCGGCGTGATCAGCGCGATTCGCGCGCTGCATCTGCAGATCCGCCAGGAGGCGCAGCGCCGCGCGTCGATGCGCCCCGACAAGGCCGACGACATCAAGCTCGGCCGTGGCGGCATCCGTGAAATCGAATTCAGCGCGCAGGTGTTCCAGCTGATCCGCGGCGGCCAGGACGCCGGCTTTCGCGTGCGGCCGACGCTCGCCGTGCTGCGCCACGCGGCCACGAATGGGTTGATGGATCCGTCGGTGTGCGTGAAGCTGTCGCAGGCGTATCGCTTTTTGCGGGAGCTCGAGCATCGTTTGCAATATCGCAACGACGCGCAGACCCACGCGATGCCCGTCGATGCCGAAGACCGCATGGCGCTCGCGCGCGCGATGGGCTGCGACGACTACCCGCAATTGATGACGAAGCTCGACGCGCATCGCGAGTTCGTCGAACAGCAGTTCGACCAGATTTTCGCCGACAAGGTGGGCGGCCGCGACGGTTGCGGCGCGCCCGAGGACGGCGCGGCCGCGTGGGTGTGGAGCAGCGCGCTCGCCGACGATAGCGCCGACGACGCACTGCGCGCGCGCCTCGTCGAACTGGGGGTGGCCGAGCCCGGTGATCTGCTCGCCCGGCTGCAGGCGGTGTGGCGCTCGTCGCGCTACACGGGCCTGAACGAGCGCAGCCGGCAGCGGTTCGACATCGTCGCGCAGCGCGCGCTCGAAGCCGCGCGCACGCTGGAGCCGGCCGGGCGGCGCGGCGATACGGTCGCGCGCCTGTTCGATCTGCTCGAAGCGGTGAGCCGGCGCGGCGCGTATCTGGCGCTTCTGACCGAGTATCCGCAGGCGCTGCACCAGGTGCTGTCGGTGCTGGGCGGCTCGCGCTGGGCGGCCGGCTATCTGATCCGCCATCCGCAGCTGCTCGACGAGCTGCTCGACGTCGAGGCGATCAACAGTCCGTTCGACTGGGCTGAATTCAAGCGTACGTTGCGTTTGCGGCTCGCCGCCGCCGATGGCGTCGAGCAGCAGATGGATCTGCTGCGTCACGCGCATCAGGCCGAGGTGTTCCGCATTCTGCTGATCGAGCTTGCCGGCAAGCTGTCCGTCGAGCACGTCAGCGACCGGCTGTCCGAGCTCGCCGACGCAGTGCTCGACGTGACGATCGAAGCCGTGTGGATGCAGTTGGCCAAACGTCATCGCGACGTGCCGCGCTTCGCGGTGATCGCCTACGGCAAGCTCGGCGGCAAGGAGCTCGGCTACGCGTCGGACCTCGACCTGATCTTCCTGTACGACGATCCCGGCGATGCCGCCGCCGACGTCTACGCAACCTACACACGGCGTCTGATCACATGGCTGACCACCGCGACCGGCGCCGGCACATTGTTCGACATCGACCTGCGGCTGCGACCCAACGGCGAGTCGGGCCTGCTCATCACCGACCTCGATGCGTTCCGTCGCTACCAGCTGCGCGAGGGCGACGCGGCGAATACCGCGTGGGTGTGGGAGCATCAGGCGCTGACGCGTGCGCGCTACTGCGCGGGCGATCCGGAGATCGGCGCGAAGTTCGAGGCGATCCGCGAACAGGTGCTGACGACGCCGCGCGAAGCGGCGCCGCTCGCGAAAGAGATCGTCGAGATGCGCGCGCGTGTCGAGGCGGGACATCCGAACCATACGCCGGCGCTGTTCGACCTGAAGCACGACCGCGGCGGCATGGTCGATATCGAGTTCACCGTGCAGTACTGGGTGCTGCTGCATGCGGCGCGCGATCCCGAGCTGATCCGCAATACCGGCAATATCGCGCTGCTGCGTGAGGTGTCGCGTTTCGGGCTAATGAGCGAAGCGGAAGCGGAGACGGTCGGCGCCGCCTATCGGCGCTATCGCAAGCTGCAGCACACGCTGCGGCTCGATGGGATGGAGAAGGCGCGGGTCGATCCGGCGCTGGTCGCGGCCGAGCGCGAGGCGGTGCTGGCGTTGTGGAAGAGGGTGTTTGGGTAAGGGCGCTCACGCACTTCGCGTAGCGCATCATGCGCGGCCGGGATCGGTGTGACGTCCCGGCCAAGCCGACTCAGCCGTGTGCGGCCGCCTATGCGCGGCGCAATTTCAGGCGGCCAGCATTTCCTTCGCGTGCTTGCGCGTGGTCGCCGTGATTTCGAGGCCGCCGAGCATGCGCGCGACTTCCTCGATGCGGCTCGCCTTGTCGAGCGAGCTCACGCTGCTGAGCGTGCCGCCGGTGCCGTTGCTCATCTTTGCGACCTGGAAATGATGATCGCCGCGCGCGGCGACCTGCGGCAGATGGGTCACGCACAGCACCTGGCGCGCCTCGCCGAGCTGATGCAATAGCCGTCCGACCACTTCGGCCACGCCGCCGCCGATGCCCGTATCCACTTCGTCGAAGATCAGGGTCGGTGTCGGGCTAGCCGCGCTCGCGATCACTGCGAGCGCGAGACTGATACGCGCGAGTTCGCCGCCCGACGCGACCTTCGCGAGCGGCCGCAGCGGCACGCCGGCATGACCGGCGACGCGGAACTCGATCTGCTCGAGCCCGTGCGCGCCGCCTTCGGGCAGCGGCACCAGCGCGACCTCGAAGCTGCCGCCTTTCATCGACAGTTCCTGCATGCCGGTCGTGACCGCCTCGCCGAGCGCCTTGCCTGCTTTCGCGCGTGCCTTCGACAGCTTTTTCGCCTCGGCGACGAACACTTCCTTCGCTTGCGCTTCGGCGGCGCGCAGGCCGTCGAGGTCGGCGGCGGCGTCGAGCGCGGCCAATTGCTTGCGCCGCTCGGCGTGTTCTTCCGGCAGCGTCTCAGGCCGCAGGCGGAACTTGCGCGCAGCCGAGTGCAGCGCGTCGAGGCGCTTTTCGACCTGCGCGAGCCGCTCCGGATCGAGCTCGAGCTTCTGCGCGTAGTGGCTCAGCGAATACGCGGCTTCCTGCAACTGGATTTCGGCCGGTTCGAGCGCGGCGAGCACGTCGTTCAGCGCCGGATCGATCTCCGCGAGGTCGCGCACCTTCGACACGATCGAGCCGAGATGCGTGATCATCGCGTCGTCCGATTCGGACAGCGCGCCGAGCGCTCCCTGCACGCCGTCGATCAGATTCGCGGAATGCGACAGCCGCCGATGCTCGGTGTTGACTTCTTCCCATTCGCCCGGCTGTGGCGCGAGCTTGTCGAGTTCGGTGAGTTGCCACGCGAGTCGCTCGCGTTCGAGTTGCAGCTCGCGATCGCGCGTTTGCGCGTGCTCGACGACCTGCGCCTTGTCGCGCCACGTGCGCCACGCGCGCGTGACGGCGGCGGCCAGGTCGGACAGGCCCGCGTGCGTGTCGAACAGCTCGCGCTGCGCGTCCGGGCGCATCAGCAACTGGTGCGCGTGCTGGCCGTGAATATCGACGAGCATCTCGCCGACCTCGCGCAGCTGCGCGAGCGTGGCCGCCGTACCGTTGATGAACGCGCGCGAGCGGCCGTTCGCGTCGACCACCCGCCGCAGCATCACGGTGCCGCCGTGCTGGCCGTCGTCGGCCGCGCCGAGCGCCTGGGTGTCGAGCCATTGATCGACCTGTGCGTGCGTCTCGAACTCCGCGGTGATGTCGGCGCGGCTCTCGCCGGTGCGCACGACGCTCGCCTCGGCGCGCGCGCCTAGTGCCAGCGCGAGCGCGTCGATCAGGATCGATTTGCCGGCGCCGGTTTCGCCCGAGAAAACGGTAAAGCCGCTGTCGAATTCGAGGTCGAGCGCGGCGACGATGACGAAGTCGCGTATCGAGAGGTGGCGAAGCATGGAGGTCGTCGGGTGAGCTTGGGATTCGGGTGGCGGCCGCGGCGGCGTGCGAAATCAAAGTGCCGCTTACGGCCTCGGGTCTTCTTCGTGCGACGGGTACTCGTGCCAGTGCAGCTTCTTGCGTAGCGTCGCATAGTAGCTGTAGCCGACCGGATGCAGCATCGGCACCGTGTGGCGCGAACGGCGCACCTCGATCGTGTCACCGAGCTCCAGCGACGTGAACGACTGCATGTCGAAATTGACGTTCACCTCGCGCCCGGAAACGATCTGGATGCTGACCTTCGATTCGTCCGGCAGCACGATCGGCCGGTTCGACAGCGCGTGCGGCGCGATCGGCACGAGCACGATGCCCTGTAGTTGCGGATGCAGGATCGGCCCCTGCGAGGACAGCGCGTACGCGGTCGAGCCGGTCGGCGTCGCGACGATCAGGCCGTCCGAGCGCTGGTTGTACATGAAGCGGCCGTCAACCGACACGCGCAACTCCGCCATGCCCGAGAAGCCGCTGCGGTTGACCACCACGTCGTTGAACGCGAGCGCGTGGTAGATCGGCGTGCCGTCGCGCACGATGCGCGCTTCGAGCAGCACGCGCTCCTCGCGCTCGAAATTGCCGGACAGCATCTGCGGCACGATCTCGCGCATGTCGGAGATCGGAATGTCCGTGATGAAGCCGAGCCGCCCGTGGTTGATGCCGATCAAGGGCGTGCGATACGGCGCGAGCTGGCGGCCGATGCCGAGCATCGTGCCGTCGCCGCCGAGCACCACGGCGACGTCGGCGCGCGCGCCGATCTCGGCGAGACGCAGCGCCGGATAGTCGGTCACGCCGATTTCGGCGGCGGTGTCTGCTTCGAACACGACTTCCAGGCCGAGCTTCGCGATGCAGGCGGCGAGCGCGGTCAGCGGCTCGCCGATGCCTGGCGTATTGCTGCGCCCGACGAGCGCGACGGTCTTGAACTGGCTGGTCACTTGCATGCCGGCATTACACCATAGGTAGGGCCTGAAAAGAACCGCAGACCAACCCGGTTGTGGGGCGGCGCACGCAGGGCGTCTGCGTATGTCGCGATTATCGTTAGAATGGTGAAGACCCGATGACATGCGAGCCCGCCGACGGCGGTGCATTCGCCGGGAGCGGGCGCCGCGGGCGCTCTCGGCTGCGATGCCAATGAGCTAAAATTTTTCGTCATGCTAGATCCTCGCGCACAAACCCTCCTCAAAACGCTGATTGAGCGCTACATCGCCGAAGGTCAGCCGGTCGGCTCGCGCACGCTGTCACGTTATTCGGGCCTCGAACTGAGTCCGGCCACGATCCGCAACGTGATGTCGGACCTCGAGGATCTGGGGCTCGTGATCAGTCCGCATACGTCGGCAGGGCGCATTCCGACGCCACGCGGCTACCGCCTGTTCGTCGACACGATGCTGACCGTCGAATCCGCCGCCGACGAGGAGGCGGTGACGCGCACCGTCAAGACCACGCTGCAGGTGGGCGAGCCGCAGAAGATCGTCGCCGCGGCGGCGAGCGTGCTGTCAAATCTGTCGCAGTTCGCCGGCGTCGTGCTCACGCCGCGTCGCAGTCACGTGTTCAAGCAGATCGAATTCATGCGCCTGTCCGACCAGCGCATTCTGCTGATCATCGTGACGCCCGAAGGCGACGTGCAAAACCGCATCCTCGCCACCCAGCGCGACTTTTCGCCTTCGCAGCTGGTGGAAGCCTCCAATTACATCAACGCGCACTTCGCGGGCCTCTCGTTCGACGAGGTGCGCCGCCGCCTGCGCGAGGAAATCGACGAGCTGCGTGGCGACATGACCTCGCTGATGCACGCGGCCGTCACCGCCAGCACCGACGAATCCGACACCGGCGAGACCGTGTTGATCTCGGGCGAGCGCAATTTGCTCGAAGTCGCCGATCTTTCGTCGGACATGGCGCGCCTGCGCAAGCTGTTCGATGTGTTCGACCAGAAGACCAGCCTCCTTCAGTTGCTCGACGTGTCGAGTCACGCGGCGGGCGTGCAAATATTCATTGGCGGCGAATCGAATCTGGTACCGATCGAGGAAATGAGCGTCGTCACCGCGCCGTACGAGGTGAACGGCAAGATCGTCGGCACGCTCGGTGTGATCGGACCGACCCGCATGGCCTACAGCCGCGTGATTCCGATCGTGGACATAACCGCGCGGCTGTTGTCCATGACGCTCAGCCAGCAGTAGTCCTCGGGCTCCGCGGAACTGTCGTCATCGCGGTCCGTGGCGACCATGATGCGCGAACGCGCGGTGTCTGCCAATCGTCCGAATGGCCAGGGGTCTCTGGCGGCGCCGGGCAGAACCCGCGCCGCTATAATGAATCTCCATTGAATCGATTCGCCGCAAAATGCGGTGACTTCTGCTACCTATGCGCTTCGACCTCGAGCGGCCTTCACAGAACGCCACGTCGCATCGCGTCGCCGTGTTGCTGATCAATCTCGGCACGCCCGACGCGCCGACGCCGCGCGCGGTGCGCCGCTACCTCGCGCAGTTCCTGTCCGATCCTCGCGTGGTCGAAATTCCGGCGCTGCTGTGGCAGCTCATTCTGCGTCTGCTGATTCTGCCGTTTCGCGGCCGCAGCTCTGCGAAGAAGTATGCGGCGGTGTGGATGCCCGAGGGCTCACCGCTGCGCGTCCACACCGAAAAGCAGGTCGAGGGCCTGCGCCATCTGCTGCAACTGAACGACTACACGGTGCTGGTCGACTACGCGATGCGCTACGGCACGCCCGGCATTCCGGCAATGCTGAACCAGCTGAAGCTCGCGGGCGCCGAGCGCGTGTTGCTGATGCCGATGTATCCGCAGTATTCGGCGTCGACCACTGCGACCGCGTTCGACGAAGCCTTTTCCGCGCTCAAGCGCATGCGCAACCAGCCGGAAATCCGCACCGTGCGCCAGTACGCCGATCACCCGGCGTACATCGCGGCGCTCGCCGCACAGGTGCACCACTACTGGCATCTGCACGGCCGCCCCGATTTCGCGGCGGGCGACAAGCTCGTGCTCAGTTTCCACGGCGTGCCCAAGCGCACGCTCGACCTCGGCGACCCGTACCACGAGCAATGCCAGCAGACCGGCGCGCTGCTGATGCAGGCGCTCGATTTGACGTCGGTCGAATGCCGCATCACGTTCCAGTCGCGCTTCGGCAATGCCGAATGGCTGCAGCCCTACACGGCGCCGACGTTGAAGGAACTCGGCGCGGCAGGCGTGCGGCGTGCTGACGTGTTTTGCCCGGGTTTCACCGCCGACTGCCTCGAAACGATCGAG
This sequence comes from Paraburkholderia sp. UCT2, assembly GCF_014397665.1. Lineage (NCBI taxonomy): Bacteria > Pseudomonadati > Pseudomonadota > Betaproteobacteria > Burkholderiales > Burkholderiaceae > Paraburkholderia > Paraburkholderia sp. UCT2. Next base: position 39,228 of record NZ_VZQO01000023.1, read on the forward strand.
GAAATCGGCATGGAAGTGCGCGGCGAATTTCTGCAGGCGGGTGGCAAGGAGTTTCACCGGATCGCCTGTCTGAACGCGTCGCAGCCGTGGGTTGCCGCGCTTGGCGAAATCGTTGCGCAGCATCTGCAGGGCTGGCCCGCGCAGGCGGTGCCGGTGCCGCACACGACAGGAGCTTGAATACGCAGATGAACTACCGCATTTCAACCGAACCGGGCGCGAAACTGCGCATCGACAAATGGCTGTGGGCCGCGCGCTTCTTCAAGACGCGTTCGCTGGCCGCGGAGGCGGTCGACAAGGGGCGGGTGCGTATCGGCGGCGTCGCCGTGAAGCCGGCGAAGGACGTGCGTGTCGGCGATCTGGTCGAAATCGAGATCGAGCGCTACGTGTGGCAGGTGGAGGTGCTGGGCGTATGCGACGTACGCGGTCCGGCGAGCGTGGCGCAGACGCTTTATGTGGAAACCGCGCAGAGCAAGGCGAAGCGGCAGGTCGAGCAGGAACGGCGTAAGGTCTACCACGAGCCGGCCGCCGCGCTGCACGGCCGACCGACCAAACGCGACCGGCGCACTATCGACAGATTTTCAGGTGGGGATTGAGAAACTGCTCCACGGTGGCGTGTGCGCCGCCGTACTCGGTGGTGTGGTCGTTGACCGCACCGGACATGCAGATGGTCGTGGTGCCCGCGATCAGTACCAGTGCGACCACGCCGATTGCAAAGGTCAGTTTCACGGTACTCCCCTTGATGGGCTGAAACAGGCTATCGGAACGACTGTCAGGTGTCGGTAAGGCTTACGTCAGATTAGGGTTAACGTGGCGTTGCCGCTCCATGACTGGAGAATAGGTCAGTTGCGGGCTGCACTCAATCTCTATCTGATTGCGCCATGTTGAGGCTTGTTACGGCGCATTTCGCCTGCACGTCGGTGGTGCGAAAAAACCCTCGACCCGCTTGAAACGGCTTTTTCAGGCCCCATCTGGGGTCCGGTCTGGCGGATCGGCGCGAAGACGCGTGTCGCGATTTTGCAAAGCATGAATCGTACTGTGTCGGAACGGCTTGCACCGCCTTTGGCTTTTACTTTTTAACGACTTTCAGCGACATGGAAAACACGCAAGAGAACCCGACGAGCCAGAATCCCACGCCCGCCGACGAAGCCGCGCGCCAGGCCGCCGAGGCAGCCGGGGCCGCTGCTCAACAGCCGGACACCGGCGCCCCCGCGGAACCGGCCCAGGGTGCCGCCGAGCAGGCGCTGGCCGACGCTCAGGCGAAGATCGCCGAGTTGCAGGAAAGCTTCCTGCGCGCGAAGGCCGAAACCGAAAATGTGCGCCGTCGCGCTCAGGAAGACGTCGCCAAGGCGCACAAGTTTGCGATCGAGAGCTTCGCCGAACATCTGCTGCCGGTGGTCGACAGTCTCGAGGCGGCCGTCGCCCATTCGTCCGACGACTTGCAGAAGGTCCGCGAAGGCGTCGAGCTCACGCTGCGGCAGTTGAGCGGCGCGCTCGAGAAGGGTCGCGTCGTGGCGATCAATCCGGTCGGCGAAAAGTTCGACCCGCATCGCCATCAGGCCATTTCGATGGTGCCGGCCGACCAGGAGCCGAACACCGTCGTCGCGGTGCTGCAAAAAGGCTTTGTGATCGCGGATCGCGTGCTGCGTCCCGCGCTCGTGACCGTCGCGGCGCCGAAGTAATCACGTCGACACTCGCTCCGGGCGTTTGCGCCGGTGGCGTCTGCTGCGTCGCTTCGCATCGCTACGTGCCGCAAAGGTCCCATCGATTCAGGCGCTTCCGGCGAACCACGCCGGGGGCGCCGCGCAGACTGACGGAGCGGGCTCGCAGCGAAGATTCAGGCGCCTCGCCCCGTGATTGAAAAAAATTAAAGACCGCATCGCAAAAGAGGTCTTGAAAACGATGTGGCCGCACTCATTTTGAGTGCAGGTATGAATTGAGAGCGGATCGTCCCGCCGCCAGATGGGCCAACCGGGCGCTTTCCGCAGCGATCAAAGTCAGGAGATTTGCAAAAATGGGCAAAATCATCGGTATCGACCTCGGCACGACCAACTCGTGCGTGGCGATCATGGAAGGCAACTCGGTCAAGGTCATCGAGAATTCGGAAGGCGCGCGCACCACGCCGTCGATCATCGCTTACATGGATGACAGCGAGATCCTGGTCGGCGCGCCGGCCAAGCGTCAGTCGGTCACGAACCCGAAGAACACGCTGTTCGCGGTCAAGCGCCTGATCGGCCGCCGCTTCGAAGAGAAGGAAGTGCAGAAGGACATCGGCCTGATGCCCTACAAGATCATCAAGGCCGACAACGGTGACGCGTGGGTCGAAGTGCGCGACCAGAAGCTCGCGCCGCCGCAAATCTCCGCCGAAGTCCTGCGCAAGATGAAGAAGACCGCTGAGGACTACCTTGGCGAGACCGTCACGGAAGCCGTGATCACGGTGCCGGCGTACTTCAACGACAGCCAGCGTCAGGCAACCAAGGACGCCGGCCGCATCGCCGGTCTGGAAGTCAAGCGGATCATCAACGAACCGACCGCCGCGGCTCTCGCGTTCGGTCTGGACAAGGCCGAAAAGGGCGATCGCAAGATCGCGGTGTACGACCTGGGCGGCGGTACGTTCGACGTGTCGATCATCGAAATCGCGGACGTCGACGGTGAAATGCAGTTCGAAGTGCTGTCCACGAACGGCGATACGTTCCTCGGCGGCGAAGACTTCGACCAGCGCATCATCGACTACATCATCGGCGAGTTCAAGAAGGAGCAGGGCGTCGATCTGTCGAAAGACGTGCTCGCGCTGCAGCGCCTGAAGGAATCGGCTGAAAAGGCCAAGATCGAGCTGTCGTCGAGCCAGCAGACCGAAATCAACCTGCCGTACATCACGGCGGACGCATCAGGTCCGAAGCACCTGAACCTGAAGATCACGCGCGCCAAGCTGGAAGCGCTGGTCGAAGACCTGATCGAACGCACCATCGAGCCGTGCCGCGTCGCGATCAAGGACGCGGGCGTGAAGGTCGGCGAAGTCGACGACGTGATCCTGGTCGGCGGTATGACCCGTATGCCGAAGGTGCAGGAAAAGGTGAAGGAGTTCTTCGGCAAGGATCCGCGCCGCGACGTGAACCCGGACGAAGCCGTGGCCGTTGGTGCCGCGATCCAGGGCCAGGTTCTGTCGGGCGACCGCAAGGACGTGCTGCTGCTCGACGTGACCCCGTTGTCGCTCGGCATCGAAACGCTCGGCGGCGTGATGACGAAGATGATCAACAAGAACACGACGATCCCGACCAAGCACGCGCAGGTCTACTCGACGGCTGATGATAATCAAGGCGCCGTGACGATCAAGGTGTTCCAGGGCGAACGCGAAATGGCAGCGGGCAACAAGCTGCTCGGCGAGTTCAACCTCGAAGGCATTCCGCCGGCACCGCGCGGCGTGCCGCAGATCGAAGTGAGCTTCGACATCGACGCGAACGGCATTCTGCACGTCGGCGCGAAGGACAAGGCGACCGGCAAGGAGAACCGCATCACGATCAAGGCGAACTCGGGTCTGTCCGAAGCCGAAATCGAGAAGATGGTGAAGGACGCCGAAGCGAACGCGGAAGAAGATCACAAGCTGCGTGAGCTGGCCGACGCCCGCAACCAGGGTGACGCCCTCGTCCACAGCACGAAGAAGGCGCTGACCGAGTACGGCGACAAGCTCGAAGCTGGCGAGAAGGACAAGATCGAAGCCGCGTTGAAGGACCTCGAAGACGCGCTGAAGAGCAACTCGAGCGACAAAGCCGCGATCGAAGCGAAGATCGAAGCGGTGGCCACGGCCTCGCAGAAGATGGGCGAGAAGATGTACGCCGACATGCAGGCTGCGCAAGGTGCCGAAGCGGCGGCGGGCGCGGCGGGCGGTGCCGGTGCATCGGCGGGTGCGAGCCAGCAGGCCGACGATGTGGTCGACGCTGACTTCAAGGAAGTGAAGAAAGACTAAAGCCAGGTCGGCATCCGACCGTAAAGCCGTGCACAGCAATGTGCGCGGCCCGGCTGCACGAGAACGGCGCCCCCGGGGCGCCCAAAGTGCAAGAGCGGTTTTCGCGCCTGGCGAGCCTTTTTGGGGCTCTCCGGGCACGTTCGTTTTATGGAGGGCGTTGTTTTGAACCGTGCCCTGGCGCGGCGCAGACAGCGGCCGGACGAGTCGTGAGACTCCACAGCATTCACAAGGAGCTACCGCGTCGCTTTGCGCGGCGGCGTTGAACCGATATGGCGAAACGGGATTACTACGAGGTTCTGGGCGTCGCAAAGAACGCGAGCGACGACGAAATCAAGAAGGCTTATCGCAAGCTCGCGATGAAGCACCACCCCGACCGCAATCCGGGTCACAAGGATGCGGAAGAGCATTTCAAGGAAGTGAAGGAAGCCTATGAAATGCTGTCGGATTCGCAAAAGCGCGCCGCGTACGATCAGTACGGTCACGCGGGCGTCGATCCGAACATGGGTGGGGCCGGCGCGCAAGGTTTCGGCGGCTTTGCCGATGCATTCGGCGACATCTTCGGCGACATCTTCGGCCAGGCGGCCGGCGGCGGCGCACGCGGAGGCGGCCGCGCGGGCCCGCAGGTGTATCGCGGCGCCGATCTGCGCTACAGCATGGAAATCACGCTCGAGCAGGCCGCACACGGCTACGACACGCAGATTCGTGTGCCGAGCTGGGTTTCGTGCGAAGTCTGCCATGGCTCGGGCGCGAAGCCGGGCACCAAGCCGGAAACCTGCCCGACCTGTAGCGGCTCGGGTTCGGTGCGCATGTCGCAGGGCTTCTTCAGCATCCAGCAGACTTGCCCGAAGTGCCACGGCACCGGTACCTACATCCCCGAGCCGTGCAATCACTGCCACGGCGCGGGTAAGGTGAAGGAAACCAAGACGCTCGAAGTGAAGATCCCGGCCGGTATCGACGACGGCATGCGCATCCGCTCGGCCGGCAACGGCGAACCGGGCATCAACGGCGGTCCGTCGGGCGATCTGTACGTCGAGATTCATATCAAGCAGCACTCGGTGTTCGAGCGTGACGGCGACGATCTGCATTGCCAGATGCCGATCCCGTTCACTACCGCGGCGCTCGGCGGCGATATCGAGGTGCCGACGCTCGCCGGTCGCGCCAGCTTCACGGTGCCGGAAGGCACGCAGTCCGGCAAGACGTTCCGTTTGCGCGGCAAGGGCATCAAGGGGCTGCGTTCGAGCATCGCCGGCGATCTGTACGTACACGTGCAGGTTGAAACGCCGGTCAAGCTCACCGAAGCGCAGCGCGATCTGCTCAAGCAGTTCGAAAAGGCGCTCGTGGAAGGCGGTTCGCGGCATAGTCCGCAAAGCAAGAGCTGGTTCGATCGCGTAAAGAGCTTTTTCGATTGATTTGATTCGGCGGTCAGTATGACGGTGGACAGTCGCGGCGCGGCGTTCGCGCTGCTCGACGATTGCGGTGCAACGGCGGCGCTTCCGTCGAGCCGCTTGTACACGGGTTTCGTGCGCGAGCGGGTCTGCACGGAGGCGGCGCAGCTCGAAGCCGTGTGCGACAGCGTCGCGGCGGATACCCGGAGCGGTTTGCACGCCGTCGTGCTCGCCGATTATGAATTTGGCCGCGCGCTGATGGGTTTCGATGCGCGCCGGTCTTCTGAAACGCAGCGTGGCAATGCCACGCTGCGTTTTTTATTGTTCGAACGTTGTGCGAAGCTTTCGCGCGACGAGGTCGACGCGTGGCTGACGGCGCGGGACAACGGCGCTTTCGAGCCGTCGGTCGCGGGCACCGCGAACGTACGCGAGAGCGTCGATCGCGCCGAGTTCGACGCGGCGATCGACGCGATTCACGCCGCCCTGTGCGCGGGCGATTCCTATCAGGTCAACTACACGTACCGCCTCGGCTTCGACGTGTTCGGCTCGCCGCTTGCGTTCTATCGGCGGTTGCGCGCGCGCCAGCCCGTGTCGTTCGGCGCGCTGATCGCGTTGCCGGACGATGCGTGGGTGCTGTCGTGTTCGCCCGAACTATTCGTCGAAAAGCACGGCCCGACGTTGCGCGCGCGGCCGATGAAGGGCACGGCGCCGCGCTCGCAAGATCCTGCCGTCGACCGGGGTAACGCCGAGTTCCTCGCGACCGATCCGAAGAACCGCGCCGAGAACGTCATGATCGTCGATCTGTTGCGCAACGATCTGTCGCGAGTCGCGCGGATCGGCTCGGTCAGCGTGCCGGCGTTGTTTTCGGTCGAGCCGTATGCGTCGGTGTGGCAGATGACGTCGACTGTCGAGGCGACGTTGCTCGATGGCACCTCCTTCGCGACGATCCTGCGCGCGCTGTTTCCCTGCGGCTCGATTACCGGTGCGCCGAAGCATCGCACGATGCAGTTGATCGACGAACTGGAAAGCACGCCGCGCGGGCTCTATACCGGCGCGATCGGCTGGCTCGATGCGCCGGGCGATGATCACGATTGCGGCGACTTTTGCATGTCGGTCGCGATTCGCACGTTGACGTTGACTGCGTCGACCGCGCAAGCCGGCGGCACGGATGGTCTGCGCGGCAGCATGGGCATCGGCGCGGGCATCGTGCTCGACAGCGTGGCCGCCGACGAGCACGAGGAGTGTCGATTGAAAGCACGTTTTCTGATGGGCGCCGAGCCGGGTTTCGAACTGTTCGAAACGATGTACGCGACGCGGGAAGACGGCGTGCGGCACGTCGAGCGGCATCTGCGGCGCTTGTCGTCGAGCGCCGCGACGCTTGGCTTCGGGTTCGACGAAGCGCGCATTCGTGGGGAGATTTCAGCGCGGTGCGCCACGCTCCCGGCGCAGATGCCGCATCGAATGCGGCTTGCCTTGAGCAAGAGCGGGGTGACCCAGATCTCGGCCGCGATACTTGCGCCGTTGGCGGATGCGATCGTTGGTGTTCTGCTCGGCCCCGAAGCGCAGTTCGCGCCGACCCGCGCCGCCGATCCGCTGCTGCGCCACAAGACCACGCGCCGGGCAGACTACGACCGCGGCTGGCGCGAAGCCGAAGCGAAGGGCGCCTTCGATACGCTGTTTTTCAACGAACGGGGCGAACTGACCGAAGGCGGCAGGTCGAACGTGTTCGTGAAGCTCGCGGGACAATGGTGGACGCCGCCGCTCGCGTCAGGCGTGCTGCCAGGTGTAATGCGAAGCGTGTTGCTCGACGACGCGTCGGGCTTGCGGGCCGGTGAAAAAGTGCTGACGCGGGCGGATGTGCTGAACGCCGAAGCGCTGCTCGTGTGCAACGCGTTGCGCGGCGCGGTGCCGGCACGGCTTGTTGGTTAGAGCACTGAAAAATACGGGAATGCCGCGCGCTCGCGCGGCAATGAAGCATCAGAACGTGTGCTCGGCGCCGGGAAACGTGCCGTCCTTTACCGCCCGCACATACGCCTCGACGGCGGCCTGAATATTCGGCTGTCCCTGCATGAAATCCTTCACGAAGCGCGGTCGCTTGCCAGGAAAAATCCCGAGCATGTCGTGCAGCACCAGCACCTGACCCGAGCAGCCGAGGCCCGCGCCGATACCAATCGTCGGAATGCGCAGCTGCTGCGTGACCTCGCCCGCGAGTTGCGACGGGATCGCTTCCATCACGATCAATTGCGCGCCGGCTTCCTGCACGGCGAGCGAATCGCGCAGCAACTGGCTCGCGCCCGCTTCGGTCTTGGCCTGCACCTTGAAGCCGCCGAACGCATGCACCGACTGCGGCGTGAGACCCACATGCGCGCACACCGGAATCGAGCGCTCGACCAGAAACCGCACCGTGTCGGCGAGCCATTCGCCGCCTTCGAGCTTGACCATCTGCGCGCCCGCGCGCATCAGTTCGACCGAGCTCCTGAATGCGTCTTCGCGCGTGCCGTAGGTGCCGAACGGCAGGTCCGCGACGATCAGCGCCGACGGCCGCGCGCGCGCGACGCTCGCCGTGTGATACGCGATATCGGCAAGCGACACCGGCAGCGTGGTCGCCTGGCCTTGCAGGACGTTGCCGAGCGAGTCGCCGATCAGCAGCACGTCGACGCCCGCGCGATCGAGCAGCGCGGCGAAGCTCGCGTCGTAACAGGTGAGCATGGCGATCTTTTCGCCAGCGTCGCGCATTGCCTGCAGTTTCGGCACGGTGATCGCGCTCCGGCTCGCTTCCTGCAAATAAGTCATGGTCAATCCAGTGAAAAAAATGAACTAGCCGCGCCGCTTACAGCGACGTGCCTTTGACAAAGAATTCCTTGCGGCCGCGCATCGTCTCGATGCGTTCGGCGAGCAGCGCAAGGTCCGCGTCGGAGTCGAGCGGATTCAGGTGTTCGGCGTTGACCGTCAGCACGGGCGTGCGGTCGTAGTGGTAGAAGAATTCGTTGTACGCGTCGCACAGCGCGCGCAGATAGGCATCGGAAATCTGCAGCTCCATCGGCACCGCGCGCTTCTGGATGCGCGCGAACAGCACCTCTGGGCTCGCCTGCAGATAAACGACGAAGTCCGGCTCCGGCGCGCTGACGTCGAGCCGCACGGCAAGCGCGCGGTACAACTGCCACTCGTCTTCCTGCAAGGTCAGACGCGCGAAGATGTCGTTTCGCTGCGTGATGAAGTCGGCGATCAGCGGCGTGCCGCTCGCCTGCGCGGCGCTGACTTCCTGCGCCTGCTGCGCGCGTTGCAGTGCGAAGTGCAACTGCACCGGTAGCGCATAGCGCGTGGTGTCGCGATAGAAGCGTTCAAGAAACGGATTGTCTTGCGAGCGTTCGAACAGTTCGTGCATCGACCAGCGTTGCGCGAGGCGCCGAGCGAGTGAGGTTTTGCCGACGCCGATCGGCCCTTCGATCGCGATATAGCCGAACGGCGGGCGCAGCTGCGGCGCGGTGACCGTGAGCGGCGGCGAACTCATTCGCAGCGGCCTTTCTCGGCGGAATTGCCGGTCAGCGCATTGAGCATCGGGCACTGGCAGGGCGACTTTACTTTCTCGATGCGCTGATCGCTGACGCTGTCGAGCAGCGCGGCGGCCCGGCCATGCAGCGGAATGACGATCGCCGCGTCGATCTCGACGAGCGGCACCAGCGCAAACGCGCGCTCGACGAGGCGTGGGTGCGGCACGATCAGATCGGCTTCGTCGATCGATTGATCGCCATACAGCAGGATGTCGAGATCGAGCGTGCGCGGCGCATTGCGGAACGGCCGCTCACGGCCGAACTGATGCTCGATCTTGTGGCACAGCGCGAGCAGATGCCGCACGGGGAGCGTCGTTTCCAGCTTCACGACGCAGTTGAAATAGTCGTCGCCGCCCGCGTCGATCGGGGCAGTACGATACAGGCTCGATTTGGCGAGCACGGTGATGGTGTGCTGTTGTGCGAGGCACACCACCGCGTCTTTCAGGGTCTGGCGCGCGTCCCCGAGATTCGCGCCGAGGCCAAGATAAGCAACCGTCATGGCATATCTTCCTGCAACTATCGTTTTGACGGCTTTTCCGCGAACGCCGCGTCAGTCTTCGTGCGAGCCTTCGAGGCCCGCGTCGTTGTCCGTGCGTTCGGCGGACGAGCCGCCCTCCACTCCGTCACCTGATTTGCGGCTTCTGGCGCCACCGCGCCGCCGTCGTTTTCTTGGGCTCCGGTCCTTCCCGCCTTGCGTGAGCAAGGTCTCGCGCGCGGCGACGTCTCCTTCGATGAACTCCGTCCACCATGCACCGACCGACTCGTCGAGTTCGCCCGATGCGCAGCGCAACAGGAGGAAATCATACCCCGCTCTAAATCTTTGGTGTTCGAGCAGCTTCAGCGCGCTGCGCCCCGAGCGTTTTTCGAGGCGCAGCTGCAGGCCCCAGATCTCGCGCATGTCGGCCGAGAAGCGCTTGTGGATCGCGAGCTTTTCGGTCTGCATGTCGAGCACTTCGTCCATCGCGCGATGCAGCGCGGGCACCGGATACTCGCCCTCGGCCTCGAACTTCTGCCAGCGCTGCTGCACGTCGTGCCACAACAGCGTCGCGAACAGGAAGCCCGGCGACACCGGCTTGCCGGCGAGCACGCGTGCATCTGTGCTAGAGAGTGCCAGAGAAATGAATTTTTCGCCGGTCGGCTGCTCGAGCACGACGTCGAGCAGCGGCAACAGCCCGTGATGCAGGCCTTCCTGGCGCAGCCGCGTCAGGCACGCGAGCGCGTGACCCGACAGCATCAGCTTCAGCATTTCGTCGAACAGACGCGCGGCGGGCACGTTGTCGATCAGATCGGCCATCTTCTCGATCGGCGCGCGCGTGGCGTCGTCGATGTCGAAGTCGAGCTTGGCGGCGAAGCGCACGACGCGCAGCATGCGCACCGGATCCTCGCGATAGCGCGTGGCCGGGTCGCCGATCATGCGCAACAGGCGCGCGCGCATATCGGCCATGCCGTTGTGGTAGTCCAGTACGGTTTGCGTGGCCGGATCGTAGTACATCGCGTTGATCGTGAAGTCGCGGCGCGTGGCGTCCTCGTGCTGCTCGCCCCACACGTTGTCGCGCAGCACGCGGCCGCTCGCATCGACCGCGTGGGTGCGGCGGTCGAGCTCGTCGCGCTTCAGACGCTTCGGCGGCGGCGCGTCGGCCGCGGGCGGATCGACCAGCGCGCGGAACGTCGAGGTTTCGATGATTTCCTGGCCGAACTGCACGTGCACGATCTGGAAGCGCCGGCCGATGATGCGCGCGCGGCGGAACAGCTTCTGCACCTGTTCGGGAGTCGCGTCGGTCGCGACGTCGAAGTCTTTCGGCTTGACGCCGAGCAGCAGGTCGCGCACCGCGCCGCCGACGATGAACGCACGGAAGCCCGCCTGTTGCAGGCCCTCGGTCACGCGGATCGCATTGCGCGAGATCAGCGTGGGGTCGATGCCGTGCACGTCGTGCGGAATGATGACGGGTACGTCCGGCTCGCGCGGCACTTGCGCGGCAGCAGCGGCACCTGCGGACTTGCGGCGCGGCCGCGCGGCCGTGGCGGAAGCGGTCGTGCCGGATACGGACTTGCCGCGCGCCGGCGGCTTGCCATTGGCATTGCCGTCGACGCTGGCGGCGGCGGAGAGCGTGTCGTCAGCGGTCGCCGTGTCCTGGCCGAATAGCTTGCGGATGAGTTTCTTGATCACGAGGGTTGGAAGAGTTCGAGGATGCGCCAGCCTTTGGCTTGCGCATGGGCGCGCAACGTGTCGTCCGGATTGGTCGCGATGGGATCGGTGACTTTTTCGAGCAGCGGGATGTCGTTGTGCGAATCGCTATAGAAATAGCTGTGCTCGAAGTCGCTCCAGCTCTTGCCGAGCGACGCGAGCCACATTTCGGTGCGCACGATCTTGCCTTCCTTGTAGCTCGGCGTGCCGGTGGGGCGACCGGTGTAGGCGCCGTGCGGCTCCCCGCCGACGGTCTCCGCCTCGCACGCGATCAGCGTGTCGACGCCGAACGCCTGCGCGATCGGCCGCGTGATGAACTCGTTGGTCGCGGTGACGACGCAGCACAGGTCGCCCGCTTCACGATGCTGTTTCACGAGTTCGAGCGCCGCCGGCTGGATGGCCGGCGTGATGACCTCGTGCATGTACTGCGCGTGAAAGTCAGCGAGCTGCGCGCGTGTGTACTTCGCGAGCGGCGTCAGCATGGCGATCAGATAAGCGTGAATGTCGAGCTTGCCGGCCTTGTAGTCGGCGTAAAAGCGATCGTTTTCACGGGCGAAATTTTCGGCGTCGACCATGCCTTTTTTCACCATGAAGCGGCCCCATTCGTGGTCGCTGTCGGTGGGAATGAGCGTGTGGTCGAGATCGAAGAGTGCAAGGTTAGCCATGGGCGCCTATTTTACTTGAAGCGGAAAGAGCGGCGTGTGAACCCGGCGCGGCGGCGGGGTCGGGCGACGCGAGCATCGTGCGCAACAGCGGCAGCGTGACCGCGCGTTTCTGTTCGAGCGAGAAGCGGTCGAGCGCGTCGAGCAGCGCCATCAGGCTCGGCATGTCGCGGCGAAAGTGCGTGAGCAGGTAGGCCGGCACGTCGTCGGCGAGCATGATGCCGCGCTCGCGCGCCGCGCGTTTCAACACCGCGGCCTTCGCGTCGTCGGGCAACGGCGCAAGGTGAAACACCAGTCCCCAGCCGAGGCGCGTGCGCAAATCTTCGCGCACCGTCATGCCGATCGGCGCCGCGTTGCCCGCGGCGACGAGCGCGCTGGTCGGATGCGCGCGCACTTCGTTGAACAGGTTGAACACGGCGATCTGCTGCGCGGCCGACAGCGCGTCGCAGTCGTCGATTGCATAGATTGCGACGCGCGGATCGAAGCCGAAGGCGGCGAGGCTGCTTTGCGGCCCGGCGAAGCGCGCATGCCCCGGCGGCGCTTCGTGCACGAGCGCCTGCAGCAGGTGCGTGCGGCCGCTGCCGGCTTCGCCCCAGATGTAGAAGGTGCGATCGGCGACCGGTCCGGAGGCGAGCGCGTCGTCGAGCTCACGCAGGCGCGTGACCAGCTCGGCGTTCGCGCCGGCGAAGAAATTGTCGAATGTCGATGGCGGCGGGGTGCCGAGATCGAGCGTCAGTTGACGAAGCACAGTAGGTTAATGCCGAAAATGAGGCTCAGGCCGCGAGTGGCCCGGACCTCGGGGCCTGGAAGGTTGCCAGGCGCTCAGTTGTCGTGAAGCGTGCTCGCCGGGTCGTGAGGCCGCGCGTCGCGAAGCACGGCTGGCGCAATTGCGCGGGTCGGCGGCGCCGGAATCGGGGTGTCGTGTTGCAATGTCGTTTCCAGGATATCGTCGGAACGCGTGAATTCCAGCCAGGCGGCCAGCATCGGGTAAAATCGCATTTTACCGACCTTCGAGCTTTTCCCCATGAATCAACCGAAATCCGCCGAGCCTTCAACCGATTCGGCCCAAGGTTTGTCGTATCGCGACGCCGGCGTGGACATCGATGCGGGTGACGCCCTCGTCGACGCCATCAAGCCCTTTGCCAAGAAAACCCTGCGCGACGGCGTGCTGGGCGGCATCGGTGGATTCGGCGCGTTGTTCGAAGTGCCGAAGAAGTACAAGGAACCGGTGCTCGTGTCCGGCACCGACGGCGTCGGCACCAAGCTGCGTCTCGCGTTCCAGCTGAACAAGCACGACACGGTCGGCCAGGATCTGGTCGCGATGAGCGTCAACGACATCCTCGTGCAGGGCGCCGAGCCGCTGTTCTTCCTCGACTATTTCGCCTGCGGCAAGCTCGACGTCGGCACAGCGGCGACCGTCGTGAAGGGCATTGCGCACGGCTGCGAGCTGTCGGGTTGCGCGTTGATCGGCGGCGAAACCGCGGAAATGCCGGGCATGTACCCGGACGGCGAATACGACCTGGCTGGTTTCGCGGTCGGCGCGGTGGAAAAGAGCAAGATCATCGACGGCAGCAAGATCGCTTCGGGCGACGTGGTGCTCGGGCTCGCGTCGAGCGGTATCCATTCGAACGGCTTTTCGCTCGTGCGCAAGATCATCGAGCGCGCCAATCCCGATCTGAACGCGGACTTCGACGGCCGCACGCTCGCCGACGCGCTGATGGCGCCGACGCGCATCTACGTGAAGCCGCTGCTCGCGCTGATGCAGCAGGTCGAGGTCAAGGGTATGGCGCACATCACGGGCGGCGGCCTGGTCGAGAACATTCCGCGCGTGCTGCGCGAAGGCCTGACCGCGGAGCTCGACCATCGCGCGTGGCCGCTGCCGCCGCTGTTCTCGTGGCTGCAGAAGCACGGCGGCGTCGCCGATGCGGAAATGCACCGCGTGTTCAACTGCGGTATCGGTATGGCGGTGATCGTGTCGGCCGCGGATGCCGATGCGGCGATCGGTCTGCTGTCCGCGGCGGGCGAGCAGGTCTGGAAGATCGGCACGGTCCGTGAAAGCGCAGCGGGTGAAGCGCAGACGGTCGTGGTCTAAAGGTTGACGAGGGCGGCGTGCCGCAATGGTGCGCCGCGCGGGCTTCGAATCCTTTGCTTCACATTTCCCGCTTCAAATTCCTGCTTTACGTCCCTCCGATTCCGCCACGCTGATCGGCGCCTCAAACCAGCGTTTCGATCAACTCCACCACCCGCGCCGTCGCGTGCGGATCGCAGCAATCCACCACCTGTCTTTCCGGCATGCTGCGCAGCCACGTGAGCTGCCGCTTGCAGAGTTGCCGCGTCGCGAAGACGCCCTTGTCGCGCATGGTCCGATAGTCGACCGCGCCATCGAGGTATTCCCACACCTGCCGATACCCGACGCAGCGCATCGACGGCATCTCGGGCAGCAGGTCGCCGCGCGCACGCAGCTTCACCACTTCATCGACGAAACCGTGCGCGAGCATCGAATCGAAGCGCTGCTCGATGCGCGCGTGCAGCACGCCACGCTCGGACGGCTCCAGCGCGACCGGCACGAAGCTTGCCAATGCGGCGTCGTCGGTGCGCGCGGGCGCGGCGAGCAGCGTCGACATCGGCTGGCCGGTCAGCATGAACACTTCCAGCGCGCGCTGGATGCGTTGCGAATCGTTCGGCGCGAGACGCGCGGCCGTGACCGGATCGAGCGCGGCGAGCCGCGCGTGAAGCGCCGGCCAGCCGTCGCGGGCGGCGTCGGCGTCGAGCCTCGCGCGTACTTCGGCATCGGCGGCGGGCAGGTCGTTGAGGCCCTGCGTGAGCGCCTTGTAGTAAAGCATCGTGCCGCCGACCAGCAGCGGCAGCCGCCCGCGCGCACGAATTTCTCCGACGAGCCGCAGCGTATCGGCGCGAAACTGCGCGGCCGAGTACGAGTCGGCCGGATCGACGATATCGATCAGATGATGCGGCGCGACCGCGCGTTCTTCCGCGGTCGGCTTCGCGGTGCCGATGTCCATCTCGCGATAGACGAGCGCCGAGTCGACGCTGATGATTTCGACCGGCCGCCGCGCGGCGAGCGCGAGCGCGGCGGCGGTCTTGCCGGACGCGGTCGGGCCGAGCAGGCACGGGATGGGGGTAGGGTGTGACGTCATGGGCAAGCGGGCGCGCGGCGCAACGGTGTGATCGAAACGCAGCGTCGTTACTGCCCGCGCATGAACAGCCGATCGAGATCGGCCAGCGTCAGCTGATACCAGGTCGGACGCCCGTGGTTGCACTGATCGGCGCGCTCGGTCGCTTCCATCTGGCGCAACAGCGCGTTCATTTCGTCGAGCGTCAGACGCCGGTTCGCGCGCACCGCGTGATGGCACGCGAGCGTGCCGAGCAGTTCGTGCTGACGCTCGGTCAGCACGCGTGAGCCGCCGAATGCATGCAGGTCGGACAGCACCGCGCGCGCCAGCGCTTGCAGGTCGGCGTCCTTCAGCAACGCGGGGACCGCGCGGATCGCGAGCGTGGTCGGCGACAGCACCGCGAGGTCGAAGCCGAGCGCATCGAGCGTATCGCGCTCTTCCTCGACCGTGCCGATTTCGACCGGATCGGCCTGCATCGTCTGCGGGATCAGCAGCGGCTGCACGGCGATCGCGCGGTCGGCGAGCGCGCTCTTGAACTGCTCGTACAGGATGCGCTCGTGTGCCGCATGCATGTCGACGATCACGAGCCCTTGGCGGTTCTGCGCGAGCACGTAGATGCCGTGGATCTGGCCGAGCGCGAAGCCGAGCGGCTGGTCGTCGGTGGCGTCGAATGCGGGGGCAGCCGGGCGCGGCGCGAACGGCGCTGCGTCGTATGGCGACGTCGCGTCGGTTGCGGAGTCGCGCGCTTCGAACAGCGACGCGCCTTCGACCCGGCCGGCAAGCGGATCCTTGCGGCCGAACAGCGCGTCGTAACCGGCGAGCGGTTGCGCGACCGGCAGCGTGCCTTGCGTCATGCGTGCCTGGCGCATCCACGTGTTGCCAGGCTGCGAGGCGCCCGGGGCGCCGAAGCTGCTGAAGCCGCTGCCGCCGCCAAGGCCGCCGCGGCTTCCCGCGCCGAAGCCCGCGCCGCTCGAAAGACCGGCGCCCGCGCCAATGCCGTCGGCTACGCCGCTTGTGACACCCGGCGGCGTCGAACCAGATGAAGCCGGTCCACCGGCCGACGGTTCCAGGTGCGCCGCATGCCCGCCCGCCGTCGTTTCAGGCGACGCGCCCGCGTGCCGAGCGAGCGCGCGCTGCACCGCATGGAACACGAACTGGTGGATCGAGCGCGAATCGCGGAAACGCACCTCGATTTTCGACGGATGTACGTTCACGTCGACGCCTTCGGGCGGCAGATCGAGGAACAGCACGTACGACGGATAACGCTCACCGTGCAGCACGTCTTCATACGCGGCGCGCACCGCGTGCGTGAGCAGCTTGTCACGCACGAAGCGGCCGTTGACGAAGAAATACTGTTGATCGGCGCGACCGCGGCTCGCGGTCGGCAGACCGGCGCAGCCGTAGATCGCAAGCGGACCGGCGGATTCGCCGAGCGGCAGATGGGCGGTCGCGAACGTCTCGCCGAGAATCTTCGCAACCCGCGCGGGCGGCTCGCTCGCGTTCCAGTGCTCGACGGCCTTGCCGTTGTGCAGCACCGAGATCGCGACGTCCGGCCGCGCGAGCGCGGCGCGGCGGATCTGTTCAAGACAATGGCCGAGTTCGGTCTGTTCGCTTTTCAGGAATTTGCGGCGTGCTGGGGTGTTGAAGTACAGCTCGCGGACTTCGATCGTCGTGCCCTGGGTGCCGGCGGCGGGACTCAGCACGCCGGTTTCCGCGTCGATGCGCACCGCGTGCGGCACATCTGCGGTGCGGCTCGTGATGCTCATCTGCGCGACCGACGCGATCGACGCCAGCGCTTCGCCGCGGAACCCGAGCGTCGCGACCGCTTCGAGCTCGGCAAGCGAGCGGATCTTGCTGGTCGCATGGCGCGTCAGGGCGAGCACGAGTTCGTTCTCGGGGATGCCGCAGCCGTCGTCGGTGATCGAGATGCGTTTGACGCCGCCTTCGTCGAGCAGGATGCGCAGCGTCTGCGCGCCCGCGTCGAGCGCATTCTCGAGCAGTTCCTTGACTACCGACGCCGGCCGCTCGACCACTTCGCCGGCGGCGATCTGGCTGATCAATTGATCGGGGAGCGGCTGGATGGCGCGCAACGGACGCGGCACGGGCGCCGCGCGGGAGGCGTCGGAAGGTGCGGCCGCGGCCGCGGTGCCCGCAGGCGTTTCGGAGAATTCGGACATGGCGAAATTATAGCGACTTGGCGCACGCCGCCCGCGCAGACGCCCAACCAGCAGATTTTCATTCGACCCGAGGCACTTTCGGTATCATGTCGCGGTCAATTCGCAGCGGTCGGCCCGCCGCTCGCTGCGCCTGTTGCAGGGTCGCGCGGTGGCCGTTTTCCCGCTACGCATACACTGGTTTAAAAGGACGTTCCTTGGATACGCTGCTACATTTCGCCAATCTTGTCCTGCACATCGACAAGTTTCTCGGAGACTTCATTCACGTGTACGGTGCCTGGGTCTACGCGGTGCTGTTCGCGATCGTGTTCGCTGAAACGGGGCTCGTGGTCCTGCCGTTTCTGCCGGGCGATTCGCTGCTGTTCATCGGCGGCGCGTTCTGCGCGACCGGGCAGATGCATCTCGGACTGCTGATCCTGTTGCTGCTGGTGGCGGCGGTCTCGGGCAATACGACCAACTATCTGATCGGCCGCGCGATCGGACCGCGCGTGTTCAATACGCACATTCCGGTGCTCGAGCGTTTTCTCGATCGCGCCGCGCTGCAGAAGACGCATAACTTCTATGAGAAACACGGCGGCAAGACGATCGTGCTCGCGCGTTTCATCCCGGTCGTGCGGACGTTTGCGCCGTTCGTCGCGGGCGCGTCGTCGATGACGTGGAGCCGCTTCCAGATGTTCAACGTCGTCGGCGCGCTGTTGTGGGTGCTGCTGCTGACACTGCTCGGTTATTTCTTCGGCAACATCCCGTTCATCCGTCAGTATCTGAACGTGATCGTGCTGGTCGGTATCGGCGCGGCGATCGTACCGATCGTGCTCGGCGCGCTGTGGAAGATGCTGCGTAAGAATGGCGCGAACGCGAGTACGCGTTGATGACGAGTTGTTTGCGGTATTTCGGGCCTTGAAAACACGAAAGGCGTCGCGAATCTCGCGACGCCTTTTTTCATGCCGCCATGCCGACGACCCGTGTCGGGTGCGCGCGGAGGTTCGATCAGATCAATCGCGCGTGATCGCTCGCGGTGCGAGTGGCGTTTCCGGCGTCGGATAGCCGGCTTCCTTGAAGGTCTGAACGATCGCGCGATTGGTGTCGAAGTAGACCTGCCAGTAGTTCTGGTTGGACGAGTAAGGGCGCACGCACAGCAGCGGTCCTTCTGGCGTGAAGCTCAAGACCTCGATATCCGGCGCGGGGTTTTCGGCCACGTTCGGAATCTTCGCGACGGCGGCTTTCAAACGCGCGATCGCATCGGTCGGATCGACGCCATTGGCGATCTTCGCGGTCAGCTCGACGCGCCGGAACGGCAGCACGCTGTAGTTCGAGATCGTGTCGGAGAAGATCTTGTTGTTGCCGATGATGGTCGTCACGTTGTCCGGCGTCACGATCGTGGTGCCGAACAGGCCCAACTCCGTGACGGTGCCGGTGACGCCCGCGGCCATGACGAAATCGCCGACCTTGAACGGCCGCAGCACCTGCATGAACACGCCGGCCGCGAAATGCGCGAGCAGGCCGCCCCACGCAGTACCGATCGCGAGGCCGAGGCCGGCGAGCAACGCGGCGAACGACGTCGTCTGCACACCGAAGATTTCCAGGATCGCGAGGACGAGCAGCAGGTTCAGCAACCCGGCGAGAATCGACGCGAGGTAGTGGGCGAGTGTCGGGTCGACCCGGCCGTTGCGTGCGAGCAGCTTGCGCGACAGGTTGGAGATCAGCCCGATGATCCAGCGGCCGACGATCCACAGCACGATTGCGCCGATGACCTTGGTGCCGATGTCGATGCCACGGGTCATGACGAATGCACGTACGGTTTCGATATCCAAGATGTTTCCTCGTTATAGGTTGCCATCAACGGATTGAACGACGGTGGTGCCATGACCCACAACGCGCGGTCTTCGGGAGTTATAGCCGACGGCGCCCGCATGCGCAAGGACCGTTCCTGCCCTGCTCGCGGCGGCAATACAGAGATGAAACATGGCGGGGCGTACGTGAAAAGTCGGTCGGGGCGTGCCGGGCTCACATGCGCAGCCGCGATTCGGAGTACGGTGACGTCTGGATGACAACCGCGTTGTCCGGGTCGCTTTTCACGGCGCGCCGGCGCCTCGATATCCGATGCCACGTGAACGCGATCACGATCGCGAGCGCATACGCGCAAGCACGCTGAAGAAACGACGTCGGCAGGGCGAATTGTCCATAGCGGTTCTGCGCGTCGGCGAACACGACAAACGTCAACAAGCCGTCGAGCACGCATGCGGCCAGCGCGATCACGATGAAAATCGCAGGGCCGCTCAGCGCGGCACCCGACCCGAACCGGTTATACAGTCGACAGGCCATCGATACGATGGCGAACAAGGCGAGGTTCGACAGCAGATCGAACAGAAAGGTGGTCATTATCGGTTCAATGAAAAAGCAATGGGCCGTGGAGTTGCCGGAACGTATGCTCGCGCAAGGTTCAGACATGCTCCGTTGATTCGGCGGCGATCATTGCATATCTTTTCATCTCGATAAATAACCAGAAAAAGCGAGAAAGTCGTATCGCTCTCTCTTTCGTTTGTTTTTTATGCAATCGGAATGTGAAAAGTCCCTCGCAAATTTATAGTACTGCGAGGGATTCCGTGCGCTGCGCCTCAGAAGCGATAAGAAATGCCGATCTGCAACGTCGGATACCATCGATAAGGCGAGACCTGATCGCGCAGTTGCTGCAATCCGGTGTTGATGATCTGCTGACTCATCTCCGGTCCCGCGGCCTGCGACAGCGCCGGCGACAGTGTGTACGAGGTCTTCGGAATGCCGTAGGCGACACCGAGATCCACCACGAGCCCCCAGCCTTTGGCTCCCGGGTGCAAGCCATAGCCGATGCCAAGGTAGGGCATCGCGGTCGGGTATCGGGCGGTCGCCGTCGCGTATTCGCCAGGAAAGGCCGGCGAGGCTTTGCCCTCGAATACGTACATGCCGTTGGTCGGAGCCGAGTTGCCGCTGACTTCGTTGTCGGTCAGACGCAGGCCCGCTGTCACGCGAAAGCCGGTGCCGGCCCACGGAAAGAAATCGCCGTAGAGACCGCCCTGACGCAGCCGTATGTCGTCTTCGTAGCGATTGCCGCCAACCTCGAAGTTGTGCGACAAATTGATCGCGTTGAAGTCCGCGTGCACGCCGAACCACGACGTGACGCTCCACGCCGCGCCAACCCCGATGCCCAGCGTGCCGCCTTGCAGATAGACCTCCTGCGCATGCGACGTTTCGATCAGACACGGCAAGGCCACTACCCAGATTACCTTTCCAGCTTTCATGGGTACCCCTGAGCGGCGGGCAGCCCGATCATTGCGGGACGCGCTCGCCGTTTTGTCGTTTCTTCTTTGTTGCTCTGTTTGTCGCGAACGCTCTAAGGCGTCGTGAAGCGATCATGCGAGCAGAGGGCGTAGACGGTCTGTGAGGTGGCGAACCATACAGTCAAATGAATGGGGTCGGAGTGCGCGAAGATGTCGCCGCGTCGCCATTCAGTTCGAGCGACGGCAGATGTCAATCGCGGGGCCTTGGCGAGGAGCGCCGCCTCGCTTTGGGTGTGGCCGGTCGGTAAGGAAGCTTAGGGAACTGCGCATCGCCGATGACGCTTGCCCACGCCTTCATCCAGCAGGTGGCGAGTGTCTTTTCAGCTTCTGACTCAGCGCGCATAAGGCGGTTCGTGGCAAGACGCAAACGAGCCAACGCATATTCCTTGCGTGTGGATTCCCGCCGCAAAAGCGAATGATTCTTCTGCATGGCCGGCCACCGGAAAGTCAGCGAGAAGCGTGGCAAGTTAAATCGGGCCGCATTGCATCGTACCCGACGAGCGACCGCGCGGCGCAAGCGACGGACTGCTGTCGAGTAAGGATTCGCTCCAGATTGGTGCGTCGTCGATCAATGGGGCGTTGCGTCGCAACACCTGCCACTGTGGTGAAAACGACAACTCAACCTTGTTTAATTTTGACAAGTCGCGCCGTGCGTTTATCCGTGCGACGATGAAATCGTCAATGTTCCTGACATGAAGATCCAGTTACGGGGGCTCCATGAGTAGCATTCCGCTTATCTGGGCAGCGGTGCCGCACAACAGCGACGGTGTTGTCTTTCAGATCCGGCTTGGCCGCGGAGTTCAGCGTTTTCATGTGTCGCGGCGCGTGCTCGAGGATGTGTTCGAGCTCCAACGAAAAGCGTCCGACGCGCGCCAACTCGAATTCTTCTATGTGCACGAGCAACGCATCCTCGCGCGCGCCAGCGCAAAGCGTGCGACGGCCTGCTCGGCCACCGTTTCACTGCGGGCCGCCGATTTCGGCGTGTCGAACGACAGCGAGCGCTGGGCGACGCCGAGCGGCGTCGCGCACGGCCTCATCTAGGCGAACCGATGTTTGACGCGCCGTCGCGATCAACGGGCGGCCGTGCGTCGATGCCACGCGTCAGCGTGCCTTGAGCTGCGCCTCGAGCACTTCGACCGTACCGGGGATGACCGTCGCGCGCGGATGAGAATTGGCAGCCGTGGCCGGGTCGGCCGCGCCGAACTTCGACGACACCAGATAGATCCGGTGCTGCTGTTCATCGAGCGCCATCGTTTTCGCGCCTTCCAGCGTTGGCATGTTCTGCGCGACCGTGTAATGGTCCGCATCGTCTTCATGCACGATCGTCAGCGTGCCGTCCGCGCCGTTCGAACTGAACGCGAGCTTCAAGGCCGGATCGAAAGCCGCCGCGTCGGGGTGACCCCCTATCAGCACCTCGGCCACGCGACGGCCCGACGTCGTATCGACGATCAGCATGCGGTGATTGGCGCAAACCGAAAACAGGCGCTCGCTCGCCGCATCGATCGCGAGCCCGGTCGGCGACTCGCACCGTGCGAGTGGCCAATGCGCCAGCACCGTCGCGGACCGACCGTCCATCTCGACGATCTCGGCGCGATCTTCCACATTGACGAACACGTGCCCGTGGCTGTCCGCCGCGAGCGCCTCCGGCTTGCCGCCCACGCTCATCGTGGCGACCACCTTGCGCGTCGCGACGTCGATTGCGCTGACGCTGCCGTCGTGGCCATTGCTCACGAAGATGCGCCGCAAGGCCGGCACGTAGAGGATGCCGTCCGGGTCGGGGCCCGCGGCCTTGATGTTGTCGACGACCTTGAGTGTGTCGAGATCGACGACGCTCACCGTATTGGCGCGGCCGTTGGTGACGAAGCCGAGCTTGAGGTCCTCCACGAACGCGAAGCCGTGCACGCCGTCGGTGTTGGCGATCTCGCCGACCGGTTTGCCGGTGCGCGTATCGATCACCTGCACGTGCGTGTCGCGGCTGATGAAGAGGTGCTGGCGAACAGCGTCGTACGCCACGTAATCCCAACGCTCGCCGCCTTCGAGGCCATAGCGTTTCGCGATTTCGAATTGATCGGCGTTGGCGCCCGTCGCCGCATGGACGTTCGATAGCGCGAGCAGGGAAGCGACGCCGCCGGCGATCAGTGTGGACAGGATTTATTTCGGTTTCACGTCGAGTGGATTCAGACAAGTACTGCGTATAGATTGGGAGCATAGACGTCATTCCGTTGAGCGAATGACGTCCCGGGTACGGTGGGGCGTTAGCGGATCATCATTCGTGGTCGTCGAGTTTGAAGTCGACCCACAACTGCTCAGACTGCGTTTCGGTCATGGGGGCTGCATTGGTGGTCGTGGGCGTCGCGCTATAAGGCCGCGTGCCGCTCACGACGTACGCCGGATCATAGGCTGTGCGCGAGACCAGCAGGTTGCCAGCCGCGTAGTTGCTGGCGGAAGTCGAGGGCGTCGTCGTCGTGGCCGGGGTGCTGCTCGTGGTGCCTTGCGACGCGCTCGTGCTCGACGGGTTTTGGGTGCTGCCGCCGCAGCCGTAGATGGCGGAGATCAGAACCGCGATCGGAAGCGCCTTCAGGGTGGTTTGCATTCTGTGTGTTTGAGTAGGGTGGGCGAAATTTTTTGAAGGTTGCAGCCGTATTGCAAGTCGCGAGGCTACAAACCACCCGTGGCACAAACATGAATCGAAAATTACTAAAAAGATAAGAATGCGCTGGCGCGTTGGCGCGATTTCGTTGCGAGATGCCTGGTTTTTTTGGGGCGGCGTTGGAGGGCGGAGGGCAGTGCCTGAACGGAAGGCTACGTTGAGGCGGGCGGGAAGAGGCGGCTCGTTTGCCGCGCGCGTACCTGTTTGCACACGCGGGCAAAGGAAAAAGAAAAGGGCCGACATGCTTTCGCATGTCAGCCCTCGAATCTTTTGGTAGGCCGTACGGGATTCGAACCTGTGACCAACGGATTAAAAGTCCGCTGCTCTACCAGCTGAGCTAACGACCCAAAAGAGAAGCGAAATTATATCGGCGCACCAATGCCCTGTCAACTCGGCAAGACCGTCGCCCAAAATGAAAAGCCCGGGCATCACTACCCGGGCTTTCCAGCGAGAGGCGCGCGTGGCTATCACTTCGGACACTGCGCGTTACTGCCAACTACATCAAAACGTGATCAATCCGACACCACGATCTACTTGATCTGCGACAGCTTGTTCTGCGCAGACTGCGCGACGTCCGAGCCGGCGTATTGCGCGACGATCTGCTCGAGCGTCTTTTTCGCCGCGGCCTTCTGGCCTTGTTCGAGCTGATTGTTCGCGATCGCGAGCAGCGCTTCCGGTGCACGCGGATGCTGCGGATAGTTCTTCACGACACCTTGCCAGACAGTCGTCGAACCCTTGTAGTCGCGCAGTGCATACAGCGCGTTGCCGAGCCAGTATTGCGCGGTCGGCTGATAGGGGCTGTTCGGATATTTGGAGATGAAGCTGCGGAACGATGCCGCCGCGTTCTTGAAGTCGCCGCTGCGGAATTGCTGTGAAGCCGCGTTGAACGCATCGGTTTCACCCGGCTGCACCTCGCCCTGGACGCCGTCCACCGTCTGTTGCTGCGGCTCGAATTTCTTCAGGCGCGTGTCGAGATCGGTGTAGTAGTCCTTCTGCTGCTTTTGCAGCGTCGTGAGCTGGTTCGCCATGTCCTCGTTCTGTCCGCGCAGCGTCGCGACCTGCTGGTTGAGCTGGTCGAGACGGTTGGACTGATCGAGGATCGTGCGTTGCGCCGCCGATAGCTGGCTCGACAGACTATCGGTCTTCGAGCGCAGATCGAGAATGGCCTGGCGGGCCTGATCGTCGTCGAACATGCCCGCATGGGCGGGCACGGCCGTGAGGGCCGTGCCCGCGACGCAGGCCGCTGCGGCAAACCGCAGCCAGGAGAAACGATGCGTCATTCGGCTCACCACCCGTTGACTTACTGTTGATACGCGAGGTCGGCGCGGCGGTTCTGTGCCCACGACGCTTCGTCATGACCCGTTGCCAGCGGCTTTTCCTTGCCGAGGCTCACGGCCTCCATTTGCGAATCCGACACGCCCATCAGCGACAGCGAACGACGCACGGCTTCAGCACGCTTCTGGCCGAGTGCGAGGTTGTATTCGCTGGTGCCGCGCTCGTCGGTGTTGCCCTGGATCAGCACGTGACGCTGCGGGTGGCTCTTCAGATATTGCGCGTGTTGTTGCAGCAGCGGTTGATAGTCATCCTTCACCGAGTAGCTGTCGAAGTCGAAGTAGATGCTGCGCTTCGCGAGCGGGCTGTTCGGATCGTTCAGCGGGTCGACGTTGACCGTCGCGACGTCGTTCGGGTTCGGTTGGGCCGAGCCTGCGCCCTTGTTGGCGTTTTCGTCGAGCTTGACGCCCGAGTGACATGCGGCCAGTGCACCGACCATCACGACGGCGAATGCGAAACGAAGTTTGGACATCATTTGATTACTCTCCTTGTGTTATTGCATCAACGTTATTGCATAAACGGGCCCCAGGACGGCTCGCGTACGCTGCCCCCCTGAACGGACAGGACCTGCCGAGTGCGACCGTCGGTCGATACTGCGGCCAACACGCCACGGCCGTTCACCTGAGTGGCGTAAAGAATGTACTGACCGTTCGCCGCGAAGCTCGGCGATTCGTCATGTGTCGTGTCCGTCAGGCCCGTGGCGGATCCGCCTTGCAGGTCCTGGATGTACAGCTTGAATGCACCGCCGACGCGCGAGATGTAGGCAAGCTCCTTGCCGTCAGGACTCACACGCGGGCTGGTGTTGTAGCTGCCCGTAAACGTGACGCGTTGCGCGCCGCCCGCGCTTTCACCTTGCGCCGGCATCTTGTAGATCTGCGGTGCGCCGCCGCGGTCGCTCGTGAAATAGATCCACTGACCGTCAGGAGAGTAGGTCGGCTCGGTGTCGATCGAGCTGCCTTGCGTCAGACGACGCAGACCGCTGCCGTCCGCGTTGACCGCGAAAATCTGCGTATTGCCGGTACGCGACAGCGCGACGGCGAGCGTGCGGCCATCCGGCGACCACGCCGGCGCACTGTTGTTGCCCTTCTGGTCCGATACGACGATGCGCCGGCCCGTGGGCAGGTCGTGGATATAGACGATCGGTTTCTTCTTCTCGAACGACACGTAAGCGACCTTGGTGCCGTCGGGCGACCAGGCCGGCGAGATGATCGGCTCGGGGCTCGACAGCGCGATGTGCGCGTCCTGACCGTCCGAATCCGAGATCTGCAGCTGGTAGCGGTTGCCCGACTTGATCACGTACGACAGGCGCGTGGCGAACACGCCGCGATTGCCCATCAGCTTGGCGTAAATGTAGTCCGCGACCTTGTGCGCGCTCATGCGCAGACCGCTTTCCGGGCTCACCAGCACGAGGCCGCCGAGGCTTTCGCCCTTGACCGTGTCGTACAGCTTGAAGCGCACTTCGTACTGGCCGTTCGGCAGGCGGTTCACGCTGCCCGCGACGAACGCGTTGGCGCCCTTCGCCTTCCATGCGCCGAGGTCGACGGAATCGGTCTCGGACACCGGCGTCGAGCCTGCGTCGATATTCGTGAATTTGCCGCTGCGTTGCAGATCCTGACGCACGATCGTGCTGACCTGCTGCGGGGAGTTCGCTTCATTGGCGAAATTCGCCGTTGCGATCGGAAACTGAGTGGATCCGACGCCCGTCACGAGGACGTTGAGTTGTGCGTTGGCGGCGCCGCCGACGGCGATCAGGCACGTTGCCACGAGGGTTCGCAGGCCTAGCTTGGTCATCAAACTCATGCTGTATGGGTTCCTCAAAACGGTTTTACTTAGTACTCGAAGACAGCAGACAGACCGGAAAACGGCTATTTCGTTCCCGCGCAACGCCGCGCCGGGTGGGGCGCGGCGTTGGCCGCCGGTCGGCTGTCAGCCTGCACATCAAGCCGCCGGACGCAGCGTGATAGTGAAGTAGTCCGGCGTCTTGCCATTGACGTCCCGAGGCATCGGATCGGAGGCTTTCACCGCCCGCAACGCGGCGGCGTCCCACGCGGCGTTGCCGCTGCTGTGGGTAATGTTTGCGCCCAGCTGATTGCCGTCCGGCGAACAACGCACGGCGATCACGGTCTCGAGACCTTCCGTTTCGCCGCCCCAGTTCACATGCTGAAGCACCAGCCGTCGTACCTTGTCCGCGTAACCCGGCGATGCCGCCGTGCCGCCCGAGCCGCTACCCGTTCCGCTCTTGCCCAGTCCGTTGCTGCTCGAACTGCTGCCGCCCACGCCGCCAGCCAGACCCTGCATCTGCGCAAGCCGCGCGCGACGTTCGTTGTCGAGCTGCTTTTTCGCCTGCGCGGCCGCATCGGCTTGCGCCTTGGCCTTCGCCGCTTTCTCCGCCGCAGCCTTCTTCTGCGCTTCTGCCTGAGCCTGCTTTTGCTGCTGCTCCTGCTGTTCTTTCAGTTGCTGTTGCTTCTGCTGCTCGGCGAGCTGCTGTTGCTTGAGCTTCTCGGCCTGCTGCTGTTGCTGCTGTTGCGCCTGCTGCTGCTTGAGCTTCGCGGCCTTCTGCGCCGCGAGCTGGGCCGCCTGTTCGGCCGCCAGCTGTTGCTGCCGCTTCGCTTCCGCTTCCTGCTGCTCTTTCAGCTTCAACTGGCGCTGCTGTTCGGCCAGTTGGGCCGCGCGAGCCGCTTCCTGCTGCTGGCGCTTCTTTTCCTGCAGCGCGATGTCGGCCTGTTCGTCGCGCACGGGCGGAGCAGGGGCGACCGGCGTGGGCGGCGGCGTGACGACGGGACGCGGAATCGCCGAATCCGGCACCTCTGTCCACAGTTCCGCCTGCTCGCCCTCGGGCGTGCTGTTCTGCCATTGGATGCCGCGATACAGGAAGAATCCGAGCAGCGCATGCATCACCAGCGCGAACAGAAAAGCTCGCCCGGTGCCGCGTTCACGCGGCGGCTGAAGCGGGTATTCGGAGTTCTTGCGGATCATTGCGATTTGACGAGCAATCCAACGCGCTTGACGCCCCGAGCCTTCAGATCGGACATCACGTTCATCACGACTTCGTATTTCACGGTTTTGTCGGCGGCGATCACGACGGGCTGATCGGGGTGCGATTGTGCCCGATCGGCGATGAAACCGTTGAGGCCGGCCTTCGTCATGTCTTCCTGCTGCTGCGTGCCGGAGTCGTCCTTGTACTTGACGCTCATATTGCCGTCCGCGCGGATGTTGACGATGACGGGCGGCGTCTGCTGTTGGGGCGCCGCGCCGCCGACGGTCGGCAGATTGACGATCGACGGCGCGACGAGCGGCGCCGTGACCATGAAGATCACTAGCAGCACGAGCATCACGTCGATGTACGGCACGACGTTGATGTCGGCCATTGCGCGACGCGAGCGCGAGCCGCGCATGCTGGAGGAACGGGAGCCTGCCATCATGGCCTCCTCAGTGTGCCTGGCGCTGCAGGATGTTCGAGAACTCTTCGATGAAGGTTTCGAAACGGATCGCCAGACGGTCGATGTCGTGCGCGTAGCGGTTGTAGGCGACCACGGCCGGAATTGCGGCGAACAGGCCGATCGCGGTGGCGGTCAGGGCCTCGGCGATGCCCGGCGCGACGTTCGCGAGCGTGGCCTGCTGCACGTTGGCGAGGCCGCGGAACGCATTCATGATCCCCCACACCGTGCCGAACAGACCGATATACGGGCTGACCGAACCGACCGACGCGAGGAACGCCAGATTCGCTTCGAGAACGTCCATTTCGCGTTGGAACGCCGCGCGCATCGCGCGCCGGGCGCCGTCGAGAATCGCGCCCGAATCGTTCAGGCGCTTCTCTTTGCCCTTCAGGAATTCCCGCATGCCGGACTCGAAAATCCGCTCGAGCGCGCCGATCCTGTGACGGTTGTTCGCGGCGCTCTGATACAGCGCCTGCAGGTCGCCGCCCGACCAGAAATCACGCTCGAAGCGTTCAGTTTGCGCGCGCGCCCGGCGAATCGCAAACCACTTGCGGAAGATGAAAGTCCAGGAGAGTAGCGACAGCAACAGCAGCAGAGCCATGACGGCCTGGGCCAGCAGGCTCGCGTTGAGTACGAGTGAAACGATCGACAGATCTTGTGTAGTGTTCATAAAGGTTCGTTTTAACGTCCCGGGAAGGGCGCGTCCGGCTGCAAGGCCGCTTCAAGCTTGCCGTTGGCAAAACGGAAGCTTCGGCGATATCGAAGCCGAACCATGCTTTGTGTTACCTGACCGGTATGAGTTCACTGGCCCCGTAACAACGAGGCTCAGGGATCGTCCGTTGACATGCCGCCGTCGTTCAGTCAGCGCTCTCGCTAGTGCCCGGCCCGTGCCGCAGCGCGGCGAGAACCGACGGCGGGATCGCGGCTGGCCGCAGCGTCGCGCGGTCCACACAGCCAATCCGGACCGAACCGGTGGCAAGCAGCGTGCCTTCGCGCCATGCTTCCTGCACGAAGTCTACCGAAGCTCGGCCAAGACGCTCGATCCGGCTGATAATTTTCACGATGTCGTCGAGTCGGGCCGGAGCCCGGTAATCGACCGCGGTACTGCGCACGATGAAAATCGCGTCGTTTTCTTCCGCAAGCCGGTGCTGGTCGACGCCGCACGCGCGCAGCCATTCGGTGCGAGCGCGTTCGAAAAACTTCAGGTAATTGGCGTAAAACACGATGCCGCCGGCGTCGGTATCTTCGTAGTACACGCGGATCGGCCACGTATAGCCGATTTCCGTGCCTGGCTGGCTGGTCGACATATTCATGCGGCGCATTCTACCGGAACGCACAACCCGGGGTCTGTTTCGAAGTGTGAGTTGCTTGCGGCGGGCGTCGGCGGCGATGGGAGCCGGCTTTGCCGGCCGGGCCGGGACTGGCGGAGCGGGCTATCGACGTGCAGCAGAAGAAAGCCAGCACGATGATGGGCGGCGGCGCGACCAATAGTAGCGGCGTCCGCGGCCGCCCGCCTTCAAACTCAGCCGCGATGCACTGACAGACCGGCGAACGACTGCGCGACCGGCATCAGCTCGATCGTGTTGATGTTGACGTGGGCTGGGCGCGTGGCGATCCAGTAGATGGAATCGGCGATGTCTTCGGCCGTCAGCGGCTGCACGTTTTCGTAGACCTTGGCGGCCTTGTCGTCGTCGCCGCGATATCGCACGTTCGAGAATTCGGTGCCGCCGCACAGACCCGGCTCGATGTCGGTCACGCGCAGCGCGGTGCCGGCGAGGTCGGCGCGCAGGTTCAGGCTGAACTGGCGCACGAACGCCTTGGTCGCGCCGTACACGTTGCCGCCCGCGTACGGCCAGCGGCCCGCCACCGAACCCAGATTGAAGATATGCCCGCGGTTGCGCTCGACCATGCCGGGCAACAGCGCATGCGTGACCTGCGCGAGGCCCGTGCAATTGGTCTCGATCATGGTGTTCCATTCATCGAGACTTGCCTTGTGAGCCGGCTCGGTGCCGAGCGCGAGGCCGGCGTTGTTGACGAGCACGTCGATCGCGGCGAAGTCCGCCGGCAGCGAGGCAGGCACGGCTTCGACGGCGGCGCGATCGCGCACGTCGAGCTCGTACGGCAGCAGCGCGTCGCCGAGTTCGTCGGCGAGTGCTTGCAGACGGTCCTTGCGGCGTGCAGTGGCGACGACACGATGGCCGCCCTTGACGAACGAGCGGGCGATGGCGGCGCCGAATCCGGCCGACGCTCCTGTGACAAACACGATCATTGCAGTTCCCTGGTCGGTAAGAGACAAAGGCCCAAAGCCTACTTCCAATGGCACGCTGCGGCAAGGATGCACGAGCCGGATCGGCGGCTGCCGCGGCGGCGCGCAACGGGTGCGCGGCGCGGCCGGCGCGCTTTCCTCAGATGGTTGCGCAGCGGGGCCGCCAAACCGTCCGGAGGCCCCGCCAGCGGCCGCCGGAGCACCCGCAAGTCGGTTGCCTATTCGGGCCTCTTCCAATACACTAACGCGCTCGACCCTGCGTGACTGGCGATAGAACCGAGTCGTCCGACTCAGCCGATTCAACCAATCGGGTTCAAGGTGGAACAACCCACCGTGAAGCGCAGGGTGCCGTTTTGCCGTTCGCCTGGGCAGCCGTGAACCGCGCGCATTAATCTGCGCTGACGGTGGCTGGCTCGCCTCGCGTGTGCGGCGACTCTCCACTCGCCACGTCAGGGCAAGCCTCGCCGCCCAAAGCGCTGCGTACCCCGCTGTGTACCCTCTACGCAGGATTCGGCGCACGATCCGGTCAACCTGAAAACACTCAACGGAACCCGTATGTTTGACAGAGCCCAAAGCACCATCGCCAACGTCGATCCTGAACTCTGGAAGGTCATCGAGCAGGAAAACCGCCGTCAGGAAGAGCACATCGAACTGATCGCGTCGGAAAACTACACGAGCCCGGCCGTGATGGCCGCGCAAGGCTCGCAACTCACGAACAAGTACGCCGAAGGGTATCCGGGCAAGCGCTATTACGGCGGCTGTGAATACGTCGACGTTGCCGAGCAGCTGGCGATCGACCGCGTGAAGCAGCTGTTCGGCGCCGAAGCCGCGAACGTGCAGCCGAACTCGGGCTCGCAGGCGAACCAGGGCGTGTTCTTCGCGATGCTCAAGCCGGGCGACACGATCATGGGCATGAGCCTCGCGCACGGCGGCCACCTCACGCACGGCTCGCCGGTCAACATGTCGGGCAAGTGGTTCAACGTGGTCAGCTACGGCTTGAACGAAGCCGAAGACATCGACTACGACGCCGCCGAGAAGCTCGCGCAAGAACACAAGCCGAAGCTGATCGTAGCGGGCGCGTCCGCGTTCGCGCTGCGCATCGATTTCGAACGCATGTCGAAGATCGCGAAGTCGGTCGGCGCGTACTTCATGGTCGACATGGCGCACTACGCTGGTCTCGTCGCCGCGGGCGTTTATCCGAACCCGGTGCCGCACGCCGATTTCGTCACCACCACCACGCACAAGAGCCTGCGCGGCCCGCGCGGCGGCGTGATCCTGATGAAGGCCGAGTTCGAGAAGCCGATCAACTCGGCGATTTTCCCGGGCATCCAGGGCGGTCCGTTGATGCACGTGATCGCCGCGAAGGCCGTCGCGTTCAAGGAAGCGCTTTCGCCGGAATTCAAGGCGTATCAGCAGCAGGTCGTCGAGAACGCGCGCGTGCTTGCTGAAACGCTGGTCAAGCGCGGTCTGCGCATCGTGTCGGGTCGCACCGAAAGCCACGTGATGCTGGTCGACCTGCGCGCGAAGAAGATCACCGGCAAGGCTGCGGAAGCGGCACTCGGCGCGGCACACATCACGGTCAACAAGAACGCGATCCCGAACGATCCGGAAAAGCCGTTCGTGACCTCGGGTATCCGCCTCGGTTCTCCGGCCATGACCACGCGCGGCTTCGGCGTGAAGGAAGCCGAGCAGGTCGGCAACCTGATCGCCGACGTGCTGGACAACCCGGAAGATGCCGCGACGATCGAGCGCGTGAAGGTTCAGGTCGCCGATCTGACCAAGCGCTTTCCGGTTTACGGCTAAACCATGCATTGCCCCTTCTGCCGCCATGCCGATACGCAAGTCGTCGACTCGCGCGTATCCGAAGACGGCGCGACGATCCGCCGGCGCCGCCGCTGCCCGGCCTGCGACAAGCGTTTCACGACGTATGAGCGGGTCGAGCTGGCGTTGCCGTCGGTCGTCAAGAAGGACGGTACGCGCACGGAATTCGATCGCCGCAAGATCGTCGCGAGCATGCAACTGGCGCTGCGCAAGCGCCCGGTTGCGGTGGACGCGATCGAAGCGGCTGTCGCCCGTATCGAGTATCAGTTGCTCGGCAGCGGCGAGCGCGAGGTGCGTAGCGAGCGCCTCGGCGAACTCGTGATGAACGAGTTGCGCGCGCTCGACACGATCGCTTACGTCCGTTTCGCTTCCGTGTACCGGCGCTTCGAGGACGTCTCCGAATTCGAGGACGTGATCGAGGAATTCCGCCGCGCCTCTTCCCCGCCCAAGCCTTCCCGCAAGCGCTGAGCGCACGCGTGTCGCAGCTGAGCTGCGGTCATTCGCATCCATCGCCTCGCGCATTTCGCGCTTTTTTTCACGCATCGCTTCTCCCGCCTCCGTGATCGATCGTCACGTGCATTGTTGCGCGCGCTAACGTCTGAATGCCACCTGGCCATTCGGACGATGGTCGGCGCGCTCGCAAATCGCTAGATTGGCTGCATCGGTTCGTAACGCTCAGGGATGCAGATGAAATTCAAGGGGATTTACCGGCCATCGCGCGCCGGTTTCACACTCGTCGAAACGCTGGCGGTGATAGCGCTCGTGATGCTGATGGCCGTGATGGCGGTGCCGTCGTTCGCCGCATGGCATATGCGCGATCAGGTCGACGCGCGCTCGAAGGCGCTGCTGTCCACGTTCGCCTACGCGCGCAGCGAGGCGCTGCGGCGCGGTGCGCGCATCACGGTGTGCCGCGTCGATGCAGCGCGCGTCTGTCTCGCGTCGGG
Source organism: Paraburkholderia sp. UCT2 (assembly GCF_014397665.1). Classification (NCBI taxonomy): domain Bacteria; kingdom Pseudomonadati; phylum Pseudomonadota; class Betaproteobacteria; order Burkholderiales; family Burkholderiaceae; genus Paraburkholderia; species Paraburkholderia sp. UCT2. The sequence goes on from NZ_VZQO01000023.1 coordinate 72,041, forward strand.
CCAAGCCTGCGCCGGCGGCATCGCCGACTGGGCCTGCGGCTGGGCCGTATTCGCCGAACGTGGCGGCAAGCCGTCGTTGTTGCGCGCGCAGCCGGCGCTCGCGGCGGTGAGCATCACCGGCGTGCAGACGGATATGACGTTCACGCCGCCGGCTGGGCAACTGATCGGCGCGTTTCGAAGTTTTGATATCGCACCGCGAAGCCCATCGAAATCGATGCAGGGGAACTCGTGGCGGCGCTGCATCAGTGTCGCGGCAGGAGGTCGCGCGCGGATCTCGGAGGGCGCGTGCGGAGCGACGTCATGAGACAGCCCGCATTCAACACCGGTTTGCGTGTACACGCATCGACATGTAATGGCAGCTCGTTGATCGAGGTGATGCTGGCGGTCGCGTTGGTCGCGGTGAGCGCGCTGGGTTTGATCGCGGTTCAGGTGTGGACCGCACGCGAAGCGCGCGCGATGACGCTGCGCGAGAGCGCCGCGTGGATAGCCGACTCGATTGCCGAAACGACGCGCACGCCTTCCACGGGCGATGTCGCGCTCAATCAATGGCGCACCTGGGCGAGCGTTCTGCTGCCGCACGGCGACGCATCGATTGGCGAGAGCGGCGCGGTCGCGGCGGCGCGCGTGACGTGGGCGTCCGTGCGGGACCGGCCCGCTTTGGGCGATGCGAGCGCCCAGCCGGCGGAGCCTTGCGGCGGCGTCGATGCACCGGCTGGATCGTCGTGTGTCGCGTTGGCGTTCGCGAAATGAAGCGGCCGCATTGCCCACTCGGTCATACGCTCATCGAATTCCTGATCGCGATGGCGCTCGGGTTGCTCGTAATCGCGGGCGCCGTGTCCCTTTACACGGCGCAGCGCAATGCGTTCGTGCAGGCGAGCAACGCGACCCGAATCCGCGAAGCGGGCTTGACCGCGCTAATGCTGATCGGCCAGCAATTGCAGATGGCCGGCTTCGTCCCTGCCAATGTCATTGGCTACAACGCGGCGCCTGCGTTATTCGGCTGCTCGGGCGGTCGTCCGACCGGCGCCGACGACAGCCTCGCTTGCACCACCTTGAGCACCGGCTCGGATGGCGTCGCGATCCGTTACGTCGCAGACGTCGTATCGACATGGCCATCGTCGAGCGGTCAGGTCACCGACTGTGTCGGACAGGCCGTCAAAAGCAGCGACGCGGTCCTTGGCGATGAGGGCGCGCCGGTGGTGAATCGCTACTTCGCCAACGTCAGCGGCTCGACCGGCGAGCCGGAGCTTTACTGCGTGGGCAGCGGCAACGCGGGGTCCGCGCAGCCGCTGATCGAAGGCGTCGAGCGCGTGCGGTTGCGCTACTGGCTGGACGGCGCGGCGGATGCGGTGAATGCGTCGGCCGTGGCGGCGGATCAATGGGCGAACGTCGTTGCGGTCGATGTCTGCGTGCTGGTGCGCGGCGCGCCGCAAGGACAGCGTTCGAAGTACATCGACTGCGATGGCGTGAGTACACTCGGTACCGACCTGCGGCCTCGACAGGTGTTTTCCCGCCGCGTTGCGCTGCGGAATCGCGCGGAGGTGTCGTCGTGATGGATCGCGGCACAGCAACGCAACGCGGCCGTGCGTACGACATATGCGGCGGGCCAGGCGGAACAGCGAAACACTTAGGTAGGCGAAATTGTCAGGGCGGTGCCCGACGGGCACATCAACGCGGCGTCGTGCTAGCCATCGTGCTGTTGATCTCGGCCATGATGCTCGCCACGTCCGCGATATGGTTCGAAACATCGCTAGCGGCCGCTCGCGCGGCGACCAATGTGCGCGACTATCTGCAGGCTTTCCACGCGGCGGATTCGGCGCTGAGCTGGTGCGAGCGCAACGTGCTATCGGCAAGTGGCGACGCGCGCGATGCACCGCTCACATCCGGCGAGCCGACTCAATGGAGGCTTGAAACCGCGTTCGACGCAGGCGCCATCACGCCTGTGGCGCAATGGCCGGGATCATCGCGCGCGCCGCAATGCCTGATCGAGCCTTGGCGTCTCGCGAGTCGACCCAACGCCAGCGCTTATCTGCTGACCGCACGCGGCTTCGGGCGGAGCAGCGAGTCGCAGATCTGGTTGCAGATGGAGGTCGTGACAGAAGATGGCGCGATCGAACGTCATTGGCGGCGCGTTGCAGCAAGACCATTCTGAGGAACGCACCGACTGGACACGTATGAAAAGGCCGAACACATCCGCATTCACGCTGCTCGAACTCGTGATCGCGCTCGCGATTGCCGCCACGCTCGCCGCGTTTGCGATCCCTTCGTATCGCAGCCACATTGCGCGCACGCATCGCATCGATGCGGCGTCGGCGTTATATCGGGCTGCGCAATTCGTCGAGGCCGCGGCGAGCGATGGCGTGCCGGCCTTGCCAGCGGGTATCGATCAGGCGCCGCAGTTCGGCGCCCCGGTGTATCGAGTGCGCGTGCTGCCCGCGGACGACACGAACGGCGGCTATTCGATCGAAGCGGCGCCCGCGGAAGCGGGCCCGATGCGCGACGATCCGTGCGGCACGTTCACGCTAGATGCGACGGGTCAGCGAGGCAATAGAAACGATGCAAGCGGCGCGACGCCCACGAGCAGCGAATGCTGGAATACCAGTTAGCGGGTGAGTGAAGTCCGACACACGCAACCTTGCGAGCGGGAGGTCCGATTGATTGCTGCCACTCGCAGCGGCCACGACCTCAATAGCCGCTTCGCAACGAATCGTCCTGTGCAGCCGGCGACTGCGCCGTAGCGGAAGCCGCCGCGGCCGCCCGCGCCGCCGCCGACTCGTTCTTCATCTGTTGCCAGATCCGGAACGCTTCCCACGCGCCGAGCGCAAGGCTGCCCCACTTGAGCACGGGCTTCGCGCTCGCGACGACCCTCGCGCGCAGCGGTTTGGCGAGCAACAGCGAAGCGATCGAGCTGATGAACGGGTACTGCTTGAGCAACGCGCCGATCGTGCCCGCGTTGAGCACGCTCGCCTTTGGCCCTTTACCGACGCGCACGCCGCCAAAGCCGGGGATCACGAACCTGAGCCAGCTGAAATGCGCGACGGCCTGGCGCAGTTCGAAGGTGGCCTGTGCAAGCTCGACGCGCTCGACGTCCGCGCGCACGAGCAGCAATTCCTTGCGCAGCGCCCGCAGATGCGGCGCGCTCAGATCCTTCGACGGATGGCGCTTGTTACGAAAGGCGGTATCAGGACGGGAAGGGCTCATGGCGTGTCGGCGGCAGTGAGGGTGAGGCGATGGATCGGATGCAGACGAACTTTCCCATCAGTCGCGGCTGCGAAACGCTTCGCGATCCTTTTCAAACTCCGCGATGGTCGCTTCGAATACCATCGGCGCGTTGCGCAAACCGCTGCGCGCCTTCAGCGCACAGGCGAGCCCGGCAATCGCGTAGACCGCGGTGATGCCGGCAAGCGCCTGCCATCGGTAGGTGTCCCAGAAGGCAATGGCGACGAGTGCGGTCAACGCGATCAAGGCCATCGTGGCGAGCATCATCGCGGCAAGACCGAGAAACAGCACGCCGAGCAGGCGGTCTTTTTCCTCGGCGAGTTCGATGCCTACCAGTTCGAGCCGCGTCTGCAGGATCGCAAACACGGAACTGAGAATACGGCGCAACGGGCTGCGTTCTGCGCGCTGCGAGTGTGTTTCGGTCGTCATGGCTGTGGGCGCTGCGCGTGAGGGCCTGGCCGGCGCGCGCGCGCCAGCAGAAGGGGACCGGCGAGGCTCGAGCCGGTCCGCCCGTGTCGCCGGTGCGCCGGACATGCCTGCTCCGGCGGCCTCACCGGCCTTTACTTGCGATTGATCAGCAGACCGACCACCACGCCGATGCCCGCGGCGATGCCGATCGACGCCCACGGATGCTCATGCACGTAGTCGTCGGTGGCGCGGGCGGCCTTCTTGCCTTTTTCGACGACCACGACCTGAACGTCGGCTGCCTTTTCTTTCGCCTGCTTCAGGCGCGTCAGCGCGGTTTCGCGCAGTTCCGACGCGCGTTCGCCGGTAGCGCTCGCGGCCTGTTTCAGCAGGTCTTCAGCGTCCGCGAGGACGGTTTTGATATCCGACATCAATCTCTCCTTGTTGACTTCCGACATTGACAGCTCCCTTTGTCTCACGCTACGCGTAAATCGTAACCAAAGAAACGGTCGCTGGCGAGCATAGTGCCGGTTGCATGCCGCCGCTGCACGATTCGTTCCCGCCAGCGCGTGGCGTCAAGACACCCGTTTGAGGGCACTCTGCTCCAGACCGGTATCTGGATTGAGTTGATCTGTCCCGCAAAGTTTCCGTCAAACGGGAGAAAATTACAAAAACACATAAAGTACTGACGCGATGTTGGTTCGCCATGTACCACCGCGGCCTTATGCTTTATCGTGACTGGCCGCCGCGGGCACACGCCCGCGACCTTATCCGGATACCTTCCGAAGACCTACAGGAGATGCACTATGAGTCTACGTCTTGGCGACATTGCGCCGGATTTCGAACAGGAGTCGAGCATTGGCCGCATCAGGTTTCACGAGTGGCTCGGCAATAGCTGGGGCGTGCTGTTCTCGCATCCGGCCGACTTCACGCCGGTCTGCACGACCGAGCTGGGCCTGACCGCGAAGCTCGCGGGCGAGTTCGAAAAGCGCAACGTGAAGACGATCGCGTTGTCGGTCGACAGCGCGGAGTCGCACAAGGAGTGGATCAAGGACATCAACGAGACGCAGGCCGCCAACGTCGGTTTTCCGATTCTCGCGGACGGCGATCGCAAGGTCTCCGGGCTGTACGACATGATTCACCCGAACGCGAACGAAACGTTCACGGTGCGCTCGCTGTTCGTCATCGATCCGAACCGGAAGGTGCGTCTGATCATCACGTACCCGGCGAGCACCGGCCGCAACTTCGACGAAGTGCTGCGCGTGATCGATTCGCTGCAACTGACCGACAGTCACTCGGTCGCGACGCCGGGCAACTGGAAGCAGGGCGATGACGTCGTGATCGTGCCGTCGCTGAAGGACGAGGAAGTCATCAAGCAGAAATTCCCGAAGGGCTACAAGGCGTTGCGTCCGTACCTGCGCCTGACGCCGCAGCCGAACCGGTAAGCGGCGCGGCATGAACCAAAAAGCCGGTTCGAAGGAACCGGCTTTTTTGCATTATCGATACACCAGCATCGGAATCAGAAGAACGCCTGAATACCGGTCTGCGCACGGCCGAGGATCAGTGCATGAACGTCGTGGGTGCCTTCGTAGGTGTTGACGACCTCGAGGTTCACCAGATGACGCGCGACGCCGAACTCGTCCGAAATGCCGTTGCCGCCGAGCATGTCGCGCGCGAGGCGGGCGATGTCGAGCGCTTTGCCGCACGAATTGCGCTTCATGATCGAGGTGATTTCGACCGCGGCCGTGCCTTCGTCCTTCATGCGGCCGAGGCGCAGTACGCCTTGCAGCCCGAGCGTGATCTCGGTCTGCATGTCGGCGAGCTTCTTCTGGATCAGTTGGTTCGCGGCGAGCGGCCGGCCAAATTGCTTGCGATCGAGCACATACTGACGCGCGATGTGCCAGCACGCTTCGGCCGCGCCGAGCGCGCCCCAGGCGATGCCGTAGCGCGCCGAGTTCAGACACGTGAACGGACCGCGCAGGCCGCTGACACCCGGCATGATGTTCTCTTCCGGCACGAACGCTTCGTCGAGCACGATTTCGCCGGTGATCGACGCGCGCAGACCCACCTTGCCGTGGATCGCCGGTGCCGACAGACCCTTCCAGCCCTTCTCGAGAATGAAGCCGCGGATGTTGTCCTTGCCGTCTTCCTCGAGCTTCGCCCATACGACGAAGACGTCGGCGATCGGCGAATTGGTGATCCACATCTTCGAGCCCGACAACGAGTAGCCGCCTTCGACCTTCTTCGCGCGCGTGACCATGCTGCCCGGATCGGAGCCGTGGTTCGGCTCGGTCAGGCCGAAGCAGCCGATCCACTCGCCGCGCGCGAGCTTCGGCAGATATTTTTCCTTCTGCGCGTCCGAGCCGAATTCGTAGATCGGCACCATCACCAGTGACGACTGCACCGACATCATCGAGCGATAGCCGGAGTCGACGCGTTCCACTTCACGCGCGATCAGCCCGTACGCGACATAGTTCAGACCGGGGCCGCCGTACTGTTCGGGAATGGTCGGACCGAGCAGGCCAAGCTCGCCCATTTCGCGAAAGATCCCGATATCGGTCTTTTCGTGGCGGAACGCCTCCAGCACGCGCGGCAGCAGCTTGTCCTGCGAGTAAGCCGCAGCGGCATCGCGCACCATACGTTCGTCTTCGGTGAGCTGCTGATCCAGCAGCAACGGGTCTTCCCAGTGAAACTGCGCGGCTACGGCCATGACGTATCTCCTGATTTCTCGCTCAGAACCAGCTTGACTAGAGTTCCGCTTTGCGAAACAATGTTTTGCAAATGACGCCCGAGTGTATCACCCTATGACGCCGCCATCCACTTTCTCCGCTCCGCTCGACGAACGCAAATTCGTCGTCGCCCTTGCTCGCGGGCTGGACCTGTTGCGCGCGTTCCGGCCAGGCGAGACGATGCTCGGCAATCGAGATTTCGTCGAACGCACGGGTCTGCCGAAGGCGACCGTGAACCGGCTCGCCTACACGCTGACCGTGCTCGGCTATCTGCGGCTGGACGAGAGACACGGCAAATATGCGCTCGACGCGGGCGTGCTGTCGCTCGGTTTCGCGCTGCTGTCGAGCACCGACATGCTCGAACTGGCACGCCCGCACCTGCGCAGCCTGGCGCGCGAGGTCGGCGCGGCGGTCTCGCTCGGGTGCCGGGACGGGCTCGACATGGTGTATCTGGAGACGATTCGCAGCGAAACCGCATTGACGCTCGGCCTGGCATCCGGCTCGAAACTGTCGATGCTGACGAGCTCGATGGGCCGCGCCTATCTCGCCGTGCAGCCGCCCGACGCGCGTACCGCGTTACTCGCGGAACTGAAAAAAGCGGCTGGCAGAGTGGGGGCGATGCTCGTCGCCGAAGCCGAACAGGAGATCGCCGCGTTCGCGACCGAGCGATGCTGCTACTCGTTTCGTGCGTGGCATGACGACGTGAACGCAGTCGCGGTGCCGTTTCGCGAGCCGCGCGAAAACCGCTGGCTCGTGCTCAGCTGCAGCGGGCCGGCGTCGTCGATGGGGGAGGAAGTGTTTCGCGAGAATGTCGCGCCGCGCCTGAAGGCGCTCGCGGCGCGGCTGGGGGAGCCGGGTTGAGGGAATGTCGGGGCGCCCCGGCTAACCGGGCCCACACCGTGTCACGCCGCCCGGTCGTGATAATGCGCGTTGAATAATGGCCCTTGCACGAACCGCACGTCGTACTGCTGTAGCGCGGAGAATTGCGCCTCATCCATCACGCGATTGAAAATCAGCGGCACCCGCAGCCGGCCCGCGTAGCCGACGAGCGGCTTTACGGTCGCGTCGCGCAATGCGGCCGCCGCGTCCATCTTGATGAAGTCGAGCCGCGCGGTTTCGGATACCGACAGGATCTGCCCCGCGTTCGACAGATTGCCCGCCACCTTGAACCCGTAGTGCTGATAGCTGCGCGTCAGATAGCCCAGGAACGTCTTGTGTGCGACCGCCGCCGCCGGCAACTCGATCACGATGCGCGTCGGACTCAAATTGAACGAGGTCAGCACGCTCGAAAAATGCCGGCCGTGGTCGTACTTCACGCTCTTCAACAGCCTCTCGTGCACCCGCAGAAACAGCAACCCATGCCGCTGCGGGCCGAAGAAGTTGATTGCGTGCAGCGCGCGCGACATGCGGTCTAGCGCGACCAGCTGCTGATCGTCGGCGATGTTGTCGAACGGATCGAACACCTCGAATGGCGGCGCGTCGAGCCGGTGCGTGACCGCCTGAAAGCCGAGTTCATCACCGAAGCGGTCGACCCCTTCCGCGCCGCATGACAGCGACTGCGCAAGCCCGTGCACGCTGATGTCGAAGATCGGCTCGTAGGCACTCGTGAGCTCGATGCCATCGAAATGTGCGAGCGCGATGCCGGCGCGCCCGCCTTGTCCCATTGCCAGATGCTCGCCGAGAAACGGGTGATGAGCGGCGCGGGCGATCAGATCGGGGATGGTCGGCGAAATCATGAAGGCAAATGAAAGGCGACGATGAACGCGCACCGGGCGCGTGGCAGCGCGACGCGATGGCCGCATTCATTGATGGTAGCAGTACGCGCCCTGCGCAGATTAACAAAATGCTCATATCGTTATTGGCCTCACGCTTATCGGCTGGGGCTGAGCGCGGAATGACGAGGTTCGCGGGCGTGTTTCCAAGGGTATACGTTAGTTTCACTATTCGTAATTAGTTTTACTATTCGTAAAAGGCGATTTTAGCCAGCCTGAGGGGACGACTCAATGCTGATCGCGTTGAACTGGTCGAATGCCGCGCTGTTTCATGCGGCGGCGCTGCCGGTGCTGTGCTCGGCGCTGCTGGTGGTCGTGCTCGCCGGTGCGACGCGGCAACCCAACCGCGCGGCCGAAGCGGAGCCGGCCTGAGCCTGACTGCAAAGATCACCTATCAACCGGGAAAGAATCGGGCAACTCGCGGAGAACCTTGTATGGATACCTCAACACGTACGCCGGCCGACGAACGCCTGCGTCCTGAAATCGAGCCCGGCTATCAGTCGGGTTTCGCGAATGAATTCGCGACCGAGGCATTGCCGGGCGCGCTGCCGACCGGCCGCAATTCGCCGCAACGCGCGGCCTATGGTTTGTATGCCGAACAGATTTCGGGCACGGCGTTTACAGCGCCACGCGGTCACAACCGTCGCTCGTGGCTGTACCGGATTCGTCCGGCAGCCATGCACAAGCCGTTCACGTCGATGCCGTCGGAGCGGCTCGTCGCGAACTTCGCCGAGGTGCCGCCGACGCCGCCGAACCAGCTGCGCTGGGACCCCCTGCCGATGCCCAGCGAACCGACCGATTTCATCGACGGCTGGGTCACGATGGCGGGCAACGGCTCGGCCGAAGCGATGAGCGGTTGCGCGATCCATCTGTACGCGGCGAACCGCTCGATGCACGATCGCTTCTTCTACAGCGCCGACGGCGAACTGCTGATCGTGCCGCAACAGGGGCGCCTGCATATCGCGACCGAAATGGGCCGAGTCGATGTCGAGCCGTTCGAGATCGCGGTGATTCCGCGCGGCGTGCGCTTCGCGGTCAGCCTGCCGGACGGCAGCGCGCGCGGGTATATCTGCGAGAACTTCGGCGCGCTGCTGCGTCTGCCGGAACTGGGGCCGATCGGCTCCAACGGTCTCGCGAATCCGCGCGATTTCCTGACGCCGCACGCCGCATACGAAGACCGCGAAGGCGCATTCGAACTCGTCGCGAAGATGAACGGCAAGCTGTGGCGCGCGGACATCGGCCATTCGCCGCTCGACGTGGTCGCATGGCACGGCAACTATGCGCCGTACAAATACGACCTGCGCCGCTTCAACACGATCGGCTCGATCAGCTTCGACCATCCGGATCCGTCGATCTTCCTCGTGCTGCAATCGCAAAGCGACACGCCGGGCGTCGATACGATCGACTTCGTGATCTTCCCGCCGCGCTGGCTCGCCGCCGAAGATACGTTCCGGCCGCCCTGGTTCCATCGCAACGTCGCGAGCGAGTTCATGGGCCTCGTGCATGGCGTCTACGACGCGAAGGCCGAGGGCTTCGTGCCCGGCGGCGCGAGCCTGCACAACTGCATGACGGGCCACGGCCCGGACGCGGACACGTTCGAGAAGGCGTCGCATCTCGATACCTCGGTGCCGAAGAAGGTCGACGACACGATGGCCTTCATGTTCGAGACCCGCACGCTGATCAAGCCGACGCGCTTCGCGCTCGAAACCGCGCAACTGCAGGCGCATTACTACGAGTGCTGGCAAGGCCTCAAGAAACACTTCAATCCGGAGCAACGATGAACGCGGTGAACGATCTCCAGGCGACGCTCGATGCGTCGCGCAAGAGCTGGATCGAGTCGGCCAACGACCCGGCTGGCGACTTCCCGATCCAGAACCTGCCGTTCGGCATTTTCAGCGACCGTGGCAACGACGCGCGTCGCGTGGGCGTCGCGATCGGCGATCAGATCGTCGATCTCGCCGGATTGCAGGCCGCGGGTCTGCTGAACGTGGCGGCGCACAACGTGTTCGCGCGCGATGCGCTGAACGATTTCATCGCACTTGGCCGCGACGTGTGGCGCAGCGTGCGTATCCAACTGAGCCAACTGCTCGCACGCGACACCGCGACGCTGCGCGACGATGCCGCGTTGCGCGCGAAGGTGCTCGTGCGCGCGGCCGATGCGCGTCTGCATCTGCCGGTGCAGATTCCGGGCTACACGGATTTCTATTCATCGAAGGAACACGCGACCAATGTCGGCGCGATGTTCCGCGATCCGAAGAATGCGCTGCTGCCGAACTGGTCGGAGATGCCGATCGGCTACAACGGACGGGCATCGTCGGTGGTCGTGAGCGGGACGCCGGTGCGTCGTCCGAATGGTCAGCTGAAGTTGCCCGACCAGGAGCGTCCGGTGTTCGGCGCGAGCCGCAAGCTCGATATCGAACTGGAGACGGGTTTCATCATCGGCGGCGGCAATGCGCTGGGCGAGCCGATCGCGTGCGAGGATGCGGAGGCGCACATTTTCGGCATGGTGCTGCTGAACGACTGGAGCGCGCGCGACATCCAGCAATGGGAATACGTGCCGCTCGGCCCATTCAATGCGAAGACCTTCGCGACGACGATCTCACCGTGGGTCGTCACGCTCGATGCGCTCGAACCCTTCCGCGTCGCGCAGCCGGTGCAGGAGCCAGAGCCGCTCGCCTATCTGCGGCATCGAGGAAAGCATGCGTTCGACATTCACCTCGAAGTGACATTGCGCGCGCAACCCGCGCGGCAAGCGAGCACGATCGCGCGGACCAACTTCAAATACATGTACTGGACGATGGCGCAGCAGCTCGCGCATCACACGGTGGCGGGCTGCAATACGCGGGTGGGCGACCTGATGGGCTCGGGGACGATCAGCGGGCCGACCGAGGATTCGTACGGCAGCCTGCTGGAGCTGACGTGGAACGGCAAGAAGCCGCTGGCGTTGAAGGAGGGCGGCACGCGCACGTTCATCGAGGACGGCGATGAGTTGACGCTCGTCGGCTGGTGCCAGGGCGACGGGTATCGCGTGGGGTTCGGCGCGTGTGCCGCAGAGATTCTGCCGGCGCGAGGGTGAGCGTGCGGCAGTCACGATGAGCGAGGGCAGGCGCGGTATGCCGGCCCTCGTCGTTTGTGCGAGACCTTGGGCGTACGGGTCGAAATGAATCGGCGCGTCGTCCGCTTCACCCACCCAGCAACCCGAATACGGCCACCCCATTCGTCGTGCCGACATACACCTTGCCGTTTGCGATCAATGGTGTGATGAACTTGTTGCCCGTGCCGAACTGATCGCGCGTGCCCATCTGGTTGCTGTTGTACAGCTCGTTGAGCGTGCTCGGGTCGAACGCATGCAAGGCCGCGACGGTGCCGTTTTCGGCGGCCCACACGATGCCGTTCGTGGTGCCGTTCGCCGAGATGCTCGGCGTCGTCCCGGGATAGGCGAACGTCATCGCGCTTTGCGCGGTCGGTGTGATCGACAGCTTCGCGTTGGTCACGGTGAACGCCTTCAGATGATCGCCGACCGAGCCGAAATACACGCGCCCGTTGAAATAGGCGGGCATGCCGAACTCGCCGCCGGCCAACTGCGCGGGAATCTCCTGATAGATGTTGTCGGCCGCCGGGTTGAACTTGCCCATCGAGTCGCGATTCAGCACGTAGATGGTGCTGTCCTTGCCCGCGCCGAGCGTCAGATGCTGTAGGGTGCCACTCGCGTCGGTCAGGTCCGGCAGCACCAGTGCGCCGCCGGAGCCGAGGTCGATGTCGTCGTTGGCCTCCTGCACGACGTTCGTCATCGCGAAGTAGTCCGTCACCGACAGGCCTCCCGCCGTGCCGAGCTTCAGGAACGTATTGCCGAAATCCTTGTTGGCGGGGAAGCCGCTCGACGTCATCGTCGTATCGAACGTGCCGTTGGCATCGAGCAGATAGATCGACGAGCCGTCCGACGCCGGTCCCGCGCCGCTCATCCAGATCGCGCCGCCGATGCCGTTAGGCGCCAGGTTGAGCACGGTGGTCTGCTGCAACGTGTCGGCGCCGTAGCCCATGATCCAGCCCGTATAGCCGCCGTGGTCGCAGTGCGAGGTCCATGACGTGTAGACCGTATTGCCGAGCAACAGCAGCCCCGCGCGCTCCGCGTACAACGACGTGGTGAACGGCAAGACGCCGTTCGTATTACCCGCGCCGCTGCCCGGGTAAGAGGCGGCGACTTCGGTGGGACCGTTCAGCAGCTCGGCGCCGGTCGCGAGGTCGAGCGCGTGAATGCGATGATGGTAGCCGCCGGCCGCGTCCTTCGACATCGCGACCATGTAGATCGTGCCGTGCGTGCCGCGCGAACGGTCGATCACCGGTGTCGAGGTGATGCCGATGGTGTTCACGATCTGGGTGCAGCCGAGGTCGTCGCTCGGGGTTTCGCCGGTGCCGAGTGTGCGCACCTGCCACAGGGTCGCGCCGGTGTCGGCATCGAATGCGTACATGCTGTCGTTCTCGGTCGCGACGTACAGCACGTTGTGCGTGCCGCCCGCGATCGCCAGCGCAGCGACGTATAGCGGCTGCGCGTCGACCTTGCCGTCGACGCTAAAGAAGCCGACCTTGCCGAACGTCGAAGCCGCCACGTTGGCGGGCGTCAGCGTGGTTTCGCCGAGGTTCTGGCCGGTGCGCGCGATGTCGTCGTGATAGGTGAGCACGTCGTGCACGGCTGCCGCCGATGTGCCGCCCATCGGGGTGCCCGAGCCGCTGCCCGAGCCGCCGGTGCTACCGGTGGTGGTGCCGCCGCTCGTGGTGCCACCGCTGGTGGTGCTGCCGCCGCTCGCTGCGGCCGGGGCCGATGCGCCGGACGCGCCGCTGCCGCCGACGCCTACGCTCGCGCCCGTCGGGGCACTGCTGTCTCCGCCTCCGCCGCCTCCACAGTTCGCCGCGACGATCGCGGCTACCGCGATCGCCGTGCCCAACAGGCTGGCACGGAGCAACAGGCGCATCGAGACCATGGCGGACTCCCCCGTTGCTTGCGGCGGCGCCACGAAATATGGGCCGTTCGTCGAGTGTCCGCGCAACGTGGGGTGAGATTATCACCCTGCGTATAGATCGTAAAAGCCAGCAATTAGCGTCTATTCGTCAACTCGGCGCCCGCAGCGCGATCCGCCGACGCTCCCGCCGCGCCGCCGCCAGAAACGCGAGCGCCGGGCACACCAGCACGCCGACCACGGCATCATGGCCGACCGTTTTCATCAACACGCCGACGATCACCTGGCGGCCACCGAAGCGCCCCGCGATCCAGCCGGCGAGCGGCACCACGGCGAGACCGCCGCCCGCCTGCGCGGCGGTCAACAGACCGACCAGGTCGGTGCCGTAACCGGCTTGAGCGAGCGCGAGAGCGGTGAGGGGAAGTGTGGCGCCGCTGCCGAGTCCGACGACAGCGACGCTCAGGATCAGCGCGAGGAAATCGCGGGTGAAGATGACTTTCATCGGCGGGGATGCTACTACGCGTGTGGGTCGCGCGCGTCTTTGCCGCGTCGCGGCCGTATGGTCAGGCCGCGCAGACGGATTTGCGTGAGGCGCTTGTCGTCATCGACGCCGATCGCGAGCGCTGACGCAATACTGTACCGGTGAGACACGGACGACTTCGAGCCGGCCAGCTCACCCCGCCACCGCCACCCGCCGCTCGATCGACACCGACCACAACGTCAACAACAGCGCGCCGAGCGCGGTCGCGACGCCGACCCACGGCAGCGTCGTCAGCGGCGCGCCGGCGCCGATCGCCATGCCGCCGAGCCATGCGCCGGTCGCGTTGCCGAGGTTGAACGCCCCCTGATTCAGCGTCGACGCCAGATTCGGCGCGTGGCTCGCCCGATCGACGATCAGCATCTGCAGCGGCGGCACGATCGCGAATGCGAGCACCCCCCACACGAACACGGTCAGCATCGCCGGAGTGCGCGCGTGCATCGTGCCCGCGAACACGCACAGGATCACGACGATCGCCATCAGGAACGCGACCAGCGAGGGCATCAGCCGCCAGTCCGCGAGCTTGCCGCCGAGCGTGCTGCCGACCGTCAGGCCGAGGCCGAACAAGAGCAGCACCAGGGTGACCGCGTGCGGCGTGAAGCCGGTCACGTCTTCGAGAATCGGCGTGATGTAGGTGAAGGTCGAAAACAGGCTTGCCGACGCGAACACGCTGATACCGAGCACCATCAGCACCTGCGGGTTCTTCAGCACGCTGAATTCGCGCACGAGGCTCGCCTTGTGCATCTCGATCTTCGCGGGCAGGCACACCGCGAGCGCGGCCGCCGCCAGCACGCCGATGCCGGTCACGGCCCAGAAAGTAGCGCGCCAGCCGACCGCCTGGCCGAGCGCGGTGCCGAGCGGCACGCCGAGCACGTTGGCGAGCGTGAGGCCGGTGAACATCAGCGCGATTGCCTGCGCGCGGCGATTCGGCGCGACGAGCCCGGCCGCGACCACCGAGCCGATGCCGAAAAACGCGCCGTGGCAGAACGCGGTGACGATGCGCGCGGCCATCAGCACCGCGTAGCCGGGCGCGATCGCGCACAGCAGATTGCCGACGATGAACACGCCGATCAGGCTCATCAGGGCCTTTTTGCGCGGCATGTTGGCAACCGCGATCGCGACGATCGGCGCGCCGATCGTGACGCCGAGCGCATACGCGGACACCAGCATGCCAGCCGCCGGAATCGACACGGACAGATCGCGCGCGACATCGGGCAACAGGCCCATGATGACGAACTCGGTGGTACCGATTCCAAACGCGGCAACGGCAAGGGCAAGCAGAGGCAATGGCATGGCGATGATGGGGTGTGACGCGTGAAGCGGCGCGAACAACGGGCGCCGGGCGGGCGATTCCGAAGGCGGAAACGCTGTCGCCGGGATAGGGAAAAACAGTAGGGGATTCTACCTAAGTCAAATCTGGCTTGCAGGCTGTCCGGAAAGTGTTGTTTTTTGTGGAACGCGGCGGCGGAGCCCGAGCCGCCGGGCGGCGTTCAGCGCCGCGCGAGGTTGCGCCCGAGTGCCGCGCAGCCCGCATCCGTCAGCGCTTCGACCACGTTGCTGCGATCGTCGGGCTTGAAGTCGGCGATCCAGATCACGCGGCAATGTGCGGACGTGTCCGCCACGACCTGCAGCGTCGCATGATGATGCTCGAAGCGCCCGCCGCCCACCGAGTAGGCGAGCCGCATGTGGGCATCGTCGACGGCAATCACGCGTTCCTCGACCACGGTGCCGTCGGCGAAGGTGACCCAGCGCAGGTCGCCTTCCATGCGCGCCGCGATCAGCACGCCCGCGAATACGCGGGCGACCCCGGCGGGATCGCGCAGCGCGGCCCATGCATCGGCCGCGGTGGTTGCCACGGCGATTTCCCGGTAGATCGTCGCCATCGCACTTCCTCCTGTTCGTTTCGGTAAACCAGGTCTCGTGCGCGCGGGGGTGTCGCAACCGGCGATTGCAAACCTGTCACCGATCGCGCGTTGCCGACTTATCCGCGATCCGCGTCGAACGCGTCGCCATGACGGCCCGCGCCGGACGCAAAGCGCGCCGCGCCCGCCACGCCTTCGGCGAAGACCGCCGCGTAGCCGCCCGCGCCTTCGCGCCGCAATGCCTCGGCGAGATCGTCCAGCGTGCTGTTCTCGAGCGCGGAGCGACGATCGGCGAGCAGCGCCGCCTGCGGAAACGCGGCGAGCTCCGCGGCCAGTTGCTCGGCGGCCGCGCGCGCTTCGCCCTTCGGCACCACGCGGTTGGCGAGCCCGAACGAAAGCGCCTCGCGCGCATCGACCGCGCGGCCGGTCAGGATCAGATCGAGCGCACGCGACAGACCGATCAGTCGCGGCAGCCGGATCGTGCCGCCGTCGATCAGCGGAATGCCGACACGCCGGCAGAACACGCCGAGCACCGCATCTTCCTCGACGACGCGCAGGTCGCACATCGCGGCAAGCTCGAGCCCACCCGCCACCGCATAGCCGGCGATCGCGGCGATCACCGGCTTGCTGAAATGCATGCGCGTCGGTCCCATTGGACCGGGGCCGCTGCCGTCCGCATGCAACTCGTTGCGGCGCGCGTCGTCGGCAAACGCGCTGAGGTCCGCGCCCGCGCAAAACGTGCCGCCCGCGCCGAACAGCACGGCCGCGCGCCACGCGGGCTCCGCCTCGAAGCGGCTGAACGCGGCGCTCAACGCATCGGCCACCTGGCGATCGACCGCGTTGCGCTGCGCGGGCCTCTCCAGCACGATCGTAGCGACGCCGTTGCCGTCATTCGACTCGATTCGCACATGGTTATTGAAATATTGGTTGGCTATCATCGTTATGTACTTAAGGGTACCTGAAGGTCGCTGCTGGCCTGTTGATCCGGCAGTGTTGCAGCACGCTCATGCAGCGTAATTAATCCGGTGAGTTGTCATGTTTCCATCACATCCGGCTCGTAGCGTTAGCGCTCTATTGATGCGCTGGCGTCCTGTCGCCAGCTTGCCGAGCCTACCTTTGTCCTTGCCTTTGCCCAATTCATCGCCGGCCTCCGCGCCAGCCTGCGCCGGAACGGTGTGGGTCGTGCCGTTGCAGGACCACTCGTGGTACGACCATGTGCGCCTGAAGCGCGTCTTCGTCGCCGACGGCACACGTCACCAGGTCGTGCTCGTCGATCTGCGCAAGCTGCTCGTGTGCGCGGATCGCGACAACACCGATTACGTGCTGAAGCCAGTCGCCGAATGGCACTCGGGTAAGGTCCGCGGCATTCGCGAGTTTCTCGATCCCGACAGCCCGCGCATTCCGCAGATGCCGTACGTGACGATCTCCACGCGTCGCGCGCCGGGATTGCTCGGCTGGGTCGGCATCGAGCGCGAGGGGGTGGTGGCGTTTCGCAACGGCCAGCATCGCGCGCGCTATCTGGCCGAGGCGGGCGCGCGCTGGTGTCCGGTCGAAGTGCACGAGCGCGAGGCGGGATTGCTGCGTGAGCTGTGCGGCGCGGCCGATGATGCCCGCACCGCGATTCGCGCGACCCAATCGGGCAGCGACAGCGACGTCTAACTTTCGTGGTCCGCGGCAATTCGCGTACGCCACGGTTATCACGGCTACCCCGCCTGCACGACGTTGCGCGGCGTGCCCGCCTGCCACGCCGCGATGTTCGCGAGCGTGGTCTGCGCGATCTCGGTCATCGCCTCGCGTGTGAAGAACGCCTGGTGCGCGGTGACGATCACGTTCGGAAACATCAACAGACGCGCGAGCACGTCGTCCTGTAGCGGCAGATTCGAATGATCCTCGAAGAAGATGCCGCCTTCTTCCTCGTACACGTCGAGCCCGAGATGGCCGAGCTGGCCGTCCTTCAACGCGCCGATCAGTGCGTTCGCCTCGACGAGCCCGCCGCGCCCGGTGTTGATCAGCATCGCGCCGCGCTTCATCTTCGCCAGCGCGGCGCGGTCGATCAGGTGATAGGTGTCGGGCAACAGCGGGCAATGCAGACTGACGACGTCCGATTCGGCGAGCAAGGTATCGAGCGGCACGTAGCGCGCGCCGAGGGCGAGCAGTTCGTCGGCCGGCGGCCCCGGATCGTAGGCGAGCACCTGCATGCCGAAGCCCGCCATGATGCGCGCGAATACCCGGCCGATGATGCCCGCGCCGATCACGCCGACCGTCTTGCCATGCAGGTCGAAGCCGAGCAGCCCATGCAGCGAGAAGTCGCCTTCGCGCGTGCGCGCGACCGCACGCGGCAGGCGCCGGTTCAGCGCGAGAATCAGCCCGGCCGCATGTTCGGCGACCGCGTACGGCGAGTAGGCCGGCACGCGTGCGACCGGCATGCCGAGCCGCTCGGCCGCCGCGAGGTCGACGTGATTGAAGCCCGCCGAGCGCAGCGCGATCATGCGCGTGCCGCCCGCATGAAGCCGTTCGAGCGTGGCGGCGTCGACGCTGTCGTTGACGAATGGGCAGACCACGTCGTAGCCATGCGCGAGGATCGCGGTCTCGCTGTCGAGAGGGGATTCCTGGAAATGCAGTTCATAGCCATGCGCGGCATTGGCCTCGGTGAATGTATCGACGTCGTATTGACGACTGCTGAACAGGATCGTGCGCATATCGGGCTCCGAAGAAGCTGTTTCTCGATGTTAGGCGACTTCGCGAATGAAAGAGTAGGGTGATGTGGTGAACGCGGGTACCGCTCGCGCATGACGGCTGGCTACCTTGGCCAAAAAACTTGCGCGATCGTGCGGTTCGGTGAATGATCGGACGAACGGCCTCGAGCGGCGTGCCTGCCGCGAGGCCGTTCGTTCCTTTGCGCTTCACATTCATATACCGATCATGCCGACTTCAACCTCCACTACCGTTGCTTCGTCCGTCCCCTGTCCAATTGTCGAATCACTCGACGCCATCCTTCCCGAAGAACCGCTGCTGATGATGGGCGCCGGCCCCGTGCCGATTCCCGCCGCGGTCGCGAAGGCCAATGCGATCGTGATCAACCATCTGGGCGGCACGATGGCGAAGGTGGTGAACCAGGTGAAAACGATGGCGCGCTACGTGTTCCAAACGCAGTCGAAGTGGGTGCTCGGCGTCGCGGGACCGGGATCGGGCGCGATGGAGATGGCGATCTCCAATCTCGCGTGGGAAGGCACGCGCATGCTGTGCATCAAGAACGGCTTCTTCAGCGACCGCATGGGCGAAATGGGCCGGCGCGTCGGCGCGCGCGTGAGCATGCTCGAAGTCGCGGACCGCACGGTCGCGAGTCTCGACCAGATCGCCGACGCGCTGCGCCGCGAGCGTCCCGAGGTCGTCACGGTCGTGCAGGGCGAGACCTCGAACACCGTGTGGAATCATCATCTGAAAGACATCGCCGCGCTTGCGAAGGAAGCGGGCGCGCTCGTGATCGTCGACGCCGTCTGCACGCTGAGCACGATGCCGCTCGAAATGGATACCTGGGGCATCGACGCGGTGATCACCGGCGGTCAGAAGGGCTTGTCATCGATTCCGGGCGTGTCGCTGATTGCGTTTTCAGACGCGGCCTGGGCGCGCGTCAAAGGCCGCACGGCGCCCAATACGCACTGGTGCCTCGATGCGTCGCTGGCGGAAAACTTCTGGCACAACGCCGGGTATCACTACACGGCGCCGGTGTCGGGCGTGCTCGCGCTGCACGAGGCGCTGCGGCTCGTCTGCGCGGAGACGCTGGAGAAGCGCTTCGCGCGCCATCTGAAATGCTCGCTCGCGTTGCAACAAGGCGTCACCGCGATGGGCCTGCAACTGTATGCGCCGGAGAATTGCCGCCTGAATTCGGTGGTCGGCATCGACGTGCCGGACGGCCTCAGTCCCGCCGACGTCTGCGCGCATATCTCGCGGCAGCATCAGGTGGAAATCTCCGGCTCGTTCGGTCTGCCGATCGTGCGTATCGGCCAGATGGGCGAACAGTGCCGCGAGCACAACCTGTTTCGCACCGTGCATGCGCTGGGCCGCACGATGGTCGATCTCGGCGTCAACGTCGATCTGCCGGCGGGTGTCGCGGCGCTCGAGCGCGGCTTGAGCGAAGGTAAATAAGCATTTTCCGATGCGCTACGAATAGCATTCGCAGCGCGTATCTTTTGTGCGATCCAGCACTTTATAGTCCCATTAGAAAGTTTTTTCCCGCCATTATTGCGTTGCAATAAATTAATGCTTCGCAACCTTTTTACATAACAATGGCGAAATCTCCGAAACCCTTACGGAATAAGGCTCTGCGCCTTTCTAAAGGGTTTTCTTCCTTTCTTACTTTCTATTGTTCTCTGTGCGCCGGCGCACGTATCGAGATCAGGCCGAAACGTAAAGTAGGTCAAGGCAAGAGCAGCGCAATGCTCACGCTGCGGTAAATCGCAAGACCATGATTCGACACACGGCGCGTGCCAGGACGTGCCTGCCGCGCTCATGCATGCATGCCGCCGGAACCAAGCTTTAACGCCAAAGCGCCCCCGCGAGGCGACAAAAAAGGATTTCTATCCGATTCGATAATTCGATCGCGTGGAGTCTCGAAGACTGTCTTCGAGGGTCCACGCACGTACGAAGCAAGGATATCGACACTATGGCGAGCGCATACGACTCAGGTCAATCGGCAGGGGTTATCGTTGGAGCAGAGTTGAACGGACTGGGGGTGGCGCGATCGCTCGCGCAGGCCCGCGTTCCGGTTATCGCAGTCGATACGAGGACCCGCGCGGCGACGTGGTGCCGACACGTTCATGCGCATCAGGTAAAGAGTTTTGTCGGGAAAATATTCGTTGATGAAATGATCGAACTCGGCAAGCGGTTCGATCGTCTGCCAGTTCTGATTCTGACCGACGAAGACGCGGTGCATGCGGTGTCGGAAAATCGGGCGGCTTTGTCGCACTGGTATCGGTTCCGCTTGCCGGCCGACGACACCGTCAAGATGTTGTCGAGCAAGGCGCGCTTTCACGAATTCGCGCAGCGGCATGGCTTTCCGGTGCCGCGCTCGGTCGTGCTCGACAAGCTTGCCGACATCGAAAGGCTGGCCGAATTGCGCTACCCGTGCGTGCTGAAACCGGACGACAAGCGCAACGTGCTGCGCGGCGAGAAAGAACGCGCGGTGCGCGTCGACATGCTGCAGCATGCACGCGATCGCGCTATCGCGATGCTCGCGACGCCGGGTGGCATCATCGCGCAGGAGTGGATCGAGGGGCCTGACAGCAACATCCACTTCACGCTGTTCTATCGCGGCGCCGACGGCAACATGGTCAGCATGTTCACCGGCCGCAAGGTGTTGAGCTCGCCGCCGGGTGTCGGCAATACCGCGATCTGCGTGGCCGCGCCCGAAGCGCGCGCGACGCTCGAACCGCTGACGCGGCGCTTCGCCGAGCTGGCCGGTTTCGACGGCATGGGCAGTATCGAGTACAAGTGGGACGACAACTACAACGAGTTCGTGATGGTCGAGCCCACGGTCGGCCGCACGGACTGGCAGGAGGAGATCGCGACGCTGTGCGGCGTCAACATTCCGCTTGCCGCGTACCGGCATGAACTCGGCCTGCCATTGCCCGTCGAGCGCCTGAGCCGGCAACCGGTCGCGTGGCGCGCGACGTTTTCCGACCGGCCGCCGCCCGAATTGCTGAGCGAGCGCACGAAAATTTTCGATGGCTATTTCCGCTGGAACGACCCGTTCCCAGCGTTGCAGCACTATGTCGTGATGAATCCGCTGCGACGCATGAAGCGCAGCTGGAAAAAAGCGATCAGGGCGCCCGAGTCGCGTCAGGCCAAAGCCTGACGCTGGCAACGAATGCCGTTCCCCTGGAGACCAGCATGTCTTTGACCGATACCATCATCATTGGCGCGGGGCCCTACGGGTCATCTCTTGCCGCGCATCTGAAGGCCGCCGGCGTGGATCACCAGATCCTCGGGGAACCGATGGGAGCGTGGCGCAACTACATGCCGCCCGGCATGCTGCTGCGCTCCGAGGCTTTCGCGTCGAGCCTGCACGCGCCGCGCAGCGGCTTTACCGTCGAAGACTACTGCCGCCTGACAGGGCTGCCTTACCAACCGCTCGGCATG
This sequence comes from Paraburkholderia sp. UCT2, assembly GCF_014397665.1. NCBI lineage: Bacteria > Pseudomonadati > Pseudomonadota > Betaproteobacteria > Burkholderiales > Burkholderiaceae > Paraburkholderia > Paraburkholderia sp. UCT2. The sequence goes on from NZ_VZQO01000023.1 coordinate 93,659, forward strand.
GCGCTGCCGCTCGAAACCTTCGTCGAGTACGGGCTGTGGTTCCAGGCGAATCTGGTCGGCGAAATCCAGCCGGTCGACGTGCTCGCATTGCGCCGCGTCGGCGATCAGTTCCGGCTGTCGCTCAGCGACGGCCGCTCGCTCGCCGCGCGCAGAGTCGTGATCGCGCTCGGCCTGAAGGGCTTCGCGCAAACCCCGCCGGCGCTGCGGGACTTGCCGGCGCGATATGCGTCGCATTCGGAGCTGTATGGGACCCTCGAGTGGGCGCGCGGCAAGGACATTGCGATCGTCGGCGGCGGGCAGTCGGCGCTCGGGCTGTCCGCGCTGCTCAACGAGCTCGGCGCGCGCGCCCATGTGCTGATGCGCGAGAGCAGCGTGGTGTGGCACGAGCGGCCGCAGGGCGGTCGCAACATCCTGTCGCGCATCAAGGGGCCCGACGCGGGACTGGGGCGCGGCTGGCGCTCGCTGTTCCTGTCCGAGTTTCCCGGCGTGTTCCACATGCTCGACCCGCGACGCCGCAAGCAGATCATGGAGCACACGTACGGCGCGTCCGGCGCGTGGTGGCTGCACGATCGCGTGGTCGGCAAGGTGCAGATCTCGCATCGCACCGTGGTGCGCTCCGCGGCGATCGAAAACGACCGCGTCGTACTGAACGTGCTGAGCGATGGCAAGCAAGCGCGGGTGAGCGCCGATCACGTGATCGCCGCGACCGGTTTCAAAACCGACATGCGGCAGCACGCGTTCCTGTCCCAAGATCTGGCCGACGCGATTTCGAATCAGGGCGGCTTGCCCGACCTGACGTCGCACTACGAAACGCGCGTGCGCGGCCTCTATGTGATCGGACCCGCGTGCGCGCACAGCTTCGGGCCCGTGATGCGCTTCGTCTATGGAACCAAGCACGCGTCGCCGACCGTGGCGCGGCACATCATCGGTTCGTTGAAAGCGGGTGCGCGGCAACGCACGTGGCCCGTCGCCCATGCACCCATGCCGGAGCGCTCAGGTGAATAAAACCCAAGCAACGGGCGCGCCTGCGCGCTCGCACCTGTCCGACAGCTACCGCGGGCGCCGCATGAAGCGCTACAAGATGCTCGTGAAGGAGATGCTCGCGGGCTTCGTCTTGATTTCGGGTCTCGCGTGGTTCACGCGCAAGGTGCTGTGGCGCGATCGCGTGGCCGTGCTGCTTTATCACGATCCCGATCCGGACACGCTCGACCGTCACCTGACTTATCTCCGCAAGCTGTGCGAGTTCGTGCCGTTGACCGACGTCAGCGCGCCCGGCCGCGGCCGGCCACGCGTGGCGATCACGCTCGACGACGGCCACGCGGGCAACGCGAAGCTGTTGCCGGTGTTCATCAAGCACAACGTGCGCCCGACGATCTTCCTGTGCAGCCGCATCGTCGGACGGCCGCGCAGTCACTGGTGGCTGCATCCGGGCTCGCTGCGCGTCGGCCATGAACGTCTGAAGCGGATGACGAACGACGAGCGCCTCGCCGCGCTGGCGGCCCAAGGCTACCAGCAGGACGGCGATGACCGGCCGACCGGCCTGTCGATCGAAGCGATGCAGGCGATGCGCGAGCACATCGACTTCCAGGCGCATACGCGCTTCCATCCGATCCTCACGCATTGCAGCGACGCTGAAAGCGAGGCCGAAATCCGCGATAGCCGCCATGAGATCGCGGCGCTGCTGCAACAACCGTGCGAGCACTTCGCGTATCCGAACGGCAATTACGGCGAACGCGAAGTGGCGTTCGTGCGGGCCGCGGGCTTCAAAACCGCGCGCACCTGCGACATCGGCTGGAACGATCAGCACACCGATCCGTACCGGCTGCGCACGATCATCATCGACGATGCGGCATCGACGCTGCGCTTCGCGGCGCAATTGAGCGGCATTGCGCTGTTTCTGCGCTATCTGCGCGAGGGTGGAGGCTGGCGCGGCAAGTTTCCGCAGTTTTGAACAGAGGGAGCGCCTGGACGAAGCGATTCGTCCGGGCAACGCCGTCCGGCTGTTTCGCGAGACGGCACGAGGGGCATACGACAGGAGGGGACATGCAGCGCTGCAGGGTACTGGTGATCAACGATTACGCGCACATGGGCGGCGCGGAAGTGGTCTATCAACAATCGGCCGAGCTGTTGGGCACGCTGCCCGGCGTCGAGGTCGAGCGTTTCGACGATAGCCAGTTTTCCGCGCGCTCGACGATGCTGTCGCGCTCCTGGAACACGACCGCCGCGCGCGCGCTCGAAAAGGCGCTGCATCGTTTCCGGCCGCATCGGCTGATGGTGCACAACTACCACAACGTGCTGTCGCCTTCGATTCTCAGCGTGATCGCGCGGCACGAGCGTCAGTTCGGTTATCGCGCGTATCACACCTGCCACGACTATCACCTCGTCTACTACAACCCGTCGCTGCAGTACTTCGACAAGGATAAGCGTCCGATCATTCTGCCGCTCGATGTGCTGCGCACGCGCGCGGTCTTCACGTTGCGGCCGACGCCGAAGGGCCTCGTGCACGATCTGATGACGAAGGCGTGGTGGCACGCGGTGCGCGCGGCCTATCAGCCCGCGCGCGTGTTCGACAGGATCTTGTGTCCGAGCCTGTTCATGCAGCAGGCGCTGCATCGCGTCGGCATCGAGAATACGGTCATCGTGCACAATCCGTCGGCGGTGCCGAGCGCGATGCCAATCGTTACGGTGCGTGACAAGGAGCGCTTCAACATCGCGTTCGTCGGACGGATCTCGCCGGAGAAAGGCCTGCTGCAATTTCTGACGCTCTGCGAGGCGACGGGCTTCGAGCGCATCAATTGCATCGGCGTGTACGGCGACGGCCCGGACCGCGCGGCGATCGAGCAGCGCTACGCGTCGCTGATCGCACAGCGCAAGCTGATTCTGTTCGGCACGATGCCGCAGCAGCAGTTGTTTCCCGCCATGCGCGAGTTCGCCGATGCGGTGGTCGTGCCGTCGGTGGGCGCGGAGAACGCGCCGCTCGTCGTGATCGAGGCGGCGATGCTCGGTCTGCCGGTGCTGGTTCGCGATGGCGGCAGCATGGCGGTGACCGCGGAATCGGTCGGCAACAAGATCAAGTTCAAGTTCGATCCGGGCAGTCTGAAACAGGCGCTCGGCGAACTCGCCATTCATCTGGCCGATGAGCACAGAAAGTACGACGTCGAAGAATATCTGCCCGAGCATTACGCGCGTCGTCTGGCTGAAATCATGCACATCGGCGAAAGTTCGACGCACGTCGCGTCGTCGCGCCGTCGCGCGCGCTATGCGGATAATCCGCGTCCGGCGCCCTGAAAATAGTCGGCGCTGATTGTGGCAAACGGCGTGTATATCCATGCCGTTATCGTCGCTTTAAACGCGTGTTTTTTATCGCGTGATTTGTCTGAAGCAATCCTGTAGCAATCGGCTTTTGTGTGCGCTGCCGAACGTTGTAAGGACGGGCTCTCTGAATATTATGATCGCCAAGGAAAGGCATTTTATCGAGCGCTGAAGCGCGTGGCTCGAAAGAGTAAACGAAGCCGCGGTGACGGCGCGGAGTTGGCGATGACCGGCTCAATGGGTCGGCGAAAAAGCCAGACTCATCAGAACAAAAGCATGTGCATGTCGTGAGCGTTTGCGTGGAAAAACGGCGGACGAGACGCGGCTAATCGGGGAATCTTCGCGACCGGGCCCGGCAGTCAGTTCAAACCAAACAGGAATGTGGCCGCAAGCGGCCACATCGGCGATACGGGGGGTCCAGACGGTGATGCGCTACAGCTCAGCGCACGCTGTACGGATCGGCGGTCTCGGGAGACGCGTAGGTCTGGTCTGAATTCCACAAATCGCTGCCGTAGGGGTCCGCTGAGTTCTTGCCGCGGACAGGCTGTGCAACGCTTGTACGTTTCTGCTTCGGAAGGCTGTTTTTCGTTTGGGTGTACACGTTGGGCGCGACATAGCGGTTCTTTTTAGCGTACGCGAAATCCGACGAGGAGCCGTAGAGCGTGGTGGAACTGGCCGCATGAGGCGTCATCGCGTCGAGTTGCGAGTGTTTGGCGACATAACTCGGCGCATAAGCCGAAGAGGCGGCGGACACGATGCTCTGGGCGTAACCCACCTGGGCGCTCAGCAATACGGGCATTACGGCGGCAAGAAGCTTTTTCATTTCGGGATCCGTAAGAAAGCATGTGATGCGATGTTAGGGAAAAGAGCCGACCTCGCATAGGCGCTGTTACACACAAAGGTAGCCGATGTGGCGTAAATCAGCTACCCCCGTCCGATCGAGGCGGTCAGCTCGCTGGACACGGGCGTGACTGGATGCGGCGACGTGCCGGTCCCGGCGCCGAGAACAAGTGGCAAACCGTCGAGACTTTGGGAGAACTCGCATGAACCAAGGCAGTGCACCATTCGATAGCCGGAACAACAACAGCGAACATGCGCCGGCAGGCTTCGCGAATTATCTGGATGCGCTGTACGACAATCGCAAGCTGATTGCCATCACGACGGCCATCGCGGTCGCGCTCGGCATCGCCTATTCGGTGTTCTCCCAACCCGTGTATCGCGCGGACATTCTGGTGCAGGTCGAGGAGAACGCGGGTACCTCGTCCAGGAGCGTGATCGGCGACGTGTCCGCGATGTTCGACGTGAAGACCGCGACGTCAGGCGAGGCACAGGTGATCGGCTCGCGCATGGTGGTGGGCCGCGCGGTCGACAAGCTCAATCTCGACATCGAAGCGGCGCCGCGCTACTTCCCGCTGTTCGGCCGCTGGCTCGCCCGTCATTCCGATCACCTGTCGACGCCGGGACCGCACGGCTACGTGTACGGCAACGAGCGCATCACGGTGTCGAAATTCGACGTCCCCGAAGAGCTATTCGACCGTCCGTTCGTGCTGAAGATGGGCGAGGGATCGAGCTACGAGTTGCAATACGGCAAGCTGAAGCTCGAAGGCACGGTCGGCCAACCGCTGAGCGCGACGACCAACTACGGGCCGCTCACGCTCGTCGTCGACCGGATCGAGGCGAAGCCCGGCGCGACCTTCGAAGTGCGGCGCCAATCCGCGCTGACGACGACCGAAAAGCTGCGCAAGGAACTGACGATCTCGGAAAAAGGCAAGGAATCGGACATCCTCGGCGTGTCGCTCGAAGGCAGCGATCCGAAGAAGATCAGCGCGATTCTCGCGACCATCGCTGGCGAATACGTGAGCCAGAACCTGAAGCGCAAATCCGAGGAAGCGGAGCGTTCGATCCGTTTCCTCGAAATACAGCTTCCGGAAATGCGCCAGCAGCTTTCCGCTTCGGAAACGCGCTTCAACGACTTCCGCGCGAAGCATGGCACCGTCGATCTCGGCGAGGAAGCGACCAACCTGCTGCAACTGTCGGTTCAGGCGCAGACGCGGCTCGCGGAACTTCAACAGAAGCGCAATGAACTGCTGACGCGCTTCACCGACCAGCATCCGGCCGTGCAGTCGGTCAACGCGCAGTTGCATGCGGCGCAACAGGAAGCGAAAGATCTCGCGAGCCGGACGCAATCGCTGCCGCCGCTCGAGCAGAACGTGCTGCGCCTGCAGCGCGACGTGCAGGTCGGCACCGAGCTCGATACGTCGCTGCGCAATACGCTCGAACAGCTGAAGCTGATCAAGGCGGGCAAGTCCGGCAACGTGCGCATCGTCGACGGCGCCGTCGCGCCCGATACGCCGGTGCGGCCCAAGCCGCTGCTGATCATCATCGGCGCGCTGATGCTGGGCGTGTTCGTCGGCTCGGTGATCGCGCTCGTGCGTCAACGTCTGTTCGACGCGATCGACGATCCGTACGAAGTCGAGCTGCGCACCGGTTTGCCGGTCTACGCGAGCGTGCCGTTCAGCCGTCAGGAAGAGCGGTTCGCGCACAGCCGTCGCCGTCCGGAATCGAAGGCGCTCGTGCTTGCGGGCGAAGCGGTGATCGATCCGGCCATCGAAAGTCTGCGTGGCTTTCGCACCGCGCTCGAATTCACGATGACCAAGGCGCGCAACCATATCGTGCTGATCACGGGCCCGACGCCGGGCATCGGCAAGTCGTTCGTGTCGCTGAATCTCGCCGCGGTAATCGGTGCGACCGGCAAGCGCGTCCTGCTGATCGACGGCGACCTGCGTCGCGGCTTCCTGCATCGGCATCTCGGCGGCGATCGCGGTCCTGGCCTCACCGATCTGATCCAGGGCGCGTACCGTCCCGAAGAGCTGATTCGCGCGACCCGTTTCCAGGGTGTCGACTTCATCGCGAGCGGCCGCCAGGTGGCGAGCCCGAGCGACGTGCTGTCGAACACACGGCTCGACGCGGTGCTGCGCCAGGTCGCGACCGGCTACGACGTCGTGCTGCTCGACGGACCGCCGGTGCTGCTCGCCGCGGATGCGGTCCGGCTCGCCTGCGTGGCAGGTACGACGTTCTTCGTCGCGCGTCAGGGTGTCACGGGCATCGGCGAGCTGCGCGAGTCGGTCCGCCAGATGCAGAAGGTCGGCCTGCCGGTGCGCGGCGTGATCATGAACGGACTGCGGATGCGGCCGGGACGCTACAGCTACGGCTACGGACGCTATCGCTACGCGGCCTACATCTACAAACCGTACGACAGATAAGCCCGGGCGCCTGGTTCGCGACGCGCCCGCGGTGCGGGGCGTAGCGCCCGACTGGACCGATCAGAACAGCAACATGGCAATGCGAAGGGATCTTACGGCCGCGCCTGCCGAGCGCATACCGTACAGGCAAGGGACTACCCGGATGAAACAGCTATTTGTCACGCCTTTTCTGCCTCAGAAAAACGCGCCGCAAGCTGGCCACCGTTTGGCCTACGACTACCTGATCAAACTGAGCGCGGAATCGGAGCTCGACGTGCTGATCGTGTCGCGCGTGCCGGTCGACGAAAAAGCCATCGAGTTTCGCGCGAACGTGCGCAACGTGTACATCCAGTACGTGAGCCGGTTCGACCTGATTCCGTCGTTCCTCGCGAATCCGCTGACTTTTTCACCGCGCCTGTTCTCGCGGTATAAGCCCGCGATCGGCAAGTTCCTCTGCGAGCTCGTCGACCGGAACCGATACGACACCGTGCGGCTCGAGTTCTCGCAATGCTTTGCGTATGCCCAGAATCTGCGCGAGCGTTTCTACGACCGCGTGAAGATCGTGATGTGCGCGCATGACTTGCAGATCCAGGTCATATTGCGCGTCAAGTCCATCGAAGGATGGCTGTTCACCCGGCAGACCTTCATGCTCGAGCAGCGTCTGCTGAAGCTGGCCGACAAGGTGCTCGTGCTGTCCAGCAAGGACGCGCAGCTGATCAACGGCCTGTACCCCGGGGTCGGCGCGTTGCAGGTCGTGCCGATCTCACTGCCGGCGTTTCTGAAGGAAGTGCGGCGCTCGAAAGACACGGTCGAGAAAGGCAACATCCTGTTCTGGGGGGCGATGCAACGCCGTGAGAACGAAGAGGCGCTGCTCAATTTCATCGACACGATTTTTCTGCCGCTGCGCCGGCGTGGTCTGCTACTGAAGCTGTTCGTGGTCGGCTCCGATCCGAGCGACCGCGTAAAGCGCCTGAATAGCGACGATATTTGCGTGACCGGCTTCGTCGAAAATCCGGGCAAGTACTTCGAGTCCGCCGATATCGGCGTGGTGCCGCTGCTGTCGGGCGCCGGCGTCAAGCTCAAGACGCTCGAAATGCTCGCGGCGAAACTGCCGGTCGTCTCGACGCCGCTCGGCGCGGAAGGCGTCGAGCACGACGGCACCTTGCTCAACGTCTGCGAAATCGATGAGTTCCAGGACGTGATCGAGCGCATCTACCGCGGTGATCCGGTCAACGTCAACGCCTCCGTGGCGTATCAGGCCTGACGCCATGATCGCAACCATCGCCTATCTGCTGGCCGTCGTGCTGTGTGCCTCGCGCGGCGTGCTCGAGTATCTGATCGGCAAGGACGCCGCCTATCTGATCCAGGTCGGCGGTATCGTCGGGCTGCTCGTGTGGTACATCTCGCCGACGGCGATCGCCGCTTACTTCCGCGACGAAGGACGCCTGTCGTTCGGCTTCCTCGTGGGCATGCTGTTCTCGACCGGGCTGTCGATCGTCGCGACGCTCGCGCTCACCGGTGAGTTCGGGCCGTCCTATCTGTTCGTCTTCATCTTCACGCTGTTCATCTACTTCTACGCGATCTCGAACTATCAGAGGCGCTTCGTGCAGCCGCGCGTCGCCTATGCGGGGCTCGTGCTGATCGCGCTGATCGAGGCGGGTGTCGCGCTCGCGCAGCAGCAGAACGTCTTCCCGATCGATCTGCCCGGCGCGACGTACGGCTTCGACAATCTGCGTGCGCCGTCGCTGACCGGCAGCTATCTGCACTACCCGCTGTTCGTCGCGATTGCCGCGTCGCTGTGCGGCGTCGACTATCTGGTGCGCAAGAACGTGCTGTCGGGCCTCGCGTGCGCGGTGCTCAGCTTCGCGATTTTCTCGGCGCTGTCGCGCAGCGGCATGCTGATCATTCTCGGCACGTTCGGGCTCGCGTTCGTGCAAGCGCCGATCCAGTTCATCACGAGAAACGCGAAACTGATCGTTGCCACCGTGTTCGCGACGATGGCAATCATGATTTTCGGCGTCGCCGTGAGCAGTCAGAACGATAGTGTCGTCAACGTCGGCACCGAACGGATCATAGGCGCGACCGATCTGCAATCGGACGGCAACGACGGCCGCACCGAAGCATGGGAAAAGGCCAAGTCGCTCGTATTGCCGGTCAACGTGATCGCCGGCACGTACTTTGGGCTCGTCACGAACTCGGCACCCGAGCCGGTGAAACAGGAGTTCGGCGTCGTCGAATCGAGCGTGCTGCAGCAGATTCTGAATATCGGCCTGATGGGCGCGATCTTCTATTACGGCGTGCTGATATCGGTGACGAAACTCGCGAGCGGCGCGAGCCGGATTTCGTTGTGCATGTGGGCCGCTTTATTTCAAACGCTCTTCTATCAATCGATCGAAGTGATTCCGTTTGTCTTCATCCTGATGACATTGCCGGTGTTCGATTACGTGGGCGGACCGCGTCCAAACAGCACGTAGCGAACCAGAAGGCAGTGCGCTCCAGATCGTCTGCATCGCGCGGACGAGCAGTGGGTAGTCGGTAGTGCGCGCGAACAGCGCGAAGCAAGGTGCAAGAACCAGAAAGCCGTGTTTGGGGGTAATTCCACGAACACCAGATGTAAAGCAGGAGGTGGGGATGAACCTGAAGGGAATGTTTAGCGTGGTGATCGTCAATTACAACACGCCAAAACTGGTCGGAAATTGCGTGCGCTCCGTACTAGAACTTTCGATTGCGGATAAGGAGGACATCGTCGTGGTGGACAACGCTTCACCCGACAATTCGTTTTCCTATCTGAGGGAGACGCTTCCGACGGGAGTGAGGCTCGTCAAAACGTCGATCAATCGCGGCTTCGGAGCCGGCGTCAATTTCGGCATGGTCGGTTGTCTGCGCGAACTCGTGCTCGTGCTGAACCCGGACACCTATTTCGTCGATACATCGCTCGAAAACGCGGTGCAGTTGTTCAGAACGGAGAAGGATGTCGGCCTCGTCGGTCTCGATCTGATCTATCCGGATGGCGAGCGGCAGTTTTCCGCGCGGCGCTTTTATTCGGTGCTCGACATACTCGGCCGGCGTTCGCCGCTCGGGCGGCTCGGCGCGTTCAAGCGCCGCATCGACAACCACATGATGCGCGAAGCGTGGGCCGCGGGCACGCCGTTCGAGGCCGACTGGGTGCTGGGCACGGGCTTTATCGTGCGGCGCGCGTTATTCGGCGAACTCGGCGGCATGGACGAACACTTCTTTCTCTATATGGAGGACGTCGATTTTTGCGCGCGCATCTGGCAGGCGGGCTACCGCGTGCTGTGCGTGCCGGGCGCGCGACTCACGCACGAGCATCAGCGTGCGTCGGCAGCGGGCTTCCTGAGCAAGGCGGGGCGCCGGCATATGAACAGCTTGTGGCGTTTCAGCCGCAAGTATCGTGTGCCGCTGTTCAGACCGCCAGGCGTGCAGGGCCTGAGTCGCAGCGCGAAGGCGCGTGCGGTGCCGGTCCCCATGACCGTGAGCGCGCGTCCGGCGGCCGCCGAGCAGGGGCAAAGCATCACGGTGGACTGATGCCTGTCGATGTCTCGACGTGAAAAAAGAATGGAGTAACGCAATGGGGGAAGGCTAGATGAAAACCCGGCGACAGGCGCTCAAGACGTTCCTGCTCGGCGGCCTGGCCGGGGCCAGTGCAAGCACAGCCGATCTGGGCATCGCGCGCGCGACGGGGCACGCGCTGCGCGAGCGCGGCGCGTTCGCGAGTATGGGCAACGGCGCGGGCGACGGCGTCGGCGGCATCCTGCGCGTCGCCGCGTCCGTGCCCGAGCGTGCCGCATCGGAACCGGTTGCGCCGAGCTATCTGAAGACGCTCAGCGACATCGTCGCGGGACTCGAGGTCAGCGTCGCGCGCTTCGTCGATCCGCACCGGCTGGCGGCGATCCAGCGCGGCGCGTCCGGTTACGACTGCGGCGCTGAACTCAGGGAAGCGTTCGCGAGCGGTGCGCGCGGGTTGTATCTGCCGCGCGGCATCTGGCGTTACACCGGCGACCTGACCACCGCGAACGGCTCGAGACTGCGCGGCGACGGCGGCGGCGAATACGTGGTGATCACCGACATCGCGATGGGGGCGACCGTGCTGGAGAGACAGGACTCGGGCGGCCCGAGGTCGGCGGCGCTGACGCTGGGCGACTCGGCGTTCGTCGAGCATGTGCAGGTGCGGCCCGCGCATTACGACAAGGTCATCTACTACCTCGCCAACTATCCGGCGCACACCGGCAACACGGCGATCGGCATCCACTTCGGTACGTCGGCCGGGGCGAGTCGTTGCACGGCGATCGGTTTTTCGCGCGCGGGCTACGAACTCGGCGTCACCTCGACGCTCGAGCGCTGCTATGCGTACATGTGCGAGCGCGGCTTCTACGCGACCGAGCACACCGACGGCTCGCTGATCAATTGCATCGGCATGTTCTGCCATACGGCCGGCGCCGATATCGTCGACAACTTCTGGCAGGTGATCGGCGGACGCTGGGAATGGAACGCGCGACACGGCGTGATTCTCGGCGCGGAGTCGCTGATCGTCGGCGCGGTGTTCGATCGCAATGGCTGTGCCGGCGTCTATATGAAGAGCGGCAACTGGGGCAAGGTGGTGAACGGCAATTACTTCTCGCGCAACGGTTGCGGCGGCGACGGCAAGATCGGCCGCTGGAAATTCTCGACGCGCGGCCATCCGTCGTACCTCGATGTGCCGCCCGGTCAGAGTTGCCACATCCAGATCGATTACCAGCAGGGGGCGACGATCGTCGGCAATCGCTACCGTCCCGGCCAGGACGACGAGAACGCCGGCTGCGACGGCCCGCAGTTCGTGTACGGCAGTTCGACCGCGCCGGGCAGCACACCGCTCGACGGCATCACGATTCAGGGCAATTTCGGCGATCGCGCGGGTGACACGATCGTCGGTTACGCCAAGGCGTATCCGGGCGGCGGCGCGATCGCGGGCGGCAAGGACGCGAGCCTCGTGCATGCGCTGAATCTCGGCGTCGGCTACGAACGCGGCGGCGTCGCGGCGGCGCTGCATTGCGGAAACCAGACCGTGTCGCAGGAGACGACGCGCATCGCGGTCAACGTGCTGCGCTCGACCTCGGGCCGCGTGGTGTTGCGCGCGGCCACACGCGGCCATGCTCTACTCGCCGAAATCCTGTTCGCAACCGACGCATCCGACGCCAACTACAAGACCGTGGTAAGCAATCTGATCGGCAATGCGGTGAAGAGCGCGGTGTTGAACGCAAATGGCGAAGACGATCGCTACAACAAGATCGATATCGCACTAAGTGAACCTGCTTTCGTGTCGTATTCTGTTTTTTCGACCTGAGTTTTAACCGCCTACTGCAAACAGGACGATTGTGTCGACGAGAAACGTCATCATCGCGCTGTATTCGGTGTACGCACTGAACTACGTGCTGCCGCTCGTTACGTTGCCGTATCTGTCGCACGTACTTGGGCCGGCCGGGTTGGGCGTGATCGGTTACGCGCAATCGATTTCGCAGATTCTTCTCGTCATCGTCGACTTCGGCTTCGGCCTGTCGAGCGCGCGCAAGGTGGCGGTGCACATCGATAACCCGGAGGTCGTGAACCGCATCTACTGGTCGACCACGATCGGCCGCGCGATTCTCGCGCTGCTGTGCTCGCTGGTGCTGGTCGGCTGGGCCTTCGCCGCGCACATGTCGCCGCAGGAGCGCGGTGCGACGCTGCTGGGCTCGCTCGTGATCTGGGGCGGCGTGCTGACGCCCGGCTGCTTCTACGAAGGCACACAGCGCCTGCCGGTGCTCGCGGGCACGCTGCTCGCGACGCGCGTGGGTCTGCTGATTCCGCTGTTCCTGTTCGTGAGGACTCGCGACGACGTGATGCTCGCGGCCGCTTTGCAATATGCGCCGACCTTCGTGTGCGGCGTGATCCTGATGGGCGCGCTGATCTGGAAGCGCGAGATCCTGCTGACCGTGCGGGTCAGTTGGGCCGACGTGATGGCCGAGGCGAAAGAGGCGTATCACATCTTTCTCGGTTCGGCGCTGACGTCCGTGTACATGTACGCGAACGTGATCATGCTGCGCATGATCAGCGGCCCGGGCGCGGTCGGCTATTACGTGGCGGCCGAGCGACTCACCAACGCGCTACGCGCGTGCACGGCGCCGGCCATCCAGGCGTTCTTTCCGAAGATCTGCGTCGCTTACGAGCGCAACGACATCGCCTATATCCACAAGGTCAACCGCGGCTTCATGGTCGCGTTCGCGGCGTCGGCGGTGCTGATTCTGGTCGGCTTTACGGTGCTCGGCGAATGGTTCGTCGGACGTTTTCTCGGCGAGGCGTTCGGCGAGACGTTCCGCATTTTGCGCATTCTCGTGTTCGTGCCGGCGATCGTCGGCATGACGACGACCCAGGTGATGCTGACGATCATCGCGTCGGGCAATCAGTCGTTGCTGAAGCGGATCTATATCTACGGCGCGCTGTTCCATCTGGTGCAGGCACCGATCAGCATCTACTTCTGGGGCGGTGTCGGCACCGCGTGCTCGGTGGCCGCCACCGAGCTGTTCATGCTGATCGGCGTGTACAACGTGTCGAGCCGAATCAATCACGGCCAGATCGCGGTGCGCGCGCAGACGACGATCAAGCAGGAGATGGCGGCGGAGAGAGATTAGCCGCGAGGATGGACAGCGGGATCGAATGGCCGCGGCGCGCGTCGTGAAGACTTCGCGCGTCGCGGCCTTTGCGTCAGCGCCGCGCGTTCGTTGCGCGCGTTCACTGCGAGGGCTTACTGCGCGGTAGACAGACTGGTTACTTTCGCGTTGCGCAGATACAGCACCGTCGACAGCACGACCGCCGCGGCAGCCGCGATCGCGGCAAACAGGAACACCGAGCCGTAACCGAACTCGCCGGCGATATACCCCGCCAGCGGCCCGGTAATGCCGAGCGACAGATCGAGAAACACCGAGTACGCGGACAGCGCCGCGCCGCGGCTCGCCGGCGGCACGAGCCCGACCGCCTCGACGCCGAGCGCCGGAAACACCAGCGCGAAGCCAAAGCCGGTCAGCGCGGCGCCCGCGAGCGCGATATGCGGCTCGGGCGCGAGCCACAGCATCAACAGACCCGCGCATTCGAACGAGAACGACGCGATTGCGACACGAAAGCCGCCGTAGGTCTTGATCGTGTTCGCGAACAGCAGGCGCGCGCCGATGAACAGCGTGCCGAACAGCGTCAGCGACAGCGCCGCATTCGGCCAGTGCTTCGCCGCATAGAACAGCGTGATGAAGGTCGCGATCGAACCGAAGCCGGCCGAGCCGAGCGCGAGACCCATACCGTGCGGCAGCACGCGCGTCAACACGCTGCGATACGACATCCGCTCGCCGTGCACGACCGGCACCGGCGCGATCAGACGCGCGAGGTAATAGCCGAGCCCCGCGAGCGCGATCACCAGAATGCCGAGCGCGATAAAGCCGATCGAGCGCGAGATCATCACGCCGAGCGGTGCGCCGATCGCGAGTGCCCCGTAGGTCGCGATGCCGTTCCACGAAATCACGCGGGCGTTGTTGGAGGTGCCGACCCGGCCGATTCCCCACAGGATCGCGCCGGTGCCGCACAGGCTCTCGCCGAAACCGAGCACGAGCCGGCTGCACACGAGCAGTGCGAGGCTCAGTCCCGGCCAGCGACCGGTCAGCGCGGCGAGCAACAGCAGCACGCCGCTCGCGCCGCAGCCGAGCAGACCGATCGACACCGTGCGCTTCGGCCCGAGCGTATCGGCCGAGCGGCCCGCGAGCGGCCGCGACGCGAGCGTCGCGAGGTACTGCACGCTGATCGCCGCGCCGGCCAGCACCGCGCTGTAGCCGAGGTCGCCGTGCACATAACCGGGCAGCACCGCGAGCGGAATACCGATCGCGAGGTAGCAAAGAAAGGTGAAAAAGACGACCGGAATGATCTGCAGGGTCGTTGCAAATTCGCTGTGGGCGGACGCGGAGTCGGTGGACATCGGGAAAACCAGACTTGAATTCGGCGGGAAGGCGTGATTCTCCCATGGAACCGATTCCCTTGCAGAGTTTGCTTAAAAAATGGGACGAATCAAGGGCGGGTCATATCGCGCGAACAATATGTCCCCCATGCGATTCAGGCTATGGGTTAGGTTTATTGACGGTGATAGCTTTCAAGCCATCGACGCGGCGTGTCCGCGCGAACACGCAACAGACGAGAGCACCGAGACATGACCGAGCCGATTCGTTTCTATCACCGCAACGCGATCCGCGAAATCGAGGACGCGCCCGTCACCCGCACGGTGCTGCAGTATCTGCGCGAGGACGCGCATTGCACCGGCACCAAGGAGGGCTGCGCCGAAGGCGACTGCGGCGCCTGCACGGTCGTGATCGGCGAGCGCAATCCGGCGGGCGGCGTCGAGTTCAAGGCGGTCAACGCCTGCATCCAGTTCGTGCCGACCCTCGACGGCCGCGCGCTCTTCACGGTCGAAGACCTGCGCCAGCCGGACGGCTCGCTGCATCCGGTGCAGCAGGCGATGGTCGACTGCCACGGCTCGCAGTGCGGCTTCTGCACGCCGGGCTTCATCATGTCGATGTGGGCGCTCTACGAGAAGCACGGCCACGAGCATGGCTGCGCGAACCGCACGGTGCCGTCGCGCGAGGCGATCGGCAATGCGCTGACCGGCAACCTGTGCCGCTGCACCGGCTACCGGCCGATCGTCGACGCGGCCGAGCGCATGTTCGACGCGCCCGCGCCGCGAGCGCCAGTCGACGTAAAGGCGCTCGCCGACACGCTCGCGACGCTCGAACGCCGCGACACGTTTCAGTACGAGCACGCGGGCCAGCGCTTCGCCGCGCCGCGCACGGTCGCGGCGCTCGCGCGGATCAAACAGCAGGAACCGGCCGCGCGCCTGCTCGCGGGCAGCACCGACATCGGCCTGTGGGTCACCAAGCAGATGCGCGAGCTCGGCGACCTCGTCTACGTCGGACAGATCGCCGAGCTGCAAAAGCTCGAAACCAATGACGACTGGATCGAGATCGGCGCCGGCGTCAGCGTCGAAAAAGCGTATGCCGAGATCGCGAAGCAATACCCGGAGCTGACCGAAATGTGGCAGCGCTTCGCGTCGCTGCCGATCCGCAACGCCGGCACGCTCGGCGGCAACATCGCGAACGGCTCGCCGATCGGCGATTCGATGCCGGGGCTGATCGCGCTCGGCGCGCGCGTGATCGTGCGGGGCGGCGACATCGAGCGCGAGATGCCGCTCGAAGACCTGTACCTCGCGTATCAGAAGAAGGACATGGCCGGGCACGAGTTCGTCGTCGGCCTGAAGGTGCCCGCGCGCGGCGGTGCGCGCGCGAACCTGCGCTTTCGTACCTACAAGCTGTCGAAGCGCTTCGATTCGGATATCTCGGCCGTCTGCGCGGCGTTCTCGTTCATCGCCGACGGCGACGCGATCCGCGATCCGCGCATCGCGTTCGGCGGCATGGCCGCGACGCCGAAGCGCGCGCTCCAGGCCGAAGCCGTGCTGCGCGACGCCGAATGGCACGAGGCGACCGCGCAGGCCGCGATGCTCGCGCTCGGCACTGACTACGCGCCGCTCACCGACATGCGCGCGAGCAGCGACTACCGCCTCGAAGCGGCGAAGAACACGCTGTACCGCTTCTGGCTCGAAACGCGCGCGCGGCAGCCGCTGCCGAAGAGCGCGCTCGACGTGCGCGCGGTCGCGCCGGCCGGCGCGAGCGCCTGAGCGCCGCGCGTTCAAGGATACGGAGAACACAACCATGAACCAGCAAGCCGAACCGTTCCTGAAAGAGGTTCAGGAACTCGACGACTTCACCCAGGTGCACGTGTCGCGTCCGCACGAGTCCGCGCATCTGCACGTAAGCGGCCGCGCGACCTACACCGACGACATTCCCGAGCTGGCCGGCACGCTGCACGCGGCGCTGGGGTTGTCGTCGAAGGCGCACGCGAAGATCGTCTCGATCGCGCTCGACAAGGTGCGCGCGACGCCCGGCGTCGTCGCGGTCTTCACCGCCGACGACATCCCCGGCGTCAACGACGTCGGCCCGATCGTTCATGGCGACGATCCGATCCTCGCCGACGGCGTCGTGCAATACGTCGGCCAGCCGATGCTGATCGTGGTCGCGACGTCGCACGAGGCGGCGCGTCTCGGCGCACGGCGCGCCGAGGTGGTCTACGAGGAACTGCCGGCGGTGCTGAGCGCGCAGCAGGCGCGCGCCGCGAACCGGTTCGTGCTGCCGCCGATGAAGCTCGCGCGCGGCGACGCCGGCACGAAGATCGCGCGTGCCGCGCATCGCGAAGCCGGTGAGATGTGGCTCGGCGGCCAGGAGCAGTTCTATCTGGAAGGGCAGATCTCGTACGCGGTGCCGAAGGACGACGACGGCATGCACGTCTACTGCTCGACCCAGCATCCGACCGAAATGCAGCACCTCGTCGCGCACACGTTGGGCGTTGCATCGCATAACGTATTGATCGAATGCCGGCGCATGGGTGGCGGTTTCGGCGGCAAGGAATCGCAGTCGGCGCTGTTCGCGTGCTGCGCCGCGCTCGCCGCGTGGAAGCTGCTGTGCCCGGTCAAGCTGCGCCCGGATCGCGACGACGACATGATGGTGACCGGCAAGCGTCACGATTTCCACTACACCTACGAAGTCGGCTACGACGCAGAGGGCGTGATCGAAGGCGTCGCGGTCGACATGACCTCGCGCTGCGGCTTTTCCGCCGACCTGTCGGGCCCGGTGATGACGCGCGCGCTGTGCCACTTCGACAACGCGTACTGGCTGTCGGACGTCTCGATCGACGGCTTCTGCGGCAAGACCAACACGCAGTCGAACACGGCGTTTCGCGGCTTCGGCGGCCCGCAGGGCGCGTTCGCGATCGAGTACATCCTCGACAACGTCGCGCGCTCGTGCGGCATCGATGCGCTCGACGTGCGCCGCCGCAATCTCTACGGCAAAACCGAGCGCAACCAGACGCCGTACGGCCAGGTGGTCGAAGACAACGTGATTCACGAGCTGATCGACGAGCTCGAAGCGACCAGCGACTATCGCGCGCGCCGCAAGGAGATCGACGCATTCAACGCGAACAACGAGATCCTGAAGAAGGGCCTGGCACTCACGCCGGTCAAGTTCGGCATCGCGTTCAACGTCACGCACTTCAACCAGGCCGGCGCGCTCGTGCATATCTACACCGACGGCTCGGTGCTCGTGAACCACGGCGGTACCGAAATGGGCCAGGGGCTGAACACGAAGGTCGCGCAGGTCGTCGCGCATGAACTCGGCGTCGGCTTCAACCGGATTCGGGTGACCGCGACCGATACCAGCAAGGTCGCCAATACGTCTGCGACGGCCGCGTCGACCGGGTCCGACCTGAACGGCAAAGCCGCGCAGGACGCCGCGCGCCAGTTGCGCGAGCGGCTCGCCGCGTTCGCGGCCGGGCGCTTCGGCGCGGGCAGCGTGAATCCGCGAGACGTGCGCTTCGCGCATGATCGCGTGATGGTCGGCGAGGTCGCCGTGCGGTTCGAGGAAGTGGTCGCGAAGGCTTATCTCGCGCGCATCCAGTTGTGGTCCGACGGCTTCTACGCGACACCGAAGCTCTACTGGGATCAGTCGAAGCTGCAAGGACGGCCGTTCTACTACTACTCGTATGGCGCGGCGGTATCGGAAGTCGTGATCGACACGCTGACCGGCGAAATGCGCGTGCTGCGCGCCGATGCGCTGCACGACGTCGGCGCCTCGCTGAATCCGGCGCTCGACGTCGGCCAGGTGGAAGGCGCGTTCATTCAGGGCATGGGCTGGCTCACCACCGAGGAGCTGTGGTGGGACGCGGGCGGCAAGCTGATGACGCACGCGCCTTCGACGTACAAGATCCCGACCGTCAACGACGTGCCGCCGGTTTTTAATGTCAGGCTGTTCAGGAACCGCAACGCGGAGGACAGCATCCATCGTTCGAAGGCGACCGGCGAGCCGCCGCTGCTGCTGCCGTTCTCGGTGTTTTTCGCGGTGCGCGACGCGGTGTCGGCGGTCGGCGGCCATCAGGTCAATCCGCCGCTCAATGCGCCCGCGACCAGCGAGGAAATCCTAAAGGCGGTCGGCGCGGTGCGGGCCGCGACGGCGGCCGCGCGGCAGGCGTGATGGCGACTGGCAAACGAGTTGGGAGCGCAATATGGAAGCACGCCTGAATCATTGTCCGGACGGGACCGGGTCCGAGCTTGCACCGCGGCCGGCGCCGATGCACATCGTGCTGTTCGGCGCGGGACACGTCGGCCATGCGCTCGCGCATCTGCTTGGCAGCCTGCCGTGCGTGGTCCACTGGGTCGACGAACGCGACGAGCTGTTCCCCGACGAAACGCCGCCGAACGTGCAGGTCGAAGCGACCGACACGCCCGAGGCGATCGTCGATGCGGCGCCGCCCGGCGCGTGGTTTCTGGTGATGACGCACAACCATGCGCTCGATTTTTCGCTGGCCTCGCGCATCATGCGACGGCGTGATTTCAGCTACTTCGGCATGATCGGCTCGAACACGAAGCGCGTGAAGTTCGAGCGGCGACTGCTCGAACGAGGCGTGGAGTTGGAGCGGCTCGCGGAGATGACCTGCCCGATCGGCGTCGAAGGGATCGTCGACAAGGCGCCCGCCGCGATCGCGATTGCGGTGTGCGCGCAACTGCTGCGACTGAGGACACGGCAGGCCGCGACGGTTCATGCTTTGGGGCAGGTCGCGAGCCACGTCCGCGCATCGGAGCAGATCACGGTTTAGGCCATACGGCGCAACGGGGGCTTGCGCGCGACCAGCTCACCCGACACCTCGGACATCAACGTCCTCAGCCAGCCGATATCGCTCGGCCGATCCGGCTGCGGATGCCACAACTGATAGCAGCGGATGCGCGGAAACGCGATCGGCACGTCGACGACC
Organism: Paraburkholderia sp. UCT2; assembly: GCF_014397665.1. NCBI lineage: Bacteria > Pseudomonadati > Pseudomonadota > Betaproteobacteria > Burkholderiales > Burkholderiaceae > Paraburkholderia > Paraburkholderia sp. UCT2. The sequence goes on from NZ_VZQO01000023.1 coordinate 113,128, forward strand.
GCGAGCGGCAACATGCTCGCGTAGTGCATCGCGAAACGCCGCGTCGTCGTGAAGATCAGATCCGATTGCAGTAGCGTTTGCGCGACGAGCCCGAAGTAGGGCAGCGTCGCGACGATGCGCCGGCTCGCCTTCGCCCGCGCGAAGCCGGTATCGATCGCGCCGCCGCGCGCGCCGCTGTAGGGTGTCGGCGCGAGATGCGGCGCGGCCAGATAGGCTTCGCGGGTGAGCGGCTCGTGTGTCAGTGGATGGTCCGCGCGCATCATGCACACGACGGTATCGGCGAACAGGTCGCTGCGCTCGAAGCGCGGATCGGGCTTCGGCCAGTTGCCGATCACCAGATCGAGTTCGCCGGCGTCGAGCGCGGCCGAATGATCGAGCAGCGGCCCCAGCGATTCGATTTCGAGCCGCGCATGCGGCGCCGCTTCGCGAAACCGCGCGATCACGGTCGGCATGAAGAAGTCGTTCAGATAGTCGGGCGCGGCGACGCGAAAAGTGCGGCGCGAGCGGCCCGGGTCGAAATCGCCATGCGGCGTCGCGACGAAATCGACATCGCGCAACACGCGCTGCGCGGCCGCGAGCAGCGACTCGCCGTATTCGGTCGGCACCATGCCCGACTTGCCGCGCACCAGAATCGGATCGCCGAGCGTTTCGCGCAGCTTGCGCAGCGCGGTGCTGATCGCGGGCTGGGTCTGGTTCAGCCGCAACGCGGTCTGCGTGACGCTGCGCTCGACGAGCAGCGTGCGCAGCACGCGCACGAGCCAGATATCGAGTGAGGCGGCGGTGTCGTCCATGATCGAAGCGTGGTGGCGCGGGCGCTGCCGATGAGCTCGCCGCGCGGCGCGCGCGTGGGGTGCGAAAGCTTAACCTTAGGCGCGTTTGCGCTTCGGCGGCATAGCGGGCACGGTATGGCCGGCATCAGCGCGACGCCTGCCGGCATCGATTCGTTCGGGCCGAAGCCGCAACCAGGGCGCGGCCCGCAGCGACCGCGGTGTCATGCCGGTGTTGGTTTGTCCGGCAGTCCCCACGGCAGCGAACTGATCCGCTTCACCTCGCGAGATTCGAGCCAGTTCGGCGTGCGCGCGCAGTACAGCACCATCGGCAGCGCGTCCTCGCCCCAGAACAGCTGATCGTTCAGACGAAACGTCGGCACGCCATAGACGCCGAGTTCGACCGCATCGGCGGTATTGCGCTGCAATTGCGCCTGCACGGCTTCGTCCTGGATCAGTTCCGGGCCGTCCGGCTTGCCGACGCGCTCGCACAGCTCGGCGAACGCTTCGTCGCTCGACGGATCGCGCCCCTCGCGCCAGATGAAGCGGAAAATCTCGCGCACGAATTGCACGTCGCCGTTCGCGGCGGTCGCGAGCAGCAGCGGCTTCATCGAATCGAACGGATGGGCGGGCGGCATTTTGTACGGAATGCCGAGCTGCTCCGCGCGAAACAGCGCGTGCCGGTACATGAAGGTGCGCTTGGCGGGCACGCTGTACGCGGAGCGCTGGCCCCAGTGGCGATACAGATCGTTCAGCACGACCGGCGTGAACGCGAAGTCGAAGCCGGGCCATTTGTCGTATTGCTCGAGCAGCAGGTAGGTGAACGGCGAGACGAAATCGTAAAACCACTGCCGCTGTTGGGCGTCGATGCCAACGGTCATAAATTTCTCCCGGATTGCCTGGTGTCGGACGACGCGGAGGGTGCGTCCGTTATCTGATCAAAATTGTAGCGATCTTACGCGGTGCGGTCCCGGCTTGCACCGGTCGATATCCCCTGGTGGCGGCAGGTGGGCGTAGGTTCCGGCGGTGTCGTCAGGGGCGCTCAGCCTTTGACTTTATCGGCCGCCTGCTCGTCGGCCTCGTCCAGCTCGCCCCGCGTGTCGCGGCTTTCCGTGAGCCGCCGCCGCACGAAGCCGATGTGCTCGCGCAGCACGTAGAACTGGTCCGCGTACGCGAGCGGCATCTTCATGCCGTTGACCGAGTCTTCGATCGCGTCGAGCTGCTCGATCAGCGACGCGCGTTCGGCCGACGAATGTTCGCCGAGCGCGCTGCGTTCGATCGCGATCAGAGAGCCGTACCAGCGATAGATGCGCGATTTGACGCGCCACGCGTACAACCCCGGCACGATGCGCAGCGCCGGCACCAGCAGCACGATCAGCGGCACGACGATCACCAGCAGGCGGTCCGCAAGACTCGCGATCCAGAACGGCAGCGTTCGGTACAGGAAGCTCTTGCCCGACTTGTAGTAGCGCGCGGCGTCGTCGGAAAGCGGGAAGTCGTGCGCGAGCGGGGCGGGGAATTCGCCGGCGCGCTGCATCGTCGTCGCGCCGCCATGCACCTCGCGCGCGGCTTCGATCAGCAGATCGGACAGCGCCGGATGCAGCGAATCGCGCGCGATCAGCTCGGCGGTCGGCGCGACGATGCTGATCGAGTTCGCCGGCAGGTTCTTGCCGAGGTCGAAGGCGCCCATCGGCACCTTCAGCTGCGTCAGGTACGGAAAGCGGCGCGTGTACGCGTCGGCCTGCGAAAAATCGTAGAAGCGCACGTTCTGCGTGCGGTAGAGCTTGCCCATCACGGCCGGCTGCGCCGAGTCGCCCGCGAGGAAGGTCGCGTCGATCGTGCCGTCGATCAGCGCGTCGGCGGCGGCGTCGCCCGTTAGCGGCAGCAGTTGGGTCGGACCGCCCGGCACGATGCCGTTGGCCTTCAGCAGCGCGAGCGCGAGCTCGCGCGTGCCGCTGCCCTCGGGGCCGATCGCGAGGCGTTCGCCCTTGAACCCGGACAGCCAGTCGACGGGGGCGCCGCGGTAGAAGATCGCGAGCGGCACGTAAGCGACGCTGCCGAGCGACATCAGGCGTTTGTCCTTGTCGAGCCCGGCGGGCGCGATGCCGCTCTGCACGAAGCCGACGTCGACGTCCGCGTTCGGGTCCAACAGCCGCTTCAGATTTTCCTGCGAGCCCTGCGAGGCCAGCACGTTCAGCGTAATGCGATTGCGCGCAAGGATGGTCTTGTACTTCTGCGCGGCGATCCAGAAGGTGCTGCCGACGGGACCGGCGCTAATCGTCAGCGTATTCGGCGGGGCGGGCTGGATCAGCCGCACGGCGGCCCAGATTGCGACGATCACGAGCAGCACGAGCGGGCCGAACGAGACCGCCAGGTCGCGCCACGAGATCGCGACAAAACGGGCGACGAGATGGGTAGGGCGGGTGCGGCCGGTGTCAGGCTTCATCGGATCATCTGAAAGCGGCGGTCGATCGGGCTCGAATGCGCGAAGGCGGCTTGGGCGGCGCGCGCCAGCACGCGTCGCGCCGATGGTACCTGAGATTGGCGCGGCCGCGAAACGCGTAGCCGCCCGTCACGCCGACAAACGCGTAACAAATGGTGAGCACCACGGTGAACGCCGGCATGAGCGCTGGCATGATGCCCGTGCAAATTCTTGCACGACCACGGAGCGTGTCTGCTTCTATCCGGCACGCATGACGCACCCGCTGTCGGCGCGCCACGCCGCGCGCTAAATCCTTTGCGCTTCTGTGCCGGCTAGATTAAATTGTGCATCGCTACCGCGATCCAGCGTTTGCGGCGCGACCCCGGCAAGACGGACAAGAACCGGGTGCGTCGGTGGACGCCGCGGTTTGCCGGTTACCGGTTACCGGTAATCAGCCTCTCTCGCCTCTTGCACATCGTGTCACAGCCGTTGATGGCCGACGCTCACGCGCGCGTTCGCGCGATGACGGCCGCCCGTAGTCGTAACGATGCCGCTTGTTCATGCGGTCCAATGTGAAACCAAGGAGAAGAGAGCTATGAAGACGGTCGGTTTTCTGAAAGCACTGGGTCCGGTTGTGGCGATGGTGGTGGCGTGCAACGTCTACGCCCAAAACGCTCCGGCAACCGATACGGCGTCGGCGGCAGCCGCCGTCAAGGCCGGCAAGGCAGCGAATCACGAACTTGGCCGTAAGGTGCGCCACGCGCTGACGAAGACCCAGGGTCTCGACGTGTCGCACATCGCCGTGCGCGCGCGCGGCGGCGCAGTGACGCTGACCGGCTCGGTGCCGACCCAGGGACAGATCGATGCGGCCGGCGAAGCCGCCAAGGGTGTCGACGGCGTAACGTCAGTGTCGAACAAGCTCAAGGTGGTGCAGCAGTAAGCGGTACGCGTGCGCGCGGCGCCGCAAGGCCCGCGTCGCGCGGTGGTGCGCAGCGGCTTGGTGCATGGGCGCCGTCACCGGCGTCGCGTAGACGGTTTGACGCCGCGCTTGCATCGCGTCGCGAGGTCTATCTATCAACCTGGAGGCTCCGGCATGATCGCCGGAGCTTTTTTTTCGCCGCCGGTTTTATGACGTGGCACTCGCGAGGTTTGCGGGACCGCAGCAATGTGGATTGCCGCACGCACAGGTCCTGATGGAGGCGCGGCCGTCGCGGATTCGTGCGCTGCGACACATTACCGACGCATCGCGAGGCGTACTGTGACCAAGAGGGAAGGGGGAGCCAAGGTCATGGAAACCACGCTGTTTCGCTATATCGATCTGCCGATCGGCGATCGCGCGGCATTCGAACTGGTGTGCGCGCGACACGGTTTCGCGCCCGCGCATTTCGACATCAGCGCGAGCGCGGCACCCGGTGAGCCGGCGCACGAGCGGGTCGTCACCGTGCGGCGCGGCAGCTGGTCACAGTCGTATTACGACCGCCACGGTCAGTGGGTCAGGCAGTTCGAGGCGGATCTGACCTGCCGGTTTTTCAAATAGACACGGGTTGCGGCGTGCGCGCTTGACGCGTCTTCAGCGCCTCACGACAACACCAGCCGCACGCCGACCAGCGTCAGCGTCGCGGCGAGCAGATTGCGCAGCAGCGCGTCCGGCGCGCGCGAGGCCAGATAGCTGCCGATCGCGATGCCGGGCAGCGATCCCACCAGCAGCGACAGCAGCATCGACCAGTCGATCGAGCCGAGCAGCCAATGTCCGGCGCCCGCGAGCAAGGTCAGCGGCACCGCGTGCGCGATGTCGGAGCCGACGATGCGCGTCGTCGGCAGCATCGGATACAGCAGCATCAACACCGTCACGCCAATCGCACCCGCGCCCACCGACGTCAACGACACCAGCACGCCGAGGGTTGCGCCGGTCAGCATCGTCAGCGCGAGCGTGCGTGCCTGGCTAGGCGCGCGTTGCTTGCGCGCGCCGAGCGCCGCGAGTTGCGGACGGAACACCAGCGCGACCGCGGTAATTAGCAGCGCCGCGCCGAGCACGACCTGGATCAGCCGGCCCGCGCCAGGCGTATCCATTCCATAGCGATGCAGCAGGATCAGCGTGACGGTCGCCGCGGGCACGCTGCCGGCCGCGAGGCGCAGCGTGACCTGCCAGTCGACCGAGCCCTTCAGCCCGTGCACCAGCGTGCCGGTCGCCTTGGTGGCGGCCGCGTACAGCAGGTCGGTGCCGACCGCGGTGGCAGGGTGCACCTTGAACAGCAGGACGAGGATCGGCGTCATCAGCGAGCCGCCGCCGACGCCCGTCAGCCCGACCAGAAAGCCGACGAACAGGCCGGAGACGGAGTACAGCAGATCGATGTGGGGTAGAGCCATTGAACGGACAGCTGACGCAGCGCGGGTGAAGGGTTGGGGCGGCAAGGCCGGCG
>NZ_VZQO01000024.1:0-112747 GCF_014397665.1 Paraburkholderia sp. UCT2
ATTCAGCAAATTGACGGATGAGAGCGTAGTTGAAACCGGCAGCGGCCTGCTGCCGGTGACTCGTGAGGGTGGCGCGCGCCGCGGAACTACCTGAGACCAACCTTTCGCCAGCGACCGTGCGTGAGAACGTCGAGCGCCACTTGCGGAGTGGCAAACGCTGGGCGCATCAGGCGATAGTCGGCCACTTTCAGCCGTTCGCCTTCATGTTCCAACGGTCATTCAAGCGTCGGCTACGCTCAGTAGAACGGTCATTGATCGGCCATAGCCGAACGATGTCGAAGTTCCGGAGGGATATCGCTTCAGCCTTCAACGCCGAAGCAGGTCGAGAGTCGAACGAAGAAGTCAGGCACTGCGGCGCGCACTCAAAATCTGGTGTCCAAGTCGAACGATTTCTTTGACCAGCAGATCCAGGTCATCGCGACGGGTTTAGTCGTGGCGTATGGCGACCCGCAGACAATGCGCTCCGTGCACCGTTGTGTCGGACAAGGCCGCGATGCCAGCTTCCTGAAATCGCAGCATGATCTCGGCGTTGAGCGCCTTCAATGCTTCCTCTTTGCTCAGCGGATCAGGCAACAAGTTTTCGGCAAGCCGCCGGCGCGCTGCAGATCCGGCGCGCGCGCCGGTCAAGATGATCGGCATTGGGACGTGCCCGTCATGCCAGCGGCCGGATGTTCTGGTTCATGCGGAAGAAGTTCGTCGGATCGTACTGGGCCTTGATCTGCTGAAGCCGTCGGTAATTGGGACCGTATGCAGCCGCAATGGGTTCGCCCGTCTCATCGTCGTCCAAGTAGTTGACATAGCGACCGGCGGCAAAGAAAGGTCGCATTGCTTCGTAGGTTTCGCGAGCCCAGGCGACGCAGGCGCCGGTTTCCGCCGGCTGCATCCATTGAGCGAGCACGAGGAAGTTGTAGCCTTCACGCCGGTGCGGGAAGGCCGTGTCGGTCGCATTGACCCGGGTGACCGCGCCGTGGAAATGTTCGAGGAGCAGTTGGCCCATTGTCGTCGGGCACCGCGCGAAGCTGCTAATCATGGTGTCGATCGCAGCGTCGCTCAGCTCTGTGAGGAAGTTGGACTTCCAGTAGTTAAGAGCGCCTTTCGGGTAGTTGGCATCGAGCATGCTGTTGAGCTGGGAGTAGGGCATCGGCCCAACGGCATCCAAAATGGGAAGCGCGAACTGTTTCAGCGGCCGCATGGCCCTTTCGGCGTCTTCCAACGGCCCGCAGTGGCAGGTGACCAGGGCGGCCACCTTCGTGCCGGACCCGTCCGGCGCATGCGTCAGCGTTGCGAACAGTGTGTGCTCATCAGGCAGCGATCGTGTGCTGTTGCGGAAGAATTCGAGCAAGGCCCGGGAGCGTTCGATCGGGTGGACGATCGGGCCGCCCATAATGGTCGGCCCGACCGGGTGGAGTTCATACTCGAAGCTCGTGGCGACCCCGAAGTTTCCGCCGCCGCCGCGAAGCGCCCAGAAAAGCTCGGGCTCCCGGTGCTTGCTCGCCCGCAAGAGCTTGCCGCCAACCGTGACGAGCTCCACCGCCCGCAGATTATCGAGCGCCAGGCCGTATTTGCCCATCAGCCAGCCCACCCCGCCCCCGAGGGTAAGCCCGGCAATGCCCGTGCTGGAGACCACGCCCCCGGTGACGGCCAGGCCGTGCAACTGCGTCTCGCGATTGAGCTCGCCCCAGGTGACGCCGCCCTGCGCCCAGACTGTTCTACCCTCCGGATCGACATGGATGCCCTTCATCGGCGAAAGATCGACCATCACCCCACCATCAATCGTCGCCCGTCCCGCCACGTTGTGGCCGCCACCGCGAATTGCACCCTCGAGGCCGAGCCTGCGGGTGAGATCGAGGGCTCCGACAACGTCGGCTACGCCTTGGCACCTGGCGATCAAGGCGGGCCGCTTATCGATCAGGCCGTTGTGGATCTTCCTCGCGTCCTCATAGCCGGTGTCCATGGGTTGCAGGAGTTGCCCGCGGAAGGTGGCGGCAAGCTCGGCCGCAGCGTCGGCCAAAGATCCAATCGGCAGCATGGTGTCGTCTCCTCGAATTCGGCCCCAAGTCTCCACTGAAATCGGCCCAGGAGCAAACTCGAAGAATTCAGCTAAGGGTGAACTGACTTCATCTACACTGCTACATGCATAAGCTGCCGCCCCTCGTAGAGCTCCGCGCGTTTGACGCAGTCGCTCGCCATATGAGCTTCAAGAAGGCCGCGCTGGAGCTATGTGTGACGCCTACCGCGATCAGTCATCAGATCCGATTGCTCGAGCGCTATTGTGGTTGCGCCCTGTTCCGTCGCAGGCCGCGGCCCTTGACGCTGACCGAAGCCGGAGCGCGGCTGTTCCCCGCCATTCGTGGCGGGCTCGAGGTGTTTGCCACCGCAATCGCGGCCGTCAAGCGGGATAGCGACCAACAGCCCCTTCGCGTAACGACAACGAACGCTTTTGCCAGCCGTTGGCTCGTGCCCCGCCTGTCCGCATGGCGGAAATTGCATCCCGACCTGCCGCTGGAGGTGATCGGCACGGATACCGTGCTCGATCTGCAGGCCGGCGAGGGCGACGTCGCGATTCGTTACGCGACCAGCCGAGCAGTGCCGACGGGCGGGATCGTCGATGATCTCTTGAGAGATACATTCTGGCCCGTCTACAATCCGCGCTTGCTTTCAACGGGACAACTGAAGAGACCCGTCGATCTCGCAGAGCATGTTCTGATCCACTCCTATTGGTCGCCAGTCGACCATGAGCCGCCCACATGGCAAAGATGGCTTGCCGCGGCTCAGCGCAGGTGGCGCGAAGTGCCCGAATTGAAGGACATGCAGCACCTGAGCTTCCGGGAGGAGCTGCATGCCATCGAGGCGGTGATCGCCGGCCAGGGAATCGGGATTTTTAGTGACGCGCTCGTGGCACCCGAACTCGCCGCCGGTACGCTCGTAAAAGCATTCAAGCTAAGCTTGCCCGGGTATGGCTTCTATGTGATTCGCAGGCCAGGCCATCCGCGCGAAAGGACCATCCGAGCCTTCTCGGAGTGGTTGCGGTCAGCTACTTAATCCGCTCCTCTTGTTCGTTCAAAATCGCCTTATCAAACCCCCCTTCTAATGGCGGAACCATTCCACCAGAATGTGGTGAAGTCCAGGACGACCGTTCAACCCGCAAAAGCTGCCGTTTGCACGTGTGGCCCCCAACGGCAGAAGCGGGTCGCGTGCCGCCGATCGCGTCAGGCAGAGGTCGGCCATGAGCCGTCATTCGCACCCGCCGCGGTTCGGACATTCAGACGTCTGTTCCGGCGAGCAACCAGCCACTCGCCCAGCAACGCACGTGGAGATTGGGCATGGGCGGTTCATCGAAGCGGTACCGCAACAACCAGTTCGCGCGCGCGTGTGGCCTTGTCTGCGTGCGTCAGCGGCCGGGCACGGTCAACGGCGTGATGTTCATGACGCTGCGGTTGCGGCTGAAGCGGAGCTGCGCTGGGACGTGACGCCCAGATGGTCGCTGCTCGGCTTTACTGGCGTGGGTAAAACCTACGGACGGTTGCAGAGCTTTTCTCAGGCGCAGAACGTCCAAAGTGTCGGGGCGGGTTTCCGTTACCTGATCGCACGCAAGCTGGGCGTCTCGATCGGGATCGACGTCGCCCACAGCAAGGACCAGAACGCGTTCTATATCCAGGTTGGTAGCGCGTGGCGTTGACATGCATGACACTCACGTTCGAAAGGAGCGCGAGTCTGCGCCTGCACACACGCCGCAAGCGGACCTGCAGGGGCTCGGCTCGCCGCCGCGGGCCGGTGGCGCGGTGAGACCTTCGCTGCGTACGCGCTGCGTCCTTCGTGTGAGAGGGCCAAAGGGGCATGGAAGGGGCGGGGGGTTCGTGGTGATGTAAGCTTTACCCGTAATCCGCACAAAGTACAGTTCGGGCGCCGCAGGGCTTTTCGCAAAAGCGTTGGCGGGACGACCCAGCTCTCACGGGAGTGAGCTTTCGGAAGGGGTTTCCATGCACGCATTCATGCGGGGAGAATTCAGCCGTGCCATGGTCTTCGCGAGACGGCGGGCTCGCCCCGGCGTGTGGGGCGCCATAGAGTGTGCCTGCTTTCGCCTGGCCGCGACCGGCCTCCTCGTTCTGTCGACGGCGGCCTTCAATCTGGCGACCGCCGCCTTGCCCGCCGGGCTGCAAAACCTCATCAACAGTGCGACGGAAGGGCCCGCGCCGCCAGCTTCGGCGGCGCAGGCTGCCTCAGCATCAACGCCCGCAAGTCAGGCCGAACTTGCGCGCTCGCTGGACAGCCTGATCGGCACGCTCGAGAGCGATCCAAAACGCAAAGAGTTGGTCGCCCAATTGAAGGGGCTGCGTGCAGGTACCCAAAGTGCACCACCCGCTGTACCCACGGCGCCGGTGTCGCCCGGACAGGGCAACAGCGACCTGCTCGGCACGATTGCGTCAAGTATTGCGTCCGTCGAGACGGATCTGAGCGAGGGCCGCACCCCCTTGCACTACTGGGCGGCCCGTTCGAGCGCGGCGGCTAGCGAGTTGTGGACCATTCTTATTGGTGGAAGCGGGGAGCCGTTCGGCCATGTCCTGTTTGGCCTGATCGCGACGCTTGCGGGCTGGGGCGCGTGTGCTGGCGTGTTGGTCTATCTGCGCCGACGCCTCAGTGCACGATATGGCTGGAATGCCGCGCTCGAGCCGAATCCAACGTCGTTCGAACTGTTGAGTTTCGCATTTTGGCGTACGGCGCCATGGATCATTGCATTCGTGGCGGTGGCGCTGTTCATGCGGGGAATGCCCGACGCGCTCGGCAGCACGCTGGGGCTTGTGATCATCTATGCCATAGTCGCGGGCTCGCTTTTCTCGGCGATCTGCCTGATCATCTTCTCGGCGTTTAGCACGGCACACCGGCGTGTCGCCGTTCACCAACTGCTCGCGCAAAGTCGTTGGCCGCTTTTCGCGATCGGTGCATGTGGTGCGCTCGGCGACGCGACGGCCAATCCTGACGTCACAGTCCTGCTCGGCGTGAATCTCGCCGGGCTCGTGTCAGCATCCGCAAACGTGGCGGCGGCCGTCCTGATCGGTTATTTCGCACTCGCTTACCGGCGGCCCGTCACGCATCTGATACGCAATCGCCCGTATGCACGAAGGCGTGATCACAAACTCGCAACGGAAGCGCTCGATATCCTCGCATCGCTATGGCACATCCCGATCCTTTTAATTGCGATCGCCTCGGTCGTGGCGATCATCGATGCGCGCGGTTCGGAAGAGAACGTATTACAGCCGTCGCTTCTCAGTGCGCTGTCACTCGTGCTCACGCTGTTCGTGTCAGCGCTGCTCATGCACGTGACGCGTAGAAGGGACACGCGCGCACACCGCCGCGCGCCGCACCTGATGCGACTGTTGCGCTTCGCGAGCACGCTGCTCACCCTCCTGATTTGGCTCGCGTTCATTCAATTCGAACTGGACCTGTGGAGCGGTCCGATCGCGCGAATGATCAAGCACAGTGCGATGACACCCAGTGTCAAGCATGCGCTGGTTACAGTCATCGCGACGGTCTTCGGCGCCTGGTTCATCTGGATACTGTGCGATACCGCGATTCTCAACGCGCTGCGCCCGAGCAGTTCGCGTAGCAAGGCACTCGATCCCGGCGTGCGCGCACGCACGATGTTGCCGCTCGTGCGCAACGCGGTTTTCACGACGGTGGCGACCCTCGCCGCGATCGTCGCGGCCGCCACGCTAGGCGTCAATCTGACGCCTCTGCTGGCCGGTGCGGGCGTAATCGGTCTTGCGGTCGGCTTCGGTGCGAAGGCGCTTGTCACCGACCTGATCACGGGGCTCTTCATCATTGTCGAGGAGACGATCTCGGCCGGCGACTGGGTTGAGATTGACGGCAGCCATGCCGGCATCGTCATGGACCTGACGATCCGCACGGTTCGCTTACGTGACGGACAAGGCGCGGTTCACACCATCCCCTTCTCGCAGATCAAGATCGTGAAGAACCTGTCGCGCGATTTCGCCAATGCGGTATTCGAGGTGCGGGTGCCGTTTACCGTTGATCTCGACGAAGTGTCGCGCATGATTGTGCAAGTGGGCGCCGATCTGCAGGAAGATTATCGTCTGCGCAACGAAATACTCGCGCCTGTTGAAGTGTGGGGACTCGACCGCTTTGAATCGAACTGGATGGTGGTGAAAGGGCAGATCAAGACGCGGCCGCTGCAACAGTGGAGCGTGGCGCGGGCGTTTAACGCGCGGCTCAAGCGCAAGATGGACGAGGCGGGCATTGAGATCCCGGTACCGCACATGCGGCTTCACACCCCGCCGAGCGGACCCAACGCACGGTCGCAGCCTGACGATGGTGGCGAGGACGAGCGCGAACAGGCGATCGATCCGAACAGTGAGCCCCGACGCAGGCCGGCTACCACCACGCCATTGGAACTGCGCGTGCTCAAAGAGCCGCCCGCGAGGCCGCCAACTGAGGACCAGAAAGGCCCAAAATCCTCGCCCAACTCCCCCGGAACCGATACTGACCGTCTCTGATGGCTTCAGTCGTCAGGACTTCTTTTTTGCGAATTTCCGCAAGCCTGAGCGAACGGCAGGCGGCTGGGTCGCTACCGCTTTTATCGGTGCCCGGCCGGACAAGCTGGGCCGCATCGAGCGGCAATTGCGCGATCTGCGGCGCCGGGAGCCGGGGCCTGGGCATACGGCAATCCGGATTAGGCGAGCACGACCGTATTTCTGCCCGCTTGCTTTGCGTCGTCGATCGCCGCGTCGGCGCGCTCGATGACCGATGCCAGCGGCTCTGCCTTGGTATTGGTGGCCACGCCCGTTGACAGCGTGACTCCGTGCCGTTCCATCGTCTCCGCGGCGGTGCGTATGCGCTCCGCAAACGCGCATTCCGTCCTCCGGTTTCGTATGGGGGAGAAGCACAACGAATTCGTCACCGCCCCACCGGCACGCAAGATCCCATCCACGGACGCTGCCTCTGATCGCGGCGGCAACCCGTTGAAGGACAAGCTCCGCGGTGCAGTGCCCGAGCGTGTCGTTCACGCTTTTGAACCTGTCGCAATCGATGACCAGCAGTCTGTTGAGCCACCCATCCTGGAAGCGGCCGTACTCGGATTCAAAGGCGGCGCGGCGCATGAGTTCGGTGAGCTCGTCATTGCGGGCGTCTTCATACAGGACGCCAACCATGCTGTTAAGTGCATTCAGCGAGAAAGCGTTGGACGCATCGGTCGCGTGCTGCCGGTCGTAGTCGTGCAAGACCAAAGCAATTCTGCCAATCGATGAGGCGGGACCCGGCCACAACCGTTCGCTCGGCAAAGCGGCGAGAATTGGCGACAATTTTCGTTCGACGTATCCTTGAGGATCGATGTTCTGACACTCTTGGCCAACGACCCGATAACAAAGCCCGATGCAATCACATCTCAGAATCGCCAGGCCTGTCAGTGACCTTTCGCGGGCAGAAAGCATGTATTGCCCCGCGCTCAGCCTGGTTGTGCTGGCAAAATTTCAAGACCATCAGGGGTTCGATGGGGTGATGCTCGGACGTTCCGGCATGGACTATCACTTCGAGTTCACACAGTGCCGCGAACATCCGGTAGCGCCAACACCGACACGTGAGGATTTGCTGGTGTTTTACGCCCCGGATCGAGTTGAGTGGCGGTCGACTTGCGATCGCCTCACCGAGAGCGGATTTGTTTGCGTGACGTCGCTCAACCTTTATTGGGATGTGTCAGGTAGAACATTTGAGGATCATGACGGCTATCGAATCGTTTTGCACAACTCGGCATGGTTCTCATGATGCATGCGTAATGCAATTGGACGCCACCTCGATAGCTTTGCAGCAAGTCGCCCGGTCGCGTAAAAGGCAAACTCCGGCCAAGAGTTGCCGTTCGCGCAACACACAAAGTCGTCATTCCAACGGCCAGTTCACCTGATAGCTGCCCTTGCAACCCTGACGTCCCGACTGGCAGCAATGGGTGATGCCGGCCTCTCGTTGCCACGCACGCCGCTCGCTCAACATACGCAATCACCGATCCAGGCACGACGCCGACAGCCACGTCGGTCCCGCCGATGCCCCACCTTTCTGGCCTAAAATATCTCAAAAGAGCATCCGCCCGGGGGCATCATGAAAGCACTTATCGTTGCTGCGACATTGACGGCTGGCTGTTCCCTCGCCTACGCGCAGACTTACCCGCAGGGAGCGCTGGCTGACCAAAGCATGGGGGCCTATAGAGCGCAATTGGAAGCGCAGAAGCAACAGATCGAACTCCAGAACGAACAACTCCAATTACTGAAACAACAGCGCGACCTGGATTTGCTGAGGCAGCAGCGCGAACTGAATTCGCTGAGACAACAGCGCCAATTCGACTTGCTGAGACAGCGGCGCTAGATCGCTGTGAGGCGCGGCACCCGCCTCAAGATCCGGCTTGGCAACGGCCATTGCAGCGCCGAACGCTCAGTCTGTGTGGCGCCACTGGAGGGCATCAGGCGTTGAAGTCCTATACGCAAGTAAAGCATTCCTGCTCGCACCAGCCGAACGTCGCGACCGACATCGTGTTCGAAGCGGGGAAGAACTGCTTGTCATATCGATCGAGGGCGGCGGGGCGGATCAGCGCAAATGTCCCCGCCGAAGGTCGCTCTCGCGCGCGGCGACCGCTCACATGACGTGGACGAGATTAATGTAACTGCTTCTTCAGATCGCGCAGTTCGGCGGGGACGGGCAAAAAACGCCTTCCACCTCGCCCCGACGGCCATAGCCATAAGTAAAGCGGACCCATCATCGGCTTTTTTATTGCTTTACCCGCTCCTCGTTCTACCCGACAGTAACTTCAGCGCGCCGCCACGGCAGCTTGCAGCCGAAACGCGATTGATCAGTGCTGACGGCTACCTACGACAATGATGACCTGCATTGCAGAAAATCTGCGGTCCGGGAGACGAGACGATGAGTCATGTGGAAGCTCCCAATAGCAAAGATATCGATGTCTGGTTATCTAAATTATCAGAAAGACAAGGCATCGAGATGAAGACTTCAATTAATGATTAGATCCCGGATTGCTTCTTATATTTAACCGACATTAATACTGGATTCGATATGTCTAACCATGTGATTTTGCCGCGCATCCTCCAGGTCGGCGCCAACGCCAGCGAGACAGTTCCCACGGTTCTGGCGACTCTCGGCTGCAGTCGACCTCTGATCATCACCGACAAGATGATGGTGCAGCTGGGCTATGCCGGGCGCATTCAGGAAAATCTCGCCGCCAATGGCATGACAGCCGAAATTTTCGCTGATACGGTCCCCGAGCCTACGGTTGACTCGATTCGAGCTGGCGTGGAGAAGGCTCGCGCAGGAGACTACGACAGTATCATTGCACTGGGCGGCGGCAGTCCGATCGACAGCGCCAAGGCGATTGGCATTCTTGCCAAGCATGGTGGCGAAATGCGCGACTATAAGTTTCCGCGCGTTGTTACCGAGGTTGGGTTGCCCATTATCGCGGTGCCCACCACTGCGGGAACCGGCTCGGAAGTGACCCGTTTCACGATCATCACTGACGAGCAGAACGACGAAAAAATGCTCTGTGTGGGCATCGGCTTCATGCCCGTGGCAGCCTTGGTCGACTATAACCTGACCCTCAGCCTGCCGCCGCGCGTCACCGCCGATACGGGTATTGATGCGCTGACCCACGCGATCGAGGCCTACGTCAGCCAGAAAGCCAACCTGTACAGCGACAGTCAGGCCCTGGCGGCCATGCGCTTGATTGTCCCCAATCTGCGTAAAGCCTATCGATCCGGCCAGGATACAGCCGCCCGCGAAGCCCTGATGCTCGGTTCGACGCTCGCCGGTGTGGCGTTTTCCGCTGCGTCCGTGGCGCTGGTACACGGCATGAGTCGACCGATTGGTGCCTTTTTCCACGTTCCCCATGGCCTGTCCAACGCCATGCTGCTGCCCAGTGTGACCGCGTTCTCGATCCCGACGGCGGAAGAACGCTACGCTGATTGCGCTCGTGCCATGGGTGTGGCCGACAGGCAGGACAGTACGCAGACCGCCAATGCCAGGTTGCTCGCTGAATTGCGGTCGATCAACGCTGACCTTCAGGTGCCGATGCCCGAACAATTTGGTATCGACCGCGAGCGCTTCTTCAGCTTAATGCCGACCATGGCACAGCAGGCTCTGGCCTCCGGCTCGCCTGGCAATAACCCACGCGTGCCCTCGGTCGAGGAAATGGTCGAGCTCTACCGCGGTCTCTGGTAAGCAAATTCCCCCCTCAAAAAAATCGCATCTGAGCTATCGAAGTGAAGGTCATTCAGATGCGACAACAACTCTTGGCATCGGGAAGCAGAACCCTATTCCCATCGCCCATTTTTGTGGCCCTTAGAGCCTGTTCCGATCCCAGCAAGGAGTATGAAATGCAGCCCTTCAACGACGACGCAGACGTGGTTCACTTCATCAACGGTCGCCGCGTGCTAGGCACCGGCACTCGAAAGCAGCCGATATTCAACCCCGCGACCGGTTCTCCGGCACGCATGCTGCACCTCGGCGACGCGTCCGACGTAAGTGCCGCCGTAGCGTCGGGGAAACAGGCGTTCCAGGGATGGAGTAATACGCCACCCATCCGTCGCGCGCGCGTCATGCGCCGCTTTCTCGAACTGATGAACCAGCACAAGGACGAGCTGGCAGCGATCATGACGGCCGAGCACGGAAAAGTGTTCAGCGATGCGCAAGGCGAAGTGGCACGGGGCATTGATGTGATCGAGTTTGCCTGCGGCATTCCGCAATTGCTGAAGGGTGACCATACGGAACAGGTGTCGACCGACATCGACAACTGGACGACCCGGCAACCACTCGGCGTTGTCGCGGGAATCACGCCTTTCAACTTTCCGTGCATGGTTCCTTGCTGGATGTTTCCGATCGCGATTGCCGCAGGCAATGCGTTCATTCTGAAGCCCAGCGAGCGTGATCCGTCAGCGTCGCTCTACATGGCCCGCCTGCTGCAGGAAGCCGGGTTGCCTGACGGAGTGTTCAACGTCGTGCAAGGGGACAAGATAGTCGTGGATGCTCTGCTCGAACATCCTGACGTAAAAGCGATCAGTTTCGTCGGTTCGACGCCGATTGCCAACTACATCTACGAGACGGGGGCAAAGCACGGAAAACGGATCCAGGCGCTTGGCGGAGCGAAGAATCACATGGTTGTGATGCCCGACGCTGACATTGATCAAGCCGTCGACGCTTTGGTCGGCGCAGGCTACGGCTCCGCGGGTGAACGGTGCATGGCGATCTCGGTCGCAGTCCTCGTAGGCGACGTTGCCGACAAGCTGATTCCGCGGCTCGCTGATCGAGCACGCTCCGTAATAGTAAAGAACGGCACGGAGCCCGACGCCGAGATGGGGCCGATCGTCACACGTCAGGCGCTGGAACGCATTGAAAACTACATCGCGATTGGCGTCGAAGAAGGCGCGTCGCTGGTTGTCGATGGACGTGGCATCAAAGTTCCGGGGCACGAGGAAGGCTTTTTTACCGGTGCCACGTTGTTCGACCACGTCACACCCGAGATGCGCATCTATCAAGAGGAAATCTTCGGACCGGTGCTGTCCTGCGTCCGTGCGAAGGACTTTACAGAGGCCGTCGACCTGGTCAACGCGCACGAATTCGGCAATGGCGTCGCCTGTTACACTCGCGACGGACACATCGCGCGCGAGTTCGGCCGGAGAATTGAGGTTGGAATGGTTGGCATCAACGTACCGATTCCGGTACCGATGGCGTGGCACGGATTTGGCGGCTGGAAGCGTAGCTTGTTCGGGGACACGCACGCGTATGGCGAAGAAGGCGTCCGGTTCTATACGCGTCAGAAGTCAATCATGCAACGCTGGCCGGAGAGTATCGAGCAAGGTGCCGAATTCGCGATGCCGACGGCGAGGTAGTCTTTCCACTGCAAAACCCGCTACAGCTCCCGTGCTGCCACATCCCGGCACGGGAGAGCACACCACCGGTCCTGAAGTCGCAGACCTTCAAATCCGAACGGAAGCGCCCGACATCATGCGCTGCGGCAAATGTCGACAACCGTGCGACCGCTCAGCTTTCCATCCATCATTTGCACGGCTGCCTCCGGCACGTCGTGCAACGCTATTCGGTGCGTGAGTTCGGCGAGCTTTGCTCGATCCAGATCCGCAGCGAGCCGATTCCACGCTATCTGACGATGAGCGATCGGACACATAACCGAGTCAATGCCCAGCAGTTTTATACCGCGCAGAATGAAAGGCGCAACGTTCGCCGGGAACTCCATGCCTTGCGCGAGACCACATGCCGTTACGGCGCCGCCATATTTCGTCTGTGCGCATGCGTTGGCAAGCGTATGCGAGCCGACAGAATCCACAACCGCCGCCCAGCGCTCTTTCTGCAACGGCTTGCCGGCTGTCGACAGCGAGTCCCGATCGACCACATCGGCGGCGCCGATACGCTTCAGAAAATGCGCCTGCTCCGGCTTGCCCGTCGATGCCACGACCGTAAATCCCCAACTGCTCAATAGCGAGATTGCCACGCTGCCCACCCCGCCGCTCGCGCCGGTCACGAGGACTTCACCGTCGGCCGGCTTGACACCGGCCTGTTCCAGCGCAAGGCAGGATAGCATCGCCGTGTAACCGGCCGTCCCGATTGCCATGCTTTCGGCCGTTGATAGTCCCTGCGGTACCGCAATCAGCCAGTCGGCCTTCAGGCGGGCTTTCTCTGCGAGGCACCCCCAGTGGGTTTCGCCGAGGCCCCATCCGTTGACGAGGACAATATCTCCCGCTTTCCAGCGAGAATCTGTCGATGTCACCACCTCGCCGGCGCCATCGATACCCGCGACCATCGGCCAGGCGCGCACGACCGGACCGCGGTTCGTGACCGCTAGCGCGTCCTTGTAGTTAAGCGTCGAGTGCGCGATACGAATGAGCACTTCGCCGGCTGCGAGGGGATGCTCGTCGAGGGTTCGGTCATCGAGGCTGGTAACCCCGGCCGAAAAACCGCTGTCATTCTGCTGCAGATAAAGGGCTGAAAAAGCCATGCTTGTCCTCTCTGACGGTGAACGCAGGCGGGCAGGCAAGGCGAAATGGTACATCCGGACAACATAAACCATTCAAGGATGTACCACTACGCCCGATGCCTGACGGCTTGCACAGGAACAGGGCGACAGGTGCCGCGGCAAGCGATGTCACGTCGCTATCTGTCGCGCCGCGCTTCTGGACCTCAGCCACTCCATCGTCACCAGAAGCAGGCTCGAAAATACAATCAGAATTGTCGCAAGGGCAGCAATTGTCGGAGTAATGTTTTCCCGGAGGCCGATGAACATCTGCAACGGCAATGTACCTTGTGTCGGACCCGCGATGAACATCGTGATGACGACATCATCGAGCGACGTGGCGAATGCAAACAGGGCTCCAGAAATAACGCCCGGTGCAATGATGGGCAGGGTGACGGAGAAGAACGTCTTGACGGGCGACGCACCGAGGCTCAGGCTCGCGCGCACGTAATTCTGGTTGAACCCGGCAAGGGTGGCGTTGACAGTGACCACCACGAATGGAGCAGCGATAGCGGTATGACCCAGAATCAGACCAAGGTACGACCCGGCTAACCCCCACTTCGCAAAGAACAGATACATCCCGACGGCAGTGACGATCACCGGCACGATCATCGGCGAGATCAAAATGCCGATCAGCGCGCCCTTGCCTTTGAATGTCGCCTTGTTGAGGCCCAACGCGGCCAATGTCCCGAGGACAGTGGCCAGGATCGTGGCAAGCGGGGTTACGATGAAGCTGTTTTTTCCGGCACGAAGCCAGTCAATCGACGTAAACAGATTGTGGTACCACTTGAACGAGAACTTGTGTATCGGATAGACCAGGAATGTATTGTCCGTGAAAGAAAGCGGGATGATCACCAGTATCGGCAAGACCAGAAAAAGCAGGATCATGACATTGGTCGATCGCAAAAAGTAGTGCCACGCGATCTCGGGGGCCGATGTATAAGGTGCAAAACGCGATACGGTCGTTTTCATGGTCCTAACCTACCTTCAGTTCGTTGCCGACGATCTTTCGATAAACACCGAAGAGTATCAACGTCACGAGAAGCAGAACCGCTCCTAGTGCGCACGCCATCCCCCAGTTCAAGGCCACATTCGTGAAATAGGCGATGTAGTAGCTCACCATCTGGTCGCCGGCTCCGCCCAGCAATGCCGGAGTAATGTAGTAGCCCAAAGCCGTGATGAATACCAGCAGTCCGCCGGCGCCGACTCCTGGCAGCGTTTGCGGAAAGTAGACCTTCCAGAACGCGCCGAACGGGTGACTACCCAGCGAGATCGCTGCCTTCGTATAGCTGGCTGGCACCGATTTCATGACGCTGTACAGCGGCAGAATCATGAACGGCAGGAGGATATGCGTCATCGAGATCAGCACCCCCGTCCGGTTGAACAGCAGTGTCAATGGAGACGATATCAGGTCCAGCGACAGCAACGCCTTGTTGACGAGGCCGGATCCTTGAAGGATGACGATCCAGGCGGAGATCCGCACGAGGATCGAAGTCCAGAAGGGAAGGAGCACCAGGATCATCAGCAGATTTGCCTTACCCGCCGGCAGACTGGAGATCCAGTATGCCAGGGGGTAGCCGAGGAGCAGCGCGGCGAGCGTTACCAGGCCGCTAATCACGAACGTTCGCTTGAATACCTCCCGATATGCCGAGGCGCCTGGATCAACCGGAACGATGTCACCGGCAGAATTGCGACGGAAGTCCATCGTCGCGAGGAGATACTGGCTTGTGTATCGGGATGAATCTTTAGCGATTACCTGCCAGTAACCCGGATCTTCCCAACGCCTGTCGATTTCGATCAGCTTTTGTCGCACCTCGTGCGCAGGCAGCGCTGAATCATCGTCGCCGAACGGAAGTGCGCTCGAAGTCTTGTAGAACAACGAACGGAAACCCGGCATCTGCCCGTTCAGTCGACCGGCAGCGGTACCCGAACTGTTGTTCCCGCCGTTGCGCTCGATATCCAGCATCAGCCCGCGAAAAGCCTCATCCGGAACTGCCGATTTCCGATCCCAGTTTCGCAGCGCCGCCGTCGTGTCTGGCAACGCGTCAACGACTTCCGGACTCTGAATCGACCGTGAAATCATGGATGCAACGGGCATCACGAATACCAGAAAAATGAAAATAGCAAGGGGAGCGACCAGCGCCAGCGCCGCCATTTGCTTACGTAAATTCACGTTCCTAAGCGATCGCTTGAGCTCACGCAAATGCCAATCCTGCTGCTGAGTAGTTACCGCGCTCATGTCTCTCTCCTTCGCGTACGCATGCGTTCGAGCGATGGCTACGCGATTCACGTTATTTCGCTGCCCACGCGGTGAAACGCTGTTCCAGCCCGTCGCCGTGGTCGGTCCAGAACTCTACGTCGTTGGGGATAGCGGTTTTGCCGTTCTTCGGCGAGTTAGGCAGGTTTTCAAGAGTGGCCGCATCGAGCAACTTTAAAGCGTTCTTGTTGGTTGGCCCGTACGGAATGTGCCGCGCGAACGCAGCTTGAGCCTGAGGTTCGAGCACGTAGGCAATGTACTTCTCGGCTGCATCCTTATTTTTCGAGCCCTTCGGAATCACGAAAAAGTCCAGCTCATAGATGCTTTGGTCCCACGAGATACCCAGGTTCTTGTTCCCCGCCCGCATTGCGGCATCGATGCGGCCGTTATACGCGGTGGACATCGAAACGTCACCGGCGACCAGGAACTGCGGCGGCTGTGCGCCAGCCTCCCACCACTGAATGTGTGGCTTGAGCTCGTCCATCTTCTTGAACGCCCGATTGACGCCAGCCTCCGTGCCCAGCACGGTGTACACGTCTTTCGCCGGAACGCCGTCTGCCATCAGTGCGAACTCGAGGTTATAACGCGCCTCCTTCTTCATGCCACGCTTGCCAGGAAATTTCTTGACGTCCCAAAAATCCTTCCAGCCCTGTGGCGTGCCCTTCGTCAGGGTCGGGTTGTATGCCAGCACGGTCGACCACACGAATGTGCCGGCAGCGCAGGGAGTCACCGATCCAGGCACCAGATCACCCTTTTTCGCGATTTTCGACCAGTCGAGCTTCTCGAAGAGTCCGTCCTGACAGCCGCGTCCGATGTCTGCCGACTCGACTTCAACGACATCCCACGTGACATCTTTGGCGTCGACCATCGCTTTGACTTTGGCCATTTCGCCCGTGTACTCAATCGCAATCGTCGGAATACCGCTCGCTTTCGAGAACGGTTCAACCCAGGCAGCCTTCTCGGCATTCCCCACGGCGCCACCGTAATTGACCGTCGTAAGGCTGTCGGCCAATGCGAAAGCGGAACAACACATCATGGCAGCCACGCCGACCGTATTTCTAAAGAACCTCATTTCGTTCTCCTTGGCACAAGGTGATTTCGCTACGCGTGGTCAATTGAAAACTCTCAGATGATCTTCATGAAACGACAACGCGATTCGATTTCCCGGTTGGACATGGGCCGCCCCGTCCTGCCCGAGCGGAACCTTCACGAAACACTCTGTTTCTCCGGGGCAGCGGCAGCGTAGCCGGACGTGATCGCCGAAGTAGATCATCCCAAGCGTTTCGCTGTTGATGACATTGCGCTGCTGTTCGGATTGCCGTCCGATCGAGAGCCGCTCGGGACGGATCACCCCTGTGGCGTGGCTACCGACATTGAGCCCGGCAACATTCAGCGCACGTACGGTCGTACCGTCTGCAATGCGCAACTCGCAATAATTACCATCCCGGCTTACGACGGTGCCTTCCACCCGGTTACTGTCACCAATGAAGTTGGCTACAAACAGATTCCTCGGCGATTCGTAGAGCGAGTCGACCTGGTCGAGCTGTTGGATCACCCCCTGATCAAAGACCGCTACTCGATCAGACATCGTGAGCGCCTCACCTTGATCGTGTGTGACGTACACAAAGGTCAGGCCAAGAGATTCGTGCAATGCCTTGAGCTCTATCTGCATGTGCTCGCGCAGCTGTTTGTCCAGCGCGCCAAGCGGTTCGTCCATCAGCACAAGCTTGGGGTTGAACACCAACGCACGCGCAAGCGCCACTCGCTGTTGCTGACCGCCTGAGAGCTGACCTGGCATTCGCTTACCCAGCTTTTCCATGTGGACCATCTCGAGCGCCCGCTTGACGCGCGCGGCCCGCTCGTCTGGCGGCATCTTGCGAACCTTGAGGGGATACTCGAGGTTCTGTCCGACGGTCAGGTGTGGAAAGAGTGCATAGTTCTGAAATACCATTCCAATGTCGCGTTTATGCGGCGGAATACGATTAAGTAACTGACCATCCAGCCAGATTTCTCCATCGGTTGGGTATTCAAACCCGGCGAGCATCATGAGACAGGTCGTCTTTCCCGAGCCAGACGGACCAAGCAAAGTGAGAAACTCCCCCTTCTGGATGTCGAGATTCAGGTCTTTGACGACGAGTGTTTCTCCGTCGTATGTCTTCCGAACATTGCGGAAGCTCACAAATGTATTGCCCTGGTCTTGCATGATCGTTACCCTCAATGTCTTTCGGTGCGGAAGGCACCTGGCAGCGCAGGCGGTAGTGCTGTGTCTGCAGATCGGCTGCGGCGACAGGGAGGCGCACAGGGTACTTCCTTCCCCGTGCCTCGCCATGGGCGTTTTCGCGCCATGTGCTGCGTAGCTCGATTGAGGTTCTCGATAACGATTTCTGCGCCTCGCCGGGTGTTTTCGGTACCCGGGAGCTTGCGGTGTCGTACGTGCATCTTCGTCTCCAATCTTATAAATATTCGAACACCCCTTCGCTACAGCCTTTTTTCTTCTAAGGTGCTTGCTGCTATCGGCCGCGCCCACACATCAGCGGAGCGGTCGCGATTTGCTCCGGCTTGCCCGCAACGGTGACGTGTTCAGCTGGGCAAGTACTCCTCGCTCCAGCTTTCGCCGACCGCCCCTCGCGCAATCAACGTCGCAATCTGGGTATCGCTGTAGCCCATCTTGCGCAGAACCCCTCGGGTCGAGGCACCAAACTTTTCTGCTGGCGCCAGTGCGCGGATCGGAGCAACGTGAGGGCGAATCGCAAAAGGATCGAGTTGGATGACGCGTCGTCCACTCGGATGCTCGGCATACACACTGAATGAATAGCTGGCGTTATCGATACCCGGACGATTGTCTGCAGGGCGGCTGTAGCGTTGGCGCAGGTTGTCGATATTGTCCGGAATGGCTGCCGCCACATTGGCCGCTTGCAACCGCGTCTGCCAGGTTTCGGCGGAGGCCGTGGCGAACGCGGAGCTGAGAAACGCTGCGGGATCTGCCGCGTCACGGATGCCCGTCAGCCCGTCTACGGCGTTTAGCTTGTCCAGTTCCTTTTCGCTGGCGTCCACATACAACCAGTCATCCGCGGCCCGAAAGAAGCGTGACAGATTGCCAAAGCCCTGGGCGCTACGGCCGGAAGGCTCATCGAACGGAGCCCGCCGTGGGTAGTCGTAGCAGAAGGGAATCTGCACCAGGTTGCCGAGCGATGCCAGGGAGGTGCGGGCACGGCTGATCTCGCCGGTTCTGGCTTTGCGATATAACGCCGCGGCAACGCCGAGCGCTGCAGCGAACCCGCAATTCACGTCAATGGTTCCGACGTGAGCGTGTTCCTCTGGCGTTGCCATGCCGCCGCCGAAGCGCAGCATGATGCCGGTGCTGGCCTGGATCAAGTCGTCGTAGCCGAGATAATCGGTCCGCGGGCCGCGACGCGGTCCCCCAAAGCAATCCAGTTGACAGAAGATCACGCCAGGGTTGACGGCCTGGAGACTGACTTCGTCAAGACCCAAAGGTGCCAGTTGACGATCCGGTGCATTCATCACGATCACATCAACCGAACGAACCAATTGGTTAAACACCTCGCGTCCGTCAGGGTGGTTCAGGTCGACCAGGACGCTTTGCTTGCCGCGGCCCGAAGACATGCCAAAGACCACTGTGTTCCAGGGATCATAGTTGGGCGTTACGGGGTCGAGCTTGATAACCTCGGCGCCGAACCGGCCGAGGTAGGAGGTCGAATGCGGACCCGCGATGACATTGGTCAGATCGAGGACACGCACACCGTCAAGCCAGCCGCCAACATGCTGTTCAGATGGGGGCGGCAGTGCCGTGGGCGCGCACTTATCCAGGATGGCCAGGGCTTCTTTGAGACTCACCGTGCGGCGCGAGTCGGGCGAGAGCATCAAGTCGGCACTGTCTTCCAGCCAGGCGATCGCGCCGGGCTGTTTCATGTTGCCGTACTGGTGGTCGTCGACATCGACCACCAGACCCGCGGCGTTGGCGTGCTCGTCATGCAACCACTCTTGAGTCGATCGGTGGGGCGCACCGGGAAACCGGCCTTCGCCGAAAATTTTTTCCCACTCGGTCGCTGTCTTGGTCAGGAACACCTCCTTCATGCGTGCCGAAATGCGCCGGGCCCAATGGTCAGGCAACGGGTAGACACCGAGTGAGGCGTCCCCCTCCCACTGAGAGATAGGAAGGTATGGGTCGCTCACTGTCGGCAGCCCGGCAGATAGCATTTCCTCGTACAAGCCCATCGCCTGAAGGCAACGCCTGGCGTGCGAGCGGTGTGACGGGCATACCGCATAGAACTTGCGACCGTCCGCGCACTCGTATGTGCGGTAAAAGGGATCGAGATATTCTTGCAGTTCTTCGTAGCTGAGATTCATCGGAAGATTTTCCGACCGCCGCCGCTCAATTTCCTTTTCGCGCAAGGTCTTGTAGCGTTCGGGATAACCGTCGATCTTGATCGAGTTGTAAGACAGCCCCTCCATCACCGCCGCGGCCAGAGGCACCTCGATCCGATCACCCACTCCCGTGCGCTCCCGCGCTTGCAGAGCGAGTGCCACCGCGGAGACCGCCAGCATGGTGCCGTAGGACGAGGCTAGCGGCAGCGGCGAAAAGCTCGGGTTTATCCCCATCAGTACGCGGTTCTGACCCATATCGGTGAATACCCCGGAGGCCGACGCAATAATCGGCTCGAGGGCGCGCCAGTGACGACGCAACTGGTCGTTGCTGGCGAAGCCAGGGATGGACAGCGTAATGAGCTCGGGCCTTTGACGACGCAGCTCGGCGAAGTCCAGGCCCAACCGGGTCATGACGCCCGGCCGGAAGTTCTCGATCACGATATCGGCACGCGCGATGAATGCCATGGCCGCCTCGAGCCCCTGCGCGGACTTCAGGTCAAGCTGCAAGCAATACTTGTTGCGGTTCAGTACGGCATTGGCCGGGCTGTCCCAAAGCGGCCCAGCAGGGGGATCGATGTGAATGACGGTGGCGCCGAGATCCGCCAGGATCATCGCCACGGCCGGGCCGGCGATGTACTGGCCAAAGTCGATGACTTTCACGCCGCTAAAAGGCAATTGTTTATGCTTTCCCATGGCTCGCCGACTCATCTCCAGGACCTGCGGATCGTCCGAAACGCAGGTCATCATTGGGGTGGGTCGCCGCCAGCACCAATCAACCGCATTTCGAATGCGAGGCGAGGGGCCTTGGCGACGAACTGGGGATCACTGTCGGATACAACGGGGAGCCGGTAAAGCAATAAAAAAAACGAGGATGGGGCTATTTTATTTATGGCTGAGGCCGGCGGCGTGAACGCGCAGGAAAATGACCCGTCGATCACTGGCAGCCCGGCGAAATGGACGTGCGATGTCAACCTGCCTGATCAGTTTCGCGCACGCCCCTCCTGAGCCTTCGCACTCAACCAGGCCACGAACGCCGCGGCATCAGGGTTGACGATGCTGTGAGGAGAATAGACCAGGAAGAAAGCTTCACTGGTCGTAAGCCGGGATTTGAAAGGCGCTATCAGTTGCCCGGTGTCCAGCATCGACTGGACCAGCGACGAGCGCGCCAAGGCCACCCCTTGACCAAGCTCGGCCATTCTCAAAGCAGAGATCAAGGTATCGAACTGCATTCCCTTCGAAGAGTCGACCTGTCCCGCGCCTGCTTTCTTCAACCAGTATCCCCAGCCCTCCTCGTAGCCCAGGACGTGGAGTAGTTCGTGGTAACGGAGATCCTTCGGCGTAGCCAGTGGCGCCTGTTCGGAGGGCAAGAATGGGGCGCAGACCGGCAGCAACGTATCCCAGGTCAGCCGCTCGGACTTGAGTCCCGTCCATTCTCCATGTCCATAGCGGATTTCCATATCGGCTTCGACGTCGGTCACGCTCGAATCGCCCCCCCATATGTTGCTGGTGATACGCAGATTGACCTCGGGGTGGCGTTCACGAAAGTCGGGTAAGCGCATTGCCAGCCAATGGGTAAAAAACACCAGGCTGACCCGAACGGTAAGGACTCTGCCGTGACCTTGCCCGAAGATCTCTTCAGTTGCGGCCGCCAGTCGCTCTACGGCCTCGTGGACAACCGGCAAATAGGCTAGCCCGGCCTCAGTGAGCTCGAGTCCTCTTGGCAAGCGCTTAAAGAGGACTGCCCCCAACTGCGACTCGAGTCCCTTCACCTGTTGGCTTACCGCCGCCTGGGTCAGGCTCAACTCTGTCGCCGCATGGGTGAAACTGAGATGCCGGGCAGAGGATTCAAATGCGCGCAACCAGTTAAGCGGAGGTAATCGTTTTCTCATTCTGCAGACCGTTTGACTAAAGCTGTCCGACTTCGTGGATTAGTTGCGTGTTGCGGCAACTCAGGATCCACTAGACCCGCGGACGCGGCGGCATTCCCTGGCGTCGACGAGTGCCTGCTCACTCCATCCAATTGGGCAATCGAACATATGTTAGCGCGGAATTTCGAACGCTCTGACATGACAAGCCTGGTGGGGCGGTTTCAAGAGCGTTCTCACAGGCCCTCGCGCGCCCGCGAGCATAAAAAAACCTTGAGCTTGCAACAAGAATCTTTGGCTTTGACGGGCGGCGCGCGCCCCTTAGACTGGCTTCGCAATCATTCGAACCTCAACGGTCACGATGCGAACCACTCCCCCGCAACTCAAGGTCGACGTCTGGCGCGGTAACGACGAAGGCAGCTTTCAGCGCTTCGACGTGCCGAGCATGGAAAGTCAGACCGTGCTCGACGTGGTGATCCACATCCAGCGCCATCTGGATGCGACGCTGTCCTATCGCTTTGCGTGCCGGGTCGGCATGTGCGGTTCATGCGCAATGACCGTCAACGGCCGCGCGCGATGGACCTGCCGCACGCACGTCACCAAAGTCATGAAGCACGCCGGTGACGTGCTCGAAATCGCGCCTCTCAATCACCTGCCCGTCATCAAGGATCTGGCGACGGATATGACCGCCTTCTTCGACAAATGGCGCGACGCGAAGGGCTATTTCAAGGGCGAACACACGCGTCACGAACCTGCCGCTTGCGTCGATCCCGCCTCCGCCGAACGCAAGGCGGCCGACGCGGGGATTGAATGCATTGGCTGCGGTGTCTGTTATGCGAGCTGCGACGTCGTCGCATGGAACCCCGACTATCTTGGACCCGCCGCGCTCAATCGTGCGTGGACGCTCGTCAACGACGTACGCGACATCCAGCAGCAAACCCGCGTCGCAGCCGTCTCCAACGACGCAGGCTGTCATTCGTGCCATACGCTCGGCTCGTGTACCGAACGGTGTCCCAAGTCGCTGCAGCCGACGGCCAGCATTGCTGGCCTGAAGCGGCTTCGCGGCCATGCGCCGAAAGGAGAACCGCGATGATGAGCGGCTGGCGGTTGCAGCGCCTGTCGGCGATGGTGCTGACCTTATGCGTGGCCGTCCATCTTGTCACCATGATTATCGTCGTGCATGGCGGGCTGAGCGCGGCGAACGTGATCGCGCGTCTGCACGGCAATACGGCGTGGGCGGTGTTCTATTCAGTGTTCGTGCTTGCGTCGTCCGCGCATGTGCCTGTCGGGTTGAGAAGGATCGCCGAGGAGTGGCTCGGCTGGCGCGGGCGCAGCGTCGGGGTGGCGAGCGTGATCGTCGGCATTGCGTTGGCGATTGCCGGTCTGCGCGCGGTCTTCGCGCTGGTAGGAGGGCCGCAATGAGCGACATGGCACGCGCAGCGAAACCAGCAACAGACACGAACCACGCCCGACACCGCACCCCTGGCCGGCGCGCCGACTCGCGCGCGCGCAACCATCCCGCGTGGTGGGCCTTTCTTGTGCACCGTCTGTCCGGACTCGCGCTCGCCTTCTTTCTGCCGCTGCACTTCTGGGCGCTCGGCACCGCTTTGCACAGCGCAGCATCGTTCGAGTCGTTTCTCGCCGTGACGAGGCAACCCGCCTTCGTATTCGCCGAGTGGGGCCTCGTCACGTTGCTGGCCGCGCATCTGTTCGGCGGCGTGCGCATTCTGCTCATCGAATACCGGCCATGGAGCGGTTTGCGCAAGAACCTGATCGCGGCGACAGCGGGCGGCGCATTGGTCATCGGGCTGGCGTTTGCGCTGTCGCTCACGTCGTGAACGCACGGTCCCCCGACGGAGATTCATCAATGGACATGCAGCAGATCGAAGAGGTCGCGAAGCAGTTGTACATACGCGCGCTGAAACATTTGCCGCCCGACATCAAGGACGGTATCGCGCGCCTCGAACGCGCTGAAACCGACGACACCGCGCGCCGCGTGCTGGGCACAATGCGCACCAATATCGCGATTGCCGAAGATCGGGACAACCTGCTGTGCCAGGACACCGGGCTGCCGATCTACAACGTGACGATCGGCACGGGCCTCGCGCTCGACGGCGTCGCGTTGAAAGCAGCGATCCGGCGCGGCTGCGAACGGGCCACGCGCGAGCATCCATTGCGCTCGTCGGTCGTGCATCCGTTGACGCGGAACAACGAACATTCGTCTTGCGGCGTGCTGATGCCCGCGATCCATATCGACTTCGACTCGACAGCCGACACGCTCGTGATCGAAATGATTCCGAAGGGCAGCGGTTCGGAAAACAACTCGTTTCTGAAAATGGCGATTCCGGCGGAAGGTGTCGACGCGATCAAACGCTTCGTGATCGACTGCGTGGTCGATGCGGGCGGCAAGACGTGTCCGCCGACGATCGTAGGCGTGGGCATCGGCGGTACCTCGGATCTGTGCGTGTGGCTCGCCAAGCGTGCCGCGACGCGCGCGCTCGGTACGCATTGCGACGATCCGGCGGCGGCCGCGCTGGAGGAGGAACTGTCGGCCGCGGTGAACCGCCTGGGCGTCGGCCCGCAGGGGCTCGGCGGCGACGCGACATCGTTCGCGGTCCACCTCGAACTGGCGGCGACGCATATCACGATGAATCCGGTTGCCGTGAACATGCAGTGTCATTCGGCCCGCCGCGCGCGCGCCACGCTGACGCCGGCGGGCGTCGAGTATGGCTACTGACACGCGGGCTGTCCGCATCGGCACGCACACCGTCAAGGAACGATCGATGACTCATCACACCCTGTCCATGCCCGCTAGCGAAGCGCAGATTCGCGCGTTGCGCACGGGCGATACCGTTACGTTGACAGGCACGCTGTTCGGCATCCGCGACGCCACGCAGATCCACATGTTCGACCGTGGCCGCACGACTCGCTTCGATCTGCGCGGCCATGCGGTGATTCACACCGCGCCGAACGTGCGCAAGGTGCCACGCTCGGACGCACATCCGGCGGGCTACGAGCCCGTCTGCGTCGGCACGACGACGTCCGCACGCATGGAGCGCTTCACCGCGGCGCTGATGGCGCAGTACGGCGTGCGCATCGTGATCGGCAAGGGCGGGCTCGGGCAGGCGTCGAGCGATGCGTTCGCAAAATACGGCGGCGTGTATCTCGCGATCGTCGGCGGCACGGCGGCGCTGGAGACGACATGGATCGAACAGATCGAAGACGTCGATCTCGACGACCTGAACCCCGAATCGCTATGGCGCTTCAGGATCGGCGAATTCGGCCCGCTGCTCGTCGCGATGGATAGTCACGGCGGCAGCGTCTACACGAAGGTCCAGCAGAGCACGCGTGAGCGGCGCGAAGCGGTGCTCGCGTCGCTGGGCATCAGAAGCTGAACGAACGCAGCGTCGTTCATCACGGGAACCGACCATGAAGCACGTGGATACCGACATCCTGATTCTCGGCAGCGGCGGCGCGGGCCTGTTTGCCGCGCTGCATGCGCAGGCCGACGCGCCGCAGTTGCGCATCACGATCGCCGTGAAAGGATTGCTCGGCAAATGCGGCTGTACGCGCATGGTGCAGGGCGGCTATAACGTCGCGCTAGCACAGGGCGATTCGATCGAACGTCACTTCATGGATACGATCGAAGGCGGCAAATGGCTGTCGAACCAGGAACTCGCGTGGACGCTGGTGACACGCGCGGTCGAGCGGATCAACGAACTCGAAAACGAACTGGGCTGCTTCTTCGACCGCAACCCGGACGGCACGCTGAAGCAGAAGGCATTCGCCGGGCAAACCTTCGACCGCACGGTGCACAAGGGCGATCAGACTGGCATCGAGATCATCAACCGGCTTGCCGAACAGGTGTGGGCGCGCGGGATCGAGCGGCTCGAAGAACATCGCGCGGTGGAATTCATCGAGTCCGAAGACGGCAGCGCACTGGCCGGCGTGCTGATGATCGACATTCGCAGCGGCGAATTCGTCTTCGTGCGCGCGAAGGCCGTGCTGCTCGCGACGGGCGGCGGCCCCACGATGTACAAGTACCACACGCCGAGCGCAGACAAGAGTTGCGACGGCATGGCGATGGCGCTGCGTGCCGGCCTCACGTTGCGCGACATGGAGATGGTGCAGTTCCACCCGACGGGCTTGCTGGCGGGCACGCATACGCGCATGACGGGCACCGTGCTCGAAGAAGGGCTGCGCGGCGCGGGCGGCTATCTGCTGACGGGCGACGGCGAGCGCTTTATGCACCGCTACGATCCGCGCGGCGAGCGCGCGACGCGCGACATCGTCTCGCGCAGCATTTTCCGTGAACTGCGCGCGGGCAACACGACGCCGAACGGCGGCGTCTATCTGCGCATGGATCATCTCGGGCCCGACAGCGTGCGCCGGCGTTTCAAGGGCATGGTCGAACGCTGCGCGGATTGCGGCTTCGATCTGGCGGGCGGCCAGGTCGAAGTGGTGCCGACCGCGCACTACATGATGGGCGGCGTGATGTTCGAGACCGACTGTTCGACGACGCTGCCGGGCCTCTTCGTCGCGGGCGAGGATGCGGGCGGCGTGCACGGCGCGAACCGGCTGGGCGGCAACGGCGTCGCGAATTCGACGGTGTTCGGCGGCATTGCGGGTGAGACGCTCGCGCGCTGGGTGCCGCGCCATGGGCGCCTCGCCACCGCCGATGCCAGTCAGATCGAGCGCGCCATCGAACGTTGCACGCGGCCGCTCGGCCAGCCTGCGGGCGATCTCGAATCGATACGCGACGACCTGTACGAGTTGATGTGGCGCGACGTCGGCATCCTGCGCGACGAGCAGGGCTTGCTGCGCGCGAGAAGCGCATTGATCGACATCGGCGAACGGCTGGACCGCACGGGTGTCGATGGACGCGATCTGCGCTTCAACCTGTCGTGGCACGACTGGATGAACCTGCACAACCTGACGCTCGTGAGCCGCGCGATCGCCGAGTCGGCGTTGCTGCGCGAGAATTCGCGCGGCGCGCATTTCCGCGAAGACTTTCCCGACGCCGGAGATCTGGACACATCCGAGTATGTATGCCTGCGGCTTCAGCAGAACGCCTTCGAAACCAGCCGCCGGCGCGTGCAGTTCACGCGCGTGAAGCCTGGTCAGTCGCTGCTCGACGAATCATTGCCACTGGCGGAAACGTCGGCCGCCGTCGTGAAGTGACGCTTCACGGCGGCCGTGAACGCTTCGCGTCCGTGTTCGCGCCGTTCCAGCAGGCCGACGCGGCGCGGCGCGATCCGCTCGGGCAACTCGGTCACGCGCAGCCCTGATTCGTGATTCCAGTTCGCATTCGCGAGACGCGGCACTACCGAAACGCCGAAACCGCGCTTCACCATTTCGCAGATCGATTCGAGCGAGTTCAGCTCCATGATGTCGTGCACGGAAGCGTCGAGGCCGCGCAGCGCGTCGTCGATCAGCATGCCTGTCCACGTCTGCCGGTCGAAACGGATGAACGGCTCACGCAGCAGCGTGTCGACGTGCGCGCGCGGATTGTCAGCCGACGAGATCAGCACCATCGGCTCGTGATACAGCACCGTCCACTTCAACGCGGCGGGAAAGCCGGTGGGCGACTGCGTGACGATGGCGGCGTCGAGTTCTCCGTTCTCCACGCGTAGCGTGAAGTCACTCGACAGGCCCGTGAAAAGCTTCAGTTCGAGGCGCGGGTAGCGGCGTTTCAGATTCAGCATCGCATCGGCGAACGCGCCCATCAGCGACGACACCAGCGCGCCGACCCGCACGACGCCCGCCAGTTCGTCGCGGCCCGCCGAGGCCAGAATCCGCCGATAGTTGGCAACCAGCGTTTCGGCGAGCGGCACGATCGTGCGTCCCTGTTCGCTCAATGCGACCGAGCGCGCGCTCCGTTCGAACAGCACCATGTCGAGATCGCGTTCCAGTGAACGCATCTGCAGGCTCACGGCAGCCTGCGTGAGACACACTTCGTCGGCGGCTGCGGCGAACGAGCCGTGGCGCGCGACGGACAGAAACGTGACGAAATAGCGAATCGCACTCATGACGCTCACTCCGCTTGACGTTGCCGTATCGGCATTACTTTATCGCGTGAACAAGCGATGAGCCCAGCAGCGCCACGCCCGAAGCGAACAGCAGCGCAAGCAGCACCCGCCGAAACGCGGTGTCCGACAGACGCCGATAAAGCCGTGAGCCGAGCCACGCAAACAGCAGCGACGACGGCAGCATCCAGGCGAAGAGTACTAACGTCTGCTTGCCGATCAGGCCCGTCAGTGCATACGTGACGAGCGTCAGCGATTGCATCGCGATAAAAAAGCTTTGGCAGATCGCGCGCTGCGTATCTTTGTTGTGACCGCGCAGCATGCACCATATGGTCGGTGCCGGACCGACGAGCCCCGCAATGCCGCCCAGAATGCCGCCGACCACACCGACGCCGCCGTCCGCCCAGGCACCGCCTGCCGTCACCGTCGGCAGATCTTTCGCGGCGAGCATCACGCCGCAATAGACGATCATCAGCAGACCGGCGCCGATCCGAAAGCCGACGGGATCGATGAACGGCAGCAGCGTCGCGCCGATCGGCACGCCGACAATGCCTCCTGCGATGAACGGACCGATGATCTTCGGCCGTATCTGCGAGCGCACCGTATGCACGGTTAGCATCTGTCCGACCAGCGAGCCGACCACGAGCATCGGCCCGATCGCTTGGGGCGGCAGCGCCCATGCCCAGAACACCATCGCGACGAGACCGAACGCAAATCCCGCCAGCCCCGACACGAAGCCGGCGACCGCGCTGCCTCCAATCACCAGCAGCGCGATGTCGGCGCTTAGCAACGAGCCTCCCGTGCGTGCACGCCATGCTTCACGACTGCATGCCCCAGCGTTGCACGGTATGGCGTTCGAGTACGCGGAAGATCAGGTTTTCGACGGCGAGGCCAATCAGAATCACCGTGAACAGACCCGCGAACACGTTCGCGATGTCGAGCAGGTTCTTGTTTTCGTAGATGAACCAGCCGAGGCCGCCGGAACCCGAACTCACGCCGAACACGAGTTCCGCCGCGATCAGCGTGCGCCACGCGAAGGCCCAGCCGATCTTCAGGCCGGTCAGAATGCTCGGGAACGCAGCGGGCACCAGAATCGCGGCGACGTAGCGCCCGCCGCGCAACCCATAGTTGCGCCCGACCATTTTCAGCGTGTTGCTCACCGACAGAAAGCCCGAGTGCGTATTCAACGCGACCGACCATGTCACCGAATGCACGAGCACGAAGATCAGGCTGCCGTTGCCGAGCCCGAACCAGATCAGCGCGAGCGGCAGCAGCGCGATGGCGGGCAGCGGGTTGAGCATCGACGTCATCGTTTCGAGAAAGTCCGTGCCGATGCGCGACGTGATCGCGGCGGCCGTCAGCAACGCGGCCAGCAGCAGACCGCAGCCGTAGCCGAGCAGCAATACGTGGATCGACGCCCATGCCTTGCCGGGCAGTTCGCCGTTTGCGATGCTCGTGCAGAACGCGTCGACGGTCGCGCTGAAAGTGGGAAACAGCAACGGATTGTTGAGCCAGCGTCCGTAGCCTTCCCAGACCAGCGCGAGCAGCGCGAGGATCAGGAACTTGCGCAGCCAGCTCCGGTTGTACAGGCGCTCGAACGGTGACAGCGGCTTTTCGACGACGCTGAAATGCTGTGCATCGCTGGGTTCGCGAATGATCTCGCCGCGCGGCGCGCGCGTGATCATGTCGTCACGGGGCGGATGGACGGATGCGGAACCGTGTGCGGTAGCGTCAGACATTCTCTGCCTCGTGGATTTCGTCTTCGAACAGCATGTGCTGGATGCGTTTTTCGAGCGTGGCAGCGGATTCTCCTGCCGCCGCCGTATCGAGTTCTGCCTTGACCTGTCCCGGGTGCGGCGACAGCAACAGAATCCGGCTGCCGACCTTGATCGCTTCAGGAATCGAATGCGTGACGAATAGCACGGTGAAGCGCGTTTCCTGCCATAGCGTCAGCAGTTCGTCCTGCATCTTGCGGCGCGTGAGCGCATCGAGTGCGGCGAACGGCTCGTCCATCAGCAGGATGTCCGGTTCCATCGCCATGCCGCGCGCAATCGCCACGCGCTGCTTCATGCCGCCCGATAACGTATGCGGATGGCTGTCCGAGAATTTCGTGAGGTTGACCTTGTCGATGTAATGCATCGCGCGCTGTTGCGCTTCGCGCGCCGACAGCCGGTGCGAAGCGAGCAGCGGAAACATCACGTTCTGCCTGACCGTCTTCCACGGCAGCAACTGGTCGAATTCCTGAAAGACCATCATCCGGTCGGGGCCCGGCTTCGTCACCGTCTTGCCCTTCAGCGTGATCGAGCCTTCCGTCGGCAGCAGATAACCGCCGACGCTCTTGAGCAACGTCGACTTCCCGCAACCCGATGGCCCAAGCAAAACGAAACGGTCGCCTTCGAATACCTGAAAGTCGACGCGATACGTTGCCATCACGAGATGCCGCGGCGTCTTGTATTGCAGCGTTACGCCGGCGACATCCAGTAACGGCATGCCGCTCGGCGAGGATGTGGCGCGGGTTGCTCCAGCACGCGTGCGATGCATGATCAACTCCCTTGAAGCGATTGGGCGGTCGGAAAGAACATGTCCTTCCACGAGGCGGGTTTGGTCTTGATCAGGCCCGTGCGTGCCATGAAATCCGCGTATTTGACCGTGTTTTCGGGCGTGGTCGTGAAGGCGACATCGGGTGACGAAATCATCTTTTCGATGTCGGCGACATTGCTCTTGTCCTTGCTGATGCGCAGGTAGGCGAGTGCGGCCGCGTGCTTGTCCCTCGTGATCTGCGCTTCGGCATCGTCGAGCGCGGCCATGAAGGCTTGCACGAGTTTCGGATTCTGTTGATAGAACTTCGTCATGCACCAGACCAGATTGAAGGTCGACTTGCCGCCCAGAACGTCATACGAATTCACAACGGTGCGCACGCCAGGGTGGGCCAATTCCTGTTCCTGAAACGGCGGCGAGCCGAAATGCGCGGTCACTTCGCTATTGCCCGACAGCAGCGCCTGCTGCGCATCGGGATGAGCCAGCGAGACAGTGTATTTATCGAGCTGCCCCTGGTTGCCGGCGCCGAAGGCCTTTTCCGCGGCCATTTGCAACGTGATTGCCTGGATCGACACCTTCGCTGCGGGCAGCGCGATCTTGTCCTTGCCGGTGAAGTCTTTCAACGTTTTCACCGTCGGATTGTTGGTGTTCAACAGCAGCGGCATCGAATTGATCGCCGACAGCGCCTTGACCTCGACGGGCGTGCCGCGCGTACGCGCCCACAGCAGCACGAGCGGCGCGACGCCGCCTGACGCGATCTGCAACGAATCGGACAGCAGCGCGTCGTTCATCACGTTGCCGCCCGCGAATTCGACCCATGACACTTTCAGATTCGGCACGCCCAGTTGCGCGGCGTGCTTTTCGAGCAGCTTCTGATCCTGCATCAGCATCAGCGGCAAATAGCTGACGCCGTATTGGCGCGCGATCCGGATCTCCGACAGTTCAGCGCGGGCGGGCGCACTGGTGAGAGCTGCGCCGAGAGCGAGCAGCGTTGAGAGAAATACGGCAACTTTACGAAGGCTCATTGCTGGACACTCCTTGCGACAGGAACGGCACGGCCAATCTGTTGAAATGCGACACCGGATAAACCGGATGGGTGGGGGCTGCGTGTGCTTATTCGGTCTCGCGTGGCTGCGGCCGGCGCAACGCATGCGTCACGCGGCAAGGCGCGACATGAAGGACATGAGCGGGATGACGATGAGGCGGGGTACGCATCGTGAGTGTCTCCTTGTTGCCGGCCTGCTCGCGACAAAACGGTTTGCGCGACGCGGCCGGAATCAGGTTCACAGATGGTGTGTTGTGGGCAACCGGATTGCGCGTGAAACGCCTTGCTTCGGTGACTGCGGCATTCAGCGAATTCAGCGCCGTATGATTTAACTCATCTGTATGAGTAGCGAGTGTAGGTGATCGTGCTGTTGATTGCAAATGCGGGAAAACGTGACATGTGCGGCGCGCGGCCGGCGGCTTTTGGCGCTGCGCACCGCGCTTGGCTTCCGGCCTTGTCAGAGCGGCTCTTCGTGCGATGCCGAAGCACCGACGTATTCGTAGCGTGCGGTGTTCGCATGCGAGATCCGCACTTCGACGGGCGCCTGATGATACGAATACGCGACGCGCCGCACTTCAAGAAGCGGCGTGCCGTGCGGCACTTCCAGCAGTTTGCTTTCGAGTTCATTGGCTACCGCGACGCGCACGCGTTCCTCGGTGCCGAGCACGTTGATGTTGAACGCATCCTGATAGAAGTTGTACAGCGTGCTCGGCCGGCCGCGCAGCGCGGCTTCCGTCAGGCCCGGAAAACGCGCCTCGGGTACGGTGATGTTGTCGATCATCACCGTTTCGCCATGCAGCGCCAGACGGTTGATGAACGTGAACACGCGCGCGCCCGTTTCGACTTTCAGCAGCGTCGCGATATCGCGCGTAGCCTTGGCCTTCCTGAACTGCACGAGCGTTACGGTCGGGTAGGTCTTGTCGCCGTCCTGGCGCACGATGCGGAAGAAGCGGAAGAAATGACGATCACGCTGGTGTTGCGCGACGAAAGTACCGAGCCCCTGATGCCGCACCAGAATGTTGTCGGCCACCAGTTCGTCGATTGCCTTGCGCAGCGTGCCGATCGATACGCCGAAGCGTTCGGCCAGCCGCTTTTCCGAAGGAATCGTTTCGCCGCCCTTCCATTCGTGCGCGGCCAGCGCGGCCAGCATCGCATTCTTCACTTCCTTGTAGCGCGTGCCGCCGATTGCCGGCGTGGTGGCCGCACCGTTCGGTAGATTGATACCCGTCGTCAACGTATTCATCGATCTCATCCTGTCGTTGCATCTTCATTGCTGCTGTCTTTCAATTGATTCTACTTCATACGGTTCATCAAACACATATAGATGATATGGTTGACAT
The DNA here is from genome assembly GCF_014397665.1 of Paraburkholderia sp. UCT2. Lineage (NCBI taxonomy): Bacteria > Pseudomonadati > Pseudomonadota > Betaproteobacteria > Burkholderiales > Burkholderiaceae > Paraburkholderia > Paraburkholderia sp. UCT2. The sequence goes on from NZ_VZQO01000024.1 coordinate 32,488, forward strand.
ATGCAAATGTGCCGCCTAAGATGGGTTCACGCAGGCGAACCAAACCGTACCAACAGACTGGAGACAACTGATGAGCCACACCGCAGCAGGTGCACCGCAACAATCCGGTGAAGGATCTTCCGCCAGCCCTTCGTCAGACCGCAAAACGATTCATATCGTGCTGCACGAAGCGAAAGACACCGTCGGTGTGGCGGTTGTCGAAGGCATCAAGGCGGGGACCCAGTTGAACGCGTGGATCATGGACGACGACGAGCTCGTGACGATCTCGGCGAAACAGAACATTCCGATCGGTCACAAGGTGGCGCTGAAAGACATGGCGGTCGGCGACACGGTGTTCAAGTACGGCGTGGACATCGGCAAGGTCGTTGCGCCGATCCGCGCGGGCGAACATGCGCATGTTCACAACATCAAGACGAAGCGCTGGTAGCCGGCGCGAGGATCGACCAGCTCGCGCATCGACATTGCGAGCGAGCTTCCCCACTCAACAGAGCCAGATCGAAGAGAGCCACCATGAGCGTGATTGACCAGAACACCACTTTCCGCGGGTTTCGCCGTTCCAATGGACGCGTCGGCGTGCGTAACCATGTGATCATCCTGCCCGTCGACGATTTGTCGAACGCCGCCGCGCTGGCCGTCGAAACGGCCATCAAAGGCACGATGGCGCTACCGCATCCATACGGCCGCCTGCAGTTCGGCGCCGACCTCGATCTGCATTTCCGCACGCTGATCGGCGCCGGCTGCAACCCGAATGTCGCGGCGGTCGTCGTGATCGGGATCGAGGAAGGCTGGACCAAACGCGTCGTAGACGGCATTGCGAAGTCAGGCAAGCCGGTGATGGGCTTCGGCATCGAACTGCATGGCGATCACGATACGATCATGCGTGCGTCGAAAACCGCGAAAGAGATGGTGCAGTACGCCACGTCTCTCGATCGCGAAGAATGCCCGATTTCGGACCTGTGGGTATCCACGAAGTGCGGCGAATCCGATACCACGTCCGGCTGCGGCGCGAACCCGACTGTCGGCAACGCGTTCGACAAGCTCTACGGGTTGGGCACGACGCTCGTCTTCGGCGAGACGTCCGAACTCACGGGCGGCGAGCAGATCGTTGCCGCGCGTTGCGCGAACGACCAGGTGCGCGAGCGCTTCCAGTTCATGTTCGACCGCTATCAGGACATGATCAACCGCTGGAAGACCGACGATCTGTCGGAGTCGCAGCCGACCAAAGGCAACATCGCGGGCGGCCTGACGACCATCGAAGAAAAAGCGCTGGGCAATATCCAGAAGATCGGCAAGAAGTGCAGAGTCGACGGCGTGCTCGACAAGGCCGAGGAACCGACGGGGCCGGGCTTGTGGTTCATGGATTCGTCGTCAGCCGCGGCCGAGATGGTGACGCTGTGCGCCGCGTCGGGCTTTGCCGTGCATTTCTTCCCGACCGGGCAGGGGAACGTGATCGGCAATCCGATCGTGCCTGTCATCAAGATTTGCGCGAACCCGCGTACGGTGCGCACGATGAGCGAGCATATCGACGTGGATGTGTCGGGACTGTTGCAGCGCGAACAGAATCTCGATCAGGCTGGCGACAAACTGCTGGAATCGATGCTGCGCACCGCGAACGGGCGCTTTACGTCGGCGGAAGCGCTGGGCCACCGCGAGTTCGTGTTGACGCGCCTGTTCGAAAGCGCGTAATTTCTCCGGGCCCGTCCTCGCGACGGGCCGCGCTGCATAGCGCATGAATCCTGATCGCGCAGGCGGCTGCGATGGCAGTTAGCTTCGCGTCAGCTTCGGATCCCCTGTATTCAATGGAGTTTTCGCAGCAGCGCGCGCACGCGTGACGTCTCGGGCCCGAGAAGCCCGGCACGCGCCGCACGGCGCTGTTCCATTTTCCAGCAGCAGCGAGTGGAGGAGACACCATCTTGCGCGTGCTAAAACATCTTTACGTGCAGGTTCTGATCGGACTTGCGGCAGGCATTCTCGTCGGTTATTTCTGGCCGGATCTCGGCGTCCAGATGAAGCCGTTCGGTGATACCTTTATCCGGCTCATCAAGATGCTGATCACGCTGGTGATCTTCTGTACCGTCTCCGTCGGCATCGCGCGGATGGAGAATCTCAAGCAGGTCGGGCGCGTCGGCCTCAAAACCATCGTGTACTTCGAAGCGGTGACGACGGTGGCGCTCGTCATCGGCCTTGTCGTCGCCAATCTGCTGCACCCCGGCTCCGGGCTGAACATCGATCCGAAGACGCTCGATACGCATGCAGTCAGCCATTACGTGACGGAAGTTCACGCGCAGTCGAACACCAGCTTCCTCGAAGAGATCGTGCCGAATTCGGTCGTGGGCGCGTTCGCGCGGGGCGATCTGTTGCAGGTGTTGCTGTTCTCGGTGTTGTTCGGCATCGCGCTATCGATCATGTCGCGGCGCAGCCGCTTCCTGTCGCGCGTGATCGAACAGAGCGGCGAAGCGCTGATGCGGATCGTCGAAATGATCATGCGCCTGGCTCCCCTTGGCGCGTTCGGCGCGATGGCGTTCACAGTCGGAAAATATGGCATTTCGACGTTGCAGCAACTCGGTCTGTTGATCGTGTGCTTCTATCTGACGAGCATTCTCTTCATCGCCCTGGTGCTGGGCACGATCTGCCGCTGGGCGGGCGTGGGGTTGTGGCCGCTGCTCAAGTATCTGCGTGAGGAGCTGCTGATCGTATTGGGCACGTCTACAACGGAATCGGTGTTGCCTCGTTTGATGGAAAAGCTCGAACGGCTTGGGTGTCCGAAGCCGGTAGTCGGGCTCGTGCTGCCGACGGGCTATTCGTTCAACCTCGACGGCGCCGCGATCTATCTGACCATGACCTCGCTCTTCATCGCGCAGGCCACCAATACCCATCTCACGCTACTGCAACAGATCGGGCTGCTGGCGATATTGATGGTGACTTCAAAGGGCGGCGCGGGCGTGGCGGGTGCGGCGCTGGTCGCACTGACGGCGACACTGTCGACGCACAACATCATTCCGGTTGCGGGCATTACGCTGATACTCGGTATCGATCGCGTGCTCAACGAGATTCGCGCGATCGTGAACATGATCGGCAATGCGGTGGCGACGATTGTCGTCGCCCGCTGGGAAGGCGCATTCGATGTGCAGGCCGCGCGCAAACTGCTGGCCGCGCCGCCGGAAGTTCAACGCGGCGAGCCGCAAGCGAACGCAAGCGATGTCAACGACATGGCGCCGCCCGCGTATGTACAGGAGCGCTCGAATTGAGCACGAACCTGAATACGAATCCGCGCGCGACGCGCAAGAAGATCGTCATCAGCGAATTCATCGACGCTTGCGCAGTCGCAGCGCTCAGCGAGCGCTTCGACGTGCATGCCGATGCGTCGCTTGTCGATCAACCCGTTGCGTTGAACGCGTTGCTGGCCGATGCCGACGCGCTGATCGTGCGCAATCGCACGCAGGTTAGGGCCGCGCTGCTCGATGCCGCGCCGCGTCTGAGCGTAGTCGGGCGTCTGGGCGTCGGGCTCGACAACATCGATCTGGACGCATGCGCGCAACGCAACGTATCGGTGTTCCCGGCGACGGGTGCGAATGCACGCGCGGTGGCCGAGTACGTGCTCGCCACGGCACTGATGCTGCTGCGCGGTGCATACCGTTCGAGCATGGAGGTCGCGGCGGGCAAATGGCCGCGCGCGGCGCTTTCGAATGGCCGCGAAGCGGCGGGTAGCACGCTTGCCGTAATCGGCTTCGGCGGCATCGGGCAACTCGTTGCCCAGCTCGCGCGCGCGCTGGGCATGCAGGTGCTCGCCTACGATCCGCTGCAGCCGGCCGACGCGGCGTGCTGGGCCGCGACCGGCGCGCGCCGCGTGAGCATCGACGAAACGTTGCGTGCCGCCGATGTGATCACGCTGCATGTGCCGCTCGTCGACAGCACGCGCAATCTGCTCGGCGCATCGCAACTCGCGGCGCTGAAGCGCCACGCGATTATCGTCAACACGTCGCGCGGCGGGATCGTCGATGAAGCGGCGCTTGCCTTGGCGTTGCGCGAAGGCCGCATCGGCGGCGCGGCGCTCGACGTTTTCAACGATGAGCCGCTCGCCGCCCGTTCCCCGCTGGCCGACGCACCAAACCTCATTCTCACGCCGCACATTGCGGGGCTGACCATGCAGTCGAACGAACGTGTCAGCACGCTCGTTGCGGCGCGCGTGACGGAGGCCCTGCTTGCGCAGCGTGATTCACACGTGACCGAAGGAATTTCACGATGACGCGAGTCTCAGCCGACGAACTGCTCGAACTCGCGACGCGCGCCGTCCGCAACGCGGGCGCAACGCCGGAGACCGCGACGGCCACGGCCCGCGCGTTGGTGTATGCGGACTCGTGCGGGTTGTCGTCGCACGGTGTTTCGCGTTTGCCGATGTACGTCGCGCAGTTGCGCAACGGGCGCGTCGATCCGCAGGCGAAGCCCTCCATTGTTGCGACGCGCAACGCCGCCGTGCTCGTCGATGCCGCCGATGGCATGGCGTTTCCCGCCTGCGCGCTTGCTGTCGAGACCTTGATCGGCCGTGCGCGCGAACACGGCAGCGCAGTGGCGAGCGTGACCCGCAGCCATCATTTCGGCGTCGGCGCATATCACCTGGAGGCGATCGGCGCGGCGGGCATGGTGGGCCTTGCGTTCAGCAATTCCCCGGCGGCGATGCCCGCGTGGGGCGGGCGTCATGCGCTATTCGGCACCAATCCCATTGCCGCCGTGTTTCCGCGCCGCAATGGCGACGCATTGATAGTCGACCTGTCGCTGTCGCAAGTGGCGCGCGGCAAGATCATGGTTGCGGCGCGCGATGGCAAGCCCATACCGTCCGGCTGGGCGACAGCCCGCGACGGTACGCCGACCACCGACGCCAAGGCGGCGCTCGACGGCATGATGCTGCCGTTCGGCGGCGCGAAAGGCGCGATGCTCGCGCTGATGGTCGAACTGCTGGCGGCGGCGCTGGCGGGCGCGAACTTCGGCTATGAAGCGGGATCGTTCCTGACCGAGGAGGGGGCACGCTCGCGGATCGGCCATCTGTTCTGGGCCATCGATCCGGGCGCGCTGGCGGGCAATGAGATGTACGTAGAACGGGTCGAGGCGCTTGTCGCGGCGATGTTGCAGGATGCGGATGTCCGTTTGCCAGGGCAACGGCGGCGTGCGTTGGCCGACGCGGCAAGCCGCGATGGAATCGAGATTCCCGATGCGTTGCTCACACAGTTGCAGACATTGGTCGCGTGATGCGCGAATGCGCCGAAAGGAACCAGGCGCACTTCACGCGGGCGCCGGGCCGCTCGTGCCACGCACGATCAGTTCGATCGGCAGACACTCGCGCTGCGGCGGCACGCCGTCCGAGAGCCAGCGCAGCAGTGCGCGCGCGACGCGTTCGCCGAGTTCGTAAGTGGGCAACAGCACGGTAGTGAGACCCGGTGTGATCTGCGAGACGATGGGCAGATTGTCGCAACCGACAATCGATAGCTGCTGCGGCACGGCGATACCGGTCGATTGCGCTTCGAACAGGCAACCCAGCGCGAGCACGTCATTGCCGCAGAAAATGGCGGTTGGAGCAGGGCGCAATTGCGTCAGTAGCTTGAGCCCGGCGCGACCGCCTTCGAAGCCGAATGGCTGTTCGATGATGTTCGCATCAGGCAGGCGGATATCGTGCTGTGCAAGGGTTCGCCGGAAGCCTTCGATCCGCTGACGCGCGCGGTCGTTATGGCGCGTGAAGCCCGAGATCACGCCGAAGCGGCGATGACCGAGTTCGAGCAGATGTTCTGCGGCCAGTTGCCCGATCAACTGGTTGTCGAAGCCAATCGACGGCGGTGTATCTGCGTCGCCGCTGCCCGCTGCGCCGGGCCGCTCGGCGTGCGACCAGGTCAGCAGCAGCGCGACGTGGCTCGCGCGAATCAGTTCATAGGTTTGCGGCGCATGGTCGGTGCCGACCAGAACGATTGCGTCGACAGCACGTTCCAGCAGCGCGCGCACGACTTCGATTTCCGCGGACAGGTTGTACTCGTGCGCGGAGATCAGCAACTGATAGCCGGAATTCGACAGTGTGGTTTGCAAGCCTTGCACCGCACGCGCGAAGATCGCGTTGTCGAGCGTCGGCACGATTGCGCCGACCATTCGCGCACGGCCCAGCGCAAGCGCGCGCGCCGCGCCGTCGGGCACATATCCCAGCGTGGCGATCGCATCACGGATGCGCGCGCGCGTGTCCGCTTTCACCATGTCGGGGTTGGAGAGAGCGCGCGACACAGTTGCCGTCGAGACGCCGGCGAGTGTGGCGACATCGCTGATACGGGCGCGTGGCAAGGTATTCATTGCGGCAGATCAGACAGGTTTGGAGAGGCTCAATTGATTGTAGTGCCCGATTGCAAGCGAACGACAGTACAACATCATTCGAATTGGTATAAATCCCGATGTGACCCGTGATCATAGCGTCTATATTCAAATGCAAGCGGTTACATTTCATTGCGCGGCGCGTTGCATTTCACGCCGCTGAACAGGCAGGAGACAATGTGTTCCCCGCATTCCGTTCACCGCGCTTCCTGTGCAGCATCGGCACGCTCGCAGCAACGCTCGCCGCGTGGTACGTGCTGACGGCTCTCACAGGCATCGTCGCAGCGTCGAGATTCCCCACTCCGTTCGATACCTGGCAGGCGCTTGCCCAGGTGGTGACGGACGGTTATGCCGACGGCCGTCTCGACCAGCACATCGTGCAGAGCGTGAAGCTCGTTCTATACGGCTTCGCGACGGCGGCGGTGACGGGCGTGCCGCTCGGCCTATGGATGGGCTACTCGGCGCGTGCGCAAGCGTTCTTCAACCCGATCTTTCTGCTGTTGCGACCCATTCCGCCGCTCGCGTGGATTCCGCTCGCGATCGTCTGGCTTGGACTCGGCGACTCCGCGAAGGTGATGGTGATCTGGTTCGCGGCGTTCGTGCCATGCGTGATCAACAGTTTCGCGGGCGTGCGCAATCTCGACGTGCCGATGCTCGAAGCCGCCGAGATGCTGGGTTTGCGGCGTTCGCGCTTCGTGCTGGAAGTGATGATTCCCGGCGCGCTGCCGATGATTTTCACAGGCTTGCGCCTCTCATTGCAAGCCTCATGGACGACGCTCGTGGCGGGCGAACTGATCGGTGCGGTCAAAGGTCTCGGGCATCTGCTGACGCAAGGCTCGCTCGACATCTATCCGGCGATGATCGTCGTTGCGATGCTGACGGTCGCGCTGTGTGGATGGTTGATGACGGTCGCGCTTGGGCAAATCGAACGGCAACTCATGCCTTGGAGAGCGAACAGATGAAACCGGGTCATCTGCGCGGTGTCGCGCATCCTGACATCGAGCCCGTCGGCGTCAATCGCGAGTCCGGCAGTGCGGCACGCACGTTGCGCCAGCGCAAGATGGTCAGCGAGCCTGGGCGTGCCGTGGCTCGACGCAACGTGCCGCTCTGGACGCTGAATGCCGCGGGGCTGATCGCATTCTTCGGCATCTGGTGGCTGGCATCGGCAGCAGAACTCGTCCCCGCGATCTTTCTACCGACGCCGCTTGCAGTCGTTCACAAGTTTGCCGATCTGCTCACGCATCCGTTTGTCGGTTACACGCTGGAAGTGCATCTGTGGTCGAGCTTGCAGCGCTATCTGATGGGCTTTTTGCTGGCCGTCGCGCTGGGTGTGCCGCTCGGTCTGACGATGGGCTGGTTCCGCTGGCTCGACTACTGCGTGACGCCGCTCTTCGAAACCGTGCGTTTCATCGCGCCGATTGCATGGGTGCCGTTTGCCGCGTTGTGGTTCGGCACGGGCATCGGTGGCCCGGTGCTGATCATTTTTGCGGGTGCGTTTCCGCCGTGCGTCGTCAATGCTTATCGCGGTGCGCAGCAGGTCGACGGCAGGCTGCTCGAAGCGGCGCGCATGCTCGGCGCGTCGAACCGGATGATCGTCTGCGAAGTGCTGCTGCCAGGCGCGTTGCCGTCGGTGATCGCAGGTGTGCGCGTCGCGGCGGGACTGGGCTGGATGTCGCTGGTCGGCGCCGAACTGATCGTCGCGTCGAGCGGCATTGGCTACATGATGGTCAAGGGACAAGCGGCAATCGACACTGCGACGGTGATGAGCGCGATGATCGCAATCGGTATGGTGGGCGCGGCAATCGACCTGCTGCTTGGACGCATCGAAGCGTACGCGATGCGCAACCGGCGCGTGGCCCGGCACTAGCACCGTGGCTTCACTCTCTCAACCGTGACGGAGCGCACGATGAGCATGATTCGTTTCAATGATGTGTCCCGCATGTTCAGGCGCGAGAAGGCGAGCGTCGTCGCGCTGGAACACGTCGAACTGGAAATCGCCGACAAGGAATTCGTTGCGATCGTCGGGCCGTCGGGCTGTGGCAAGACGACGTGTCTGCGGATGGTCGCGGGTCTCGAGTTTCCGACTTCGGGCAGCGTGACGGTGGCGGGCCGCAAGGTGACACGGCCAGGACCCGATCGCGCGGTCGTCTTTCAGCAGTTCGCGCTGTTCCCGTGGAAGACAGTGTGGGACAACATCGATCTCGGCTTGCGCGCGAAGGGCATGGCCGCCGACGCAAGACGCGAAACGATCGAACGCTATCTGTCGCTGATGAATCTGCGCGGCTACGAGCAGGCGTATCCGCATCAACTATCGGGCGGCATGCAGCAGCGCGTCGCGATCGCGCGCGCGTATGCGCTCGACCCCGGCGTGCTGCTGATGGACGAGCCGTTCGGCGCGCTCGATGCCCAAACCCGGGTCGTCATGCAGGAAGAACTGGTGCGGCTCACGCGCGTGAATCCGCGCACGGTGCTGTTCATCACGCACGCGGTCGAAGAGTCGGTGTATCTCGCGGATCGCGTCGTCGTGATGACGGGCCGGCCGGGGCGCGTGAAAGAAGTGATCGATGTGAAGTCCGTGCGCGAGCAGCATGGCTGGGACGCGTGCAAGCGGATCGAAGACGTGATGGATCTCGAATCGTTCGTCCGGTTGCGCACGCATATCTGGAAGTCGTTGCGCGACGAACACGGCGCTGTCGAACGTGCCGCTGCATGAAGCTGCATAAAACTGCCACCGGTTCCAACGGCGGAGCGCAATACCCCATAAAACAGGAGACCAACATGAAACGTCTGCGTGCGATTCCTTTCATTGCGTTGCTCTGCGCGGGCAGTGCGGCGTTGCCGGGCACGGCGTGGTGCGCCGATCTCACTCTGATCAAGGTCAGCTATCAGCCCGCGCTGTATTGGGCGTTGCCGTTTTATGTCGCAACCGAAAAAGGGTGGTGGGCAGAGGTCGGATTGAAGCCCGAGTTTTCGGTGTTTCCCGCAGGCGTGCCGCAGATGGCGGCGGCGGCGTCGAAATCCTGGGACGTGGGCGGCACGGGTTCCGTGCCGGCGGTGCTCGGCTACAAGCGCTTCGGCATTCAGGTGATCGGCCTGACAAACGACGAATCGCAGGGCAACGTTCTGATGGCGAGCAAGGCGCGTTATGACGCGGTGCGCCGCAATCCGGCGTCGCTGAAAGGCCAAACCATCGTGTTGACGTCCAACTCGACGGGTGATTACGCGGTACAGGCATGCCTGAAAAAGTATGGGCTGACGAAGGCTGATGTGACGCTCAAGAACATGGGCCAGGCCGAGATCATTTCCGCTGTGTCGTCGGGCAATGCTGATTACGCGGGCGTGTGGGCGCCGTATGACTATACGCTCGAAGAGAAGGCGGGCGCGCGCGTGTTGTGCTCCGGTAAGGACGGCGGCGCATCGGTGCCCGGCGCGCTCGTCACGCGTGGCGAATTCGAGAAGCAGCATCCCGATCAGGTGGCAAAATTTCTCGCCGTCTATCTGCATGCATGGGCGTGGATGAAGGCGCACCCTGACCAGGCCGTCGCGATGATGAAGAAGTTTTACCAGGAGGGCGGCGTCAACATCAGCGACGATTCGATGCGCAAGGAATTCGCTACGCGCCCGACCTTCGACCTGAAGCAGCAACTCGCCGCGATGGACCGCACGAAAGGCGTATCGCAGGCCGACGATTCGTTCACGAAGATCGCGCAGTTCATGCATGCATCGGGCGCGCTCGCGTCCGTCCCCGAAGCAAAAGACTATATCGACGACAGCGCGATGAAGCGTGTGTTGGACGACCCTAAACTCGCGGCGTTCGCAACGGACGGCAGCAAATAACGCGCGGTCGCGATCGCGCAAAAAGGCCACGGCGTGGCCTTTTAAAAGCCCCTCGCTGCAAGCGCTTGCATTATTTTTAACATCGATGAAGGAGAAGGCGATGAGCGTGACTTACCTGAAGAAAGCAGCCAAGACGCCGGAAACCGAGACCGCGACGGCGCAACAGGTCGTCGGTGAAATGCTTGCGCAGATTCAGGCGCATGGCGAAGACGCCGCGCGTGCGTATGCGAAGAAACTCGATAACTGGGACGGTCCGATCATCGTCTGCGCCGACGAGATCGAACGGCGTGCGCTCGAAGTGCCCGCGCACGTGAAGGCCGATATCGATTTCGCCGCGCAACAGGTATTCGACTTCGCGCTCGCCCAGCGGCGCTCGATTGGGGACTTCTCGGTCGAACTGTATCCAGGCGTGACGGCAGGGCAAAAAGTGGTGCCCGTCAACGTGGTCGGCTGTTATGCGCCTGCTGGCAGGTACGCGCATATCGCGTCGGCATACATGGGCGTTGCGACTGCCAAGGCAGCGGGCGTGAAAACGGTGATTGCCTGTTCGAGCCCGTTTCGCGGAGGCGGCATCCATCCGTATGTGCTGTATGCGTTCAAGGCGGCAGGCGCCGATGTCGTGATGACGCTGGGAGGCGTGCAGGCGATCGCGTCGATGGCGTATGGGCTTTTTACCGGCAAGCAGGCGGACGTTGTGGTGGGGCCGGGCAACAAGTTCGTCGCGGAGGCGAAGCGCGCGCTCTTTGGCAAGGTTGGGATCGACGTCTTCGCGGGGCCGTCGGAAGTTGCGGTGATCGCCGACGCCAGTGCCGACCCGGCGATGGTCGCGAGCGATCTGGTCGGCCAGGCCGAGCATGGCCACGAGTCGCCGGCATGGTTGTTCACGACGTCGAAGGCGCTCGCCGACGAGGTCATTGAGCGGGTTCCGCAACTCATCGATGCGTTGCCGCCGACCGCACACGATGCCGCAGGCGCCGCGTGGCGCGATTACGGCGAAGTGATCCTGTGCGACACGCGAGAGGAAGTGGTGGACGTGTCTGACCGCTATGCATCGGAACACCTCGAAGTGCAGGCTGCCGATCTGGACTGGTGGCTCGAACATCTGACGTGCTACGGCTCGCTCTTTCTCGGCGAAGAAACGACGGTCGCATTCGGCGACAAGGCGAGCGGTCCGAATCACGTTCTGCCCACCAAGGGCGCAGCGCGCTATTCAGGGGGGCTCTCGGTGCACAAGTTCGTGAAGACGCTGACGTGGCAGCGCATGACGCGCGATGCGGCGAAGCGCATTGGCGAAGTGACGGCGCGTATCTCGCGGCTCGAAGGCATGGAAGCCCACGCCCGTACCGCTGACGACCGCTTGCAGAAGTACTTTCCCGACGAAGCATTCGTGCGTGGCGAACCGGTACAGGTATGAACGCCATCGGCATGTGCAATCGGTACGACGAAGGAGGGCACCGTTGAATATCGCTCGACTATTCGACCTGAATGGCAGAACCGCGCTCGTGACCGGCGGCAACTCGGGCGTCGGCGAAGCGATGGCGCGCGCGTTGGGCGGGGCGGGTGCGCGCGTCGTGCTGGTGGCGCGGCGAAGGGATGCGCTCGACGAAGCGGCAATGCGGCTGCGGGATGACGGTATTGATGCGCACATGCACGCGTGCGATCTGAGCGACGCGCATGCGGCGCGCGCCTGCGCGCTCGATGCAGCGGCACAGCACGGCCAGATTGACATTCTCGTCAACGCTGCGGGCGTCAATCTGCGTCAACCATTCGATGAAGTGACGCCGCAAGCGTGGCAACAGCAGCTCGCACTGCATCTTGGCGCGCCGTTCTTCATGACGCAGGCGCTCGCACCCTCGATGAAGGCGCGCGGACATGGTCGCATCATCAACATCGCGTCGCTGCAGTCATACCGTGCATTCAACGATAGCGCGCCATACGGCGCGGCGAAGGGCGGTGTCGTGCAATTGACGCGTGCTATCGCGCAGGCGTGGTCACGCTACGGCATCACGTGCAACGCGATTGGGCCGGGCTTTTTCCCCACTGCGCTGACGGCTCCCGTTTTCAACGACGCGCGCGTCGCGGACACGCACGCGCAGAACACGTGCATCGGACGCAATGGACAACTCGACGATCTGTATGGCGTCACGGTGTTTCTTGCGAGTGACGCGTCCGCGTACGTCACGGGCCAGACCATCATGGTCGACGGCGGGTACACCGCGCGGTAGGCGGTAACGCAATTGCACGACGGAGAACGCTTGTGAAAGCACTTGTCTACACGCAGCCCAATGAGGTCCAGTTGCTGGATCGGCCCGAACCGCTGGCAGCCGACGGCGAGGTGATACTCAGGATCGATGCGGTCGGTATTTGCGGCTCCGATATGCATGCATTCCACGGCCACGATCCGCGACGCAAACCCGGCCTCATTCTCGGTCATGAGTTCGCCGGCACGATCGTGGAGACGCGCGCACCGCATCTGACGAAAGGCTTGCGCGTCACGGGCAATCCGTTGATCACCTGCGGGCACTGTGAATATTGTGTGCAGGGGCGCGACAATCTGTGCGCGAACCGGACGATGGTCGGCATGACGCGTCCGGGTGCATTCGCACAATATATGTCGTTGCCTGCGGCATGCGTTGTCGAAATTCCGCAGGAGATGCCCGCAACGCACGCCGCGGTGACCGAGCCGGCTGCTACGGCGCTGCATGCGCTGAATCTGTCGATGCGCGCGCTGCAAAGACCGTTGCCGGAAACCCGCGCGCTGGTCATTGGCGGCGGGGCGATTGGATTGCTGTCGGCGTTGTTACTGAAATCGTATGGCTGCCGGTCGGTTGAAATGGCGGAGGTCAATCCGCTGCGTCGACGATCGGCGGAGCAGCATGCGCAGTGCGAGACATGGGATCCGTTGGACGCGCCGGCGCCTGAAAGCCGGTTTGAGTTCGTGATCGATGCCGTGGGCGCAAAGCCGACACGCGCGCTCGCGTTATCGTCGGTGAAGCCCGGCGGCGTCGTGATGCACATCGGCCTCCAGGACTGGGCAAGCGAAATCGATATGCGCAAGCTGACGCTCGCTGAAATCACGCTGCTGGGTACGTACACCTATACGATGGCGGATCTTCGCGCGACGGTTTCGGCGTTGCACGAAGGCGCGTTCGGTTCGCTGGATTGGCTCGACGTGCGGCCGCTCGATGCCGGAAGCCAGGCGTTCGACGATTTGCAGAACGGCAGGACGGCGTCAGGGAAAGTCGTCCTGATGCCGGGCTTCTAAACAGACTCATTGTCGTCAGGCTTCGATCGGATGCTAAGCCTCGAGGACATCGACACTAACGATTGAACAATCCGCACGCCAATCATTAACACGACATTATAGTACTAATGTCGTGTTTAGTATTGAATTATGTAGTATATGGTGCGTTTTACGTTGTATTATCAACATATCCATATTCCTCCAAAGCCGCTTCCACCATGACCCTCGAAGCCGACATCGAAGTCGTCCGTCAAAACGCGTCCGACACGCAGACGCTTTATCGCGAGGTCTGCGCGTTGCTGTTTTTCCGTTACGGCGAAACACCGACCGCGAACCGCCTGTACCAGCTGGTGCGCAAAGGCAGCATGAGCGCGCCGGCCAAGGCGTTGCGCGATTTCTGGACCGACGTGCGCGACAAGACGCGTGTGGACGTCGGCCGTCCGGACTTGCCGCCCGAGGTCGCAGCGGCTGCCGGCGAATTCGCGGCCCAGCTGTGGCGTCTGTCGAGCGACGCCGCGAACGCCGCGCTCGACGTGTTCAGGCAGGACGCGGATGCGCAAATCGCCGCCGCGCAAGAACAGGCCAAGCAACAGGACAAGCAGCGTCAGGACGCCGTCGACAAAGCCGAACAGGCGGCCAACGATGTCGCGTCCCTGCGCGCGCGGATTGCCGGACTCGACGCGCGCATCGTCGAGCTGCAGACCGCCAACGACATGCTGACGGCGCAACTGGCGACCTCGAAGGAAGAAATCGCGGCAGGAGCCGCCGCGCTCGCCGATGCCCGCCGCGATTTCGCCGACGAACTCGCGAAGCTGCGCCGCTCGCACGAGCAGAACGAGCAGCGGCTCGCCGCGGCGGAAAAGCGCGCCTTGCTCGAAATCGACGGTGAACGAGCGGCGGCGCAACGTCTGCGCAAGGAGCTCCAGGCGAGTCACGAGCGGGCGGCGACGCTCGAAGCCGAATCGCGGGCCGAGCGGGACGCGATTCGGGACGAGTTGGCCGCATCGAAGGCAGAACTGGCTGCCTCCGCTGCGCGGCATGCCGCGACCCGCGGGCAGCTTGCGGAAAAGGATGCGTTGCTGGCCGAACGCGTGGCGGCGACCGACCTGTTGCGCGAGCGTATCGAGACGCTCTCGCGGCAGATCGAGACGACGCGAACAGAAAAAACGTCCGCGCGCCCTGCCCGCCGCGCCCGCGAAACATCACCCGTGCAGGGCCGCGCGACGGCGGGCTTCTCGGGCGCACCGTTCGTCAAACGTTCGACCAACGCCAAACCACGCGAAGACTGAGGACTGCCGGCGTCCCGGCGGCACGTCACCACGCGAGTCGCGATAAGTGGCTACACCTGGTGACGTTCGATAAAAAGTGATCGTCATGGGGCGGCGGCACCCGCCGCCCGCGCGCAACGCTGCGTCAGAAGCGCGGATGACACTCGAAACTGACCGACGACCCGTGCTCGGTCATCGCGCTGACGCCGCTGACCGTCTCCGTATTCACGCTGCTTTGCATACCGCGACGATCGCAGTAGTCGCGCGCCTCGTTCATCGCGAGTTCGTGCGCGCGCGCCCAGGCCATGCGTCCTCCGGTCGCGCTGGCGGCGACCGTGTAGCTGCCGGGCTTGCCGCTCGCGACCACATCCGTGCTCGACGCGCACCCGACGAGACTCGCGCACGCGAGCGCCACCGCCGCCACCCCGCGCATGCGCGTGTGCAGCGGCGCCCTTTTCCTTTCCGTGCTTTCCGCTCGCGCGACGGACGCGACTTCGCGTACCCGCACCGTTTTGCGCGCCTCAGCAAGCATGTCCGAACCCTGATTCGACATCGTGGATCACCTGCATTTTTAACTGATTAGTCAGGCAGCAATTATCCGGAATCGTTCGCCCAAGATCAGCCGATACAACCGAAAACACTGTTGCGCGAGTCCTAACAATGGACGCGAGCGCCACGCCGCGACGGCGTCGGCAATGAGCGGACCACATGGTTCACAAAAGACCTTCCGGAATCCCTTTTGAGCGTCTAGTCTGTAACGATGCCTGTTCGACGGACGGCATTTCGAACCGCAGACGGACCCCACCACATAGCGGCATACACCGGTCGCCGAACCGGAGGAGACATATATGGATCTCGAGGCACGTACCCTTCAGCGCGTCACGGTTCGGCTCGTGCCGTTCCTGATACTGTGCTATTTCATCGCCTATCTCGATCGCGTCAACGTCGGCTTCGCGGCCTTGCAGATGAACAAGGCGCTCGATCTGTCCGCGAGCGCGTTCGGCTTCGGCGCGGGCGTGTTCTTTATCGCGTACTTCTTTTTCGAAGTGCCGTCGAACCTGCTGCTCGAACGATTCGGCGCGCGCCGCTGGATCGCGCGGATCATGTTTACGTGGGGTATTCTCGCGGGCGCGATGGCGTTCATCCCGGACATCGCGCGCTTCACCGGGCTCTCGCCCGCGCACGTGTTTTACGGCCTGCGCATTCTGCTAGGCGTCGCCGAGGCCGGCTTTTTCCCGGGCATCATTTTTCTGCTGACCTTGTGGTTTCCGGCCGCGTATCGCGGGCGCGTGGTCGGCTATTTCATGGCGGCGATTCCGCTGTCGACGGTGATCGGCGGCCCGATCTCCGGCGCGCTGCTGTCGCTCGACGGCCGCGGCGGACTCGGCGGCTGGCAGTGGCTGTATCTGATCGAGGCGGTGCCGGCGTTATTGCTGTCGGTCGCGGTGCTGTTGTATCTGACCGACAAGCCCGCCGACGCCACCTGGCTCAGCACCGAGGAGCGCGACTGGCTGATCGCGCGGCAGAAGCAGGAGCGCGAGCATCGCGAGGCGGTGCGCCACTTCAGCGTGAAGGAGGCGCTGATCAATCCGCGCGTGCTCGCCATCGCGCTGATCTATTTCGGGGCGAACGCGACCAACTACGGCCTGAGCTTCTTCCTGCCGCAGATCGTGAAGTCGTTCGGCCTCACTAATCTGCAGACGGGTTTCGTGACGTCGCTGCCGTACGTGGTCGGCCTCGTCAGCATGATTTTGTGGGGACGGCATTCGGATCGCCACCTCGAACGCCGCTGGCACGTCGCGATTGCGCTGTTCGTCGCGGCGGCCGGCATCGCGGCCGCGGCCGGCCTCGACGATCCGGTGCAGAAGATGATCGCGCTATCGATTGCCGGCTTCGGCATCTTCGGTTGCCTGCCGGTAATCTGGACCTTGCCGGCCGCGTTCCTGTCGGGCGCGGCGGCCGCGGGCGGCATCGCCGCGATCAACTCACTGGGCAATCTGGCGGGTTTCTTCGGCCCGTTCGCGATGGGCTGGATCAAGGACAGCACCGGCGGCTTCGGCGCCGGGCTGCTATGCCTGTCGGGCGCGGGACTCATCGGCATGGCGGCGGTGTTGCTGCTGCATCACGACACGTCGCTCGAGACGACGCATGGCAATCCGCATGCGCGACCGCCGGGTGATGCGGGCGTCGCGAGGTCTTAGCGCTAGTCCCACGCGCCGTTCAATACGCACCCGGGCAGCCTGCCCGGGTCGCCTTCAATTCGCCCCGCTGCCGTTATTCGACCCTTCTGTGCCCTGACCGCTCGCATCGGGCGGCACGATGTCGTCCGGCGTCGGGGTTGGCGCGAGCGCTGCCGCACCGCCGCCATGCGTTTCGCCATCGACGGTAATGGCGGGCGCCGGCGTGGGAACCGCTTCCGACCCCGACCCCGGCGCCGGCAGCAACGGCGGCAACGCGCGCGCTTCGCCCTGCACCGCGGA
The DNA here is from genome assembly GCF_014397665.1 of Paraburkholderia sp. UCT2. Classification (NCBI taxonomy): domain Bacteria; kingdom Pseudomonadati; phylum Pseudomonadota; class Betaproteobacteria; order Burkholderiales; family Burkholderiaceae; genus Paraburkholderia; species Paraburkholderia sp. UCT2. Next base: position 49,659 of record NZ_VZQO01000024.1, read on the forward strand.
CGCGCCCGCTGCCTCTGACGCCGCCGCCGGTGCCGCCACGGCAGACGTCGGCGGCTGCACCGGCGCCACCGGCGCGCGCCGCGCCGGAGCACGCGCCACGACCTGCTTGTCCGGCTGCGCCGGCGTGCGCGTGAACAGGTGCCCGATCCAGTCGCGCAAGCGTTCGGCGCGCTCGGCGAACCAGCCCGGCTGCTGCGCGGTATCGAACTTCATGTGGCTGTCGACGAGCCGCGAGCGCTGCGCGCGCTGGAAGAAATCGCCGACGATCGGCAGCGCGCTATGCGCACCCTGCCCCCAGTAATCGCTGCGCAGCGTCACGCGGCTGTCGTTGAAGCCGACCCATGCCCCCGCCACCAGTTGCGGCTGCATCAGGATGAACCAGCCATCCGCGTTGCCCTGGGTCGTGCCGGTCTTGCCCGCGACATCGCCGCGCACGCCGAAGCGCGTGCGGATGCTCGCGCCGGTGCCGCGGCTGATCACGTCGCGCATCACGTCGACGAGCGTGCGCGCCGTGTCGGCGGGCAGCTCGCGACTCGGCGTGGCCGGCTTGAATTCGGCGAGCAGGTTGCCGTTGCGGTCCTCGATGCGCGTGACCATCAGCGGCTCGACGTAGCCGCCGAGGTTCGCGATCGTGCCGTACGCCGACACCATTTCCTTAAGCGTGACCGGGCTCGTGCCGAGCGCGAGGGACGGCACCGGGTCGAGCTGGCTGTCGCGCACACCCATCGCGCGCGCGAGCTTGGCGACCCTGTTCGGACCCACCGACTCCATCACCTGCGCGGTGATGCGGTTGCGCGAATAGGCGAGCGCGTCGCGCAGGCTGATCATGCGGCCGCTCGGCTCGTCCTCGTCGTTCGGCTTCCAGATTTCGCCGCCGGCGAGTTCGATCTGAACCGGATTGTCCGGCAGTTTGTCGTCCGGCTTCGCGCCGGCCTCGAAGGCCGCCGCGTAGACGAACGGCTTGAAGGTCGAGCCCGGCTGACGGCGCGCCTGCTGCACGTGATCGAACGGATCAACGCCAAAGTCGCGGCTGCCGACCCACGCCTTGATCTCGCCGGTACGTGGGTCCATTGCGAGGAAGTCGGCCTGCACGCGCGTCTTCGTGTCGCACACGCTCTGCACGAGCTTGCGATCGGCGAGCAGGCGTTTCAGCGCGTCGTCGTCGGCGAGGCCCGTGTCTCTGGCCGCGCGGAAGTCAGGCGTTTCGCGCAGGAACGTGCGCAGCAGGTCCTTGTCCGCCGAGCAGCCCGCGCGCGTGCCCCACGCGGAGTTCGCGATGTTCTGCAACTGGTTGCCCTGCAGCGTGACCGCCTGGGTCGCCATCGTCTGCAGACGCGAGTCGATCGTCGTGCGCACGACGAGTCCATCGGAATAGATGTTGTAGTCGTTGCGATCGGCCCACGCGACGAGCCATTTGCGCAGTTGCTGCGTGAAGTGCGGCGCGGGTCCGGGCGGCTCGATCTGGCGCTCGAAGTCGAGACGCAGCGGCTTGCGGGCGAGCGTGTCGTACTGGGCGGGTGTCAGCTTGCCGTACTTGACCAGCTGCGCGAGCACCGTATTGCGCCGCTGCAAGGCGCGCTCGGGGTTCAGCACCGGGTTGTAGTACGCGTTGCCCTTCAGCATGCCGGTCAGCGTCGCCGCTTCGAGCACGTTCAGGTCGGATGCGGACTTGTCGAAATAGGTGCGCGCAGCCATCTCGATGCCGTACGCGTTGTACAGGAACGGGACCGTATTCAGGTAGGTTTCGAGGATCTCGTCCTTCGTGTAGAACGCCTCGATCTTCAGTGCGGTGATCGCTTCCTTCAGCTTGCGCGTCAACGTCGGCGCGCGGCCGATTTCGTCGGGATACAGATTGCGCGCGAGCTGCTGCGTGATCGTCGAGCCGCCCTGGCGCTCGCCGGACAACGTGTGCAGCGCGGCCGAAGCGGTGCGCCGCCAGTCGAGCCCGAAATGCTGATAGAAGCGGTGATCCTCGGTGGCGATCAGCGCGTTGACGACGTTCGGCGAGATGTCCTTCAGCTTGACCCACTCGCGGTTCGACGGCTTGAACTCGGCGAGCAGCTTGCCGTCCGCCGACAGGATCTGCGCGGGCTGCTCGATCTTGGCCTTGCGGATGTCGCCGATGCTCGGCGTGAACGGAATCAGCAGCAGCACGTACAGTACGAATAGCACCGGCAGCGCGGCGAGCCCCCACGCGAACGTGCGGCGGGTCGGATGGCGCAGATGCCATGCGGCCTTCGCGAACAGCGGGTTCGCGAGCGTCAGCCCTTTGTCGAGGGCCGCCAGAAAGGAGGAAAAGAGGCGCTTCACTTGCTGTCGTCGGCTGGGAAAGGCGCAATCGTACCAAGATGTGGGGGGTGCGCCGGTTTTTGCCTCGTTCGCGGCATGGAGTGCGGCTCCGGCGGGGCCACTATAATGTCGCCAATTCCGACAAGAGGTGCTTCATGATCATCAAACCGCGTGTGCGTGGCTTCATCTGTGTATCGACCCATCCGACCGGCTGCGAAGCCAACGTCAAGGAACAGATCGAGTATGTGAAGGCACGCGGCCCCATCGCCAACGGCCCGAAGAAGGTGCTCGTGATCGGCGCGTCGACCGGCTATGGCCTCGCCGCCCGCATTAGCGCTGCGTTCGGCTCGGGCGCGTCGACCCTCGGCGTGTTCTTCGAGCGCGCCGGCAGCGAAACCAAGGCTGGCACGGCCGGCTGGTACAACACCGCGGCGTTCGAGAAGTTCGCCACCGCCGAAGGCCTGTACGCGACCAGCATCAACGGCGACGCGTTTTCCGACGAAGTGAAGGCGCGCACGATCGAAGTGATCAAGCGCGATCTCGGCCAGGTCGATCTGGTCGTCTATAGCCTCGCGGCGCCGAAGCGCCAGCACCCGAAGACCGGTGAAGTGTTCAGCTCGGTGCTCAAGCCGATCGGCAAGGCTGTCAATCTGCGCGGCATCGACACCGACAAGGAAGTGATCAAGGAAACCGTGCTCGAACCGGCGACGCCGGAAGAAATCGCGCACACGATCGCGGTGATGGGCGGCGAGGACTGGCAGATGTGGATGGACGCGTTGGGCGAAGCCGGCGTGCTCGCCGACGGCGCCAGGACCACCGCGTTCACCTACCTCGGCGAGAAGATCACCCACGACATCTACTGGAACGGCTCGATCGGCGCGGCCAAGAAAGATCTCGACCAGAAAGTGCTCGGCATCCGCTCAAAGCTCGCGGCCAAGGGCGGCGATGCGCGCGTCGCGGTGCTGAAGGCAGTCGTCACGCAGGCAAGCTCGGCAATTCCGATGATGCCGCTCTATCTGTCGCTGCTCTTCAAGGTGATGAAGGAAAAAGGCACGCACGAAGGCTGTATCGAGCAGGTCTACGGCCTGTACAAGGACAGCCTCTATGGCAGCCAGCCGCATCTGGACGACGAAGGCCGTCTGCGCGCCGACTGCAAGGAACTCGATCCGCAGGTGCAAGGCCGCGTCCAGGAGCTGTGGAACCAGGTGAGCAACGACAACATCTACGAACTCACCGATTTCGCGGGCTACAAGACCGATTTCCTGCGCCTGTTCGGCTTTGAAATGAAGGGCGTCGATTACGACGCGGACGTCAATCCGGACGTGCAGATTGCGAATCTCGTGCAGGTTTGATCTACCGGGGGGCGAGCCCGCTTCGCGAGTTCGCCCCTGATGTTGCCCCTCCTCGCCTCCCTCCCCTCACTCCTTCAACACGTCAGCACGTCAGCACGGATATGCGCCCTGCAACGCGCGCAGAATCGCGAGCCCGATTGGAAAATCCTCGGAAATGCCCGGATGGTTCGCGAAGAACGCGTCGAGCAACGGATAGACCGTCTGGTTGCCGATCGCGAGCGTTGGTGGCGGACAGAACAGCTGCGGCTGTTTCCTCGCGACCAGATCGCCGTTCGCCCAGCCGAATGCGTTGATCGTGCCGGTGATGTACGCCGCATAGATCGAGTTGTTGTCGGCGTGTGCCCAGCGCTTGTATTGCGCGGCCGTCATTTCGGCGCTCGCGTTCAGAGTGAAGCACGCCGCCAGCAAAGCCAGCGCGAATTTCGTTAACCGCATCGTTGAACCTTCAATGTCGCTAAATGGCCGCCATTGTAGGCGACGCGGGGTGCGCCGCGCAGCAGCCGTCGAGCGCGGGAATCCGCAAGCAGAGCGTAAGCATTGAAGGCCGATTCTGTAAGCGCCGACAGATTGCAGAAGCGCGCGAATCAACGCTTACGGCGTGCCGTTTCGGCAATGCTTGCGATACCCGTCGCGCCCGGCCAGGCGCGCCATATAAGCGGCCAGCGCCGGCAAATCGTCGTGCTGCTGCGGCGTTTCGAGCCAGCGGTTCGCGGACAGCGCGATCGGAATATCGGCGAGCGAAAACGCGTCGCCCGCGATATACGCACCGGTGCGCGCGAGTTGCTGCTCGACGATCGCCATATGCTTCGACCAGTTCGCGCACGACGCGGCGATCTGGCGCGGGTCCTGATGCTCGGGCGAGTGCCGCACGAGCGCGAGAAACGCGTAGCTCCACGAGCGGTTCAATTCGCTCGCCTGCCAGTCGATCCATTGATCACAGCGCGCGCGCTCGACCGGATCGGCCGGATACAGCCCGTCACCCCGATAACGGTTCGCGAGATAACGGATGATCGAGTTCGATTCCCACAACACGAAGTCGCCGTCGCGAATCACGGGGACCATCGCGTTCGGGTTCAGCGCGCGGAATTCGGCGACCTCGGTCGAGCGAAAGCCCGAGCCCCAGTCTTCCTGTTCGAACGCAAGCCCAAGTTCCGCGCAGGTCCACAACACCTTGCGCACGTTGATCGAGGTGGTCTTGCCGAGTATCTGCAGCATGAGTCGTTGGGTGCCGCGTGGATTGAACGGGTTGAAGGAATGAAACTCGGAAGCCAGCCAGTTTGCCTTGCGCGCGGCGCGCCGTCATCCGGTTTTCAGCGTCGCCTGTTCGCGGATCATGTCGTACAGCGCCTGCGCGGCCGGTGACAACTGCGCGGTCTTGCGCGCGACGAGCACCAGCGTGCGCGACACGGTGGGCTGCGTGAGCTCGACGGTGCGCACGCTCGGATACGCGCCCTTCTGCAGCGCGAGCGCGGGCACCACGGCCGCGCCGACGCGTTGCGCGACGAGTCCGACGGCGGTCGAACTGCGCTGCACCTCGTAGAACGAACGCAGCGCGAGCTCGCTCGATTCCAGCGCGACGTCGAGCAGCGCGCGATTGCCGCTGACCTCGCCGGCGAAAATCAGCGGGAACGGCTGCAACTGTCGCCATGCGATGCGCCGCCGCTTCGCGAGCGGATGGTCCTCGTGGCAGATCAGCACGTAGCGGTCTTCGGTGAGCGGCACGGTGGCGAGATCGGGATGATGCTCGCGCGCGATATTGATGCCGAACTCGACCTCTCTGCGCAACACGGCCTCCTCCACCGCCGACGACGCGTGATCGAGAATCTTGATGCGATTGTGCGGATAGCGCGCCGAATACGCCTGCAGGATGCGCGGCAGATACTGCACGCCGACGGTCGGCACGCACGCGATCGACACGTCGCCGCGTCGCGCGATGCCCGTTTCGCGGATCTCGACGAGCGCGTCCGCCAGCTCGCCGAGCAGCCGACGCGCCTGCGGCAGAAAATTGCGACCGATTTCGGTGAGCGCCATCGAACGCGTGGTGCGCTCGATCAGCGTGACGCCGAGATAGCTTTCGAGCTTGCGCAGCCGCTGCGTGATCGCGGTTTGCGTCACGTGCAGCGAATCCGCCGCGCTCTGGAAGCTGCCGCGATCGGCAATCGCGACGAAAGCCTGCACGCCGAGCGTGTCGATTTTCATTAGAAAAATGCAGTAATTTGGATCATAAATTCATTTTACTCCGGGCTGTCAGCGGCCGAGAATGGCCGCAACGAACCCCGCGAAGGAGCAAAAGATGACCGACAAAACCACGAACGAGCACAGCGATTGGCACGCGAAGCAGTACATGCTGTTCGAGAACGAGCGCACGCGGCCGGTCCGCGATCTGCTCGCGGCGGTGCCCTTGAACGGCGCGCGGCTCGCGGTCGACATCGGCTGCGGCCCGGGCAACTCGACCGAGGTGCTGGCCGAGCGGGTGCCGGGCGCGTCGGTCAGCGGCATCGACAACTCCGCCGAGATGATCGCAGCGGCCCGTCGGCGGCTGCCGCAATTGCGCTTCGACATCAGCGACGTTTCGACGTGGGACGCGCACGGCCCCTTCGATGTGATCCTCGCGAACGCGGTGCTGCAATGGGTGCCGGACCACGAGCGGCTGTTCCCCGCGCTGGTGGCCAAACTTGCCAGGGGCGGCAGCCTCGCCGTGCAGATGCCCGACAATCTCGACGAACCGGCGCACCGGCTGCTGCGCGAAATCGCCATCGATGGGCCGTGGGCGACGAAGCTGAAGGGTATCGAGCGCACCATGCGCTACGACGCAAACTGGTACTTCGCGCTGCTCAAGCCGCTGTGCGCGCGCGTCGACGTGTGGCGCACGGTCTATCACCACCCGCTCGCGGGCGCCGACGCGGTGGTCGAATGGTTCAAGGGCAGCGCGCTGCGGCCGTTTCTCGCCGCGCTCGACGACGCCGAACGCGGCGCGTTTGTGCAACGCTATCGCGACGAAATCGTCAGAGCCTACCCGGCGCTTGCCGATGGCACGGTGCTGCTGCCGTTTCCGCGGTTTTTCATCGTCGCGACGCGCGGCGAACGTTGAAGCCGCGCCGGGAACCGCCGCGAGCCGGTAAATGCCGGCGCTTCGGCTGCGACGGGTCGTCCCGGGCGATCAGATCGCCAGCGCACCACGCTCACGCACCGCCCGAAAACCCCACCTGTGGCGGCACCGCACGCTAAGGGTGGTCAGGAATTGCCGCCCGGGAATTCCGCATGCTAATGTTTGTAAAAAGCGTGTGTAAAAAGCGGAGGACGGCGCCCGCCGGCCTCACCGGGAAGCCATTTACTGCAGCGAGCGTCGCCATGAGTGATGTACGCCAACATCTGAGTCCCCGTGACCGCCTGGAGCTGTTGTGCTGGCTCACATGCGGAAGCCTCGGCGCTTATTATCTGAACGAAGACTGGCCCGACGCGGCGTTTCACGTGCAGTCCGCGCACAAGTGGCTCGACCGCCGCGCGCGCGAAGCCGACTGGCTGTGCGTCGCGAAGCTGTCGGCCACTGCGGTCGAAATCGCGCGGCGCCACGCGCGCTTCGTCGATGCCGACTGGGCGCGCGACGCGGTTGAAGAAATTCTCGATACCGACGAACTCGACCCGCAAGCCCGGCTCGTCCGGCAGGTTCTGGCCGACTGCCAGAGCGCGCTGGCCGACAAGCGGATCGCCGATTAGTCGCGGGCTCGTTTTTCTTCCTTTTTTACAGCGGATTGGGGGCCAATTTTTTGGCCCCTTTTTGCGTTGTTCCGCGCTTCCGTGCACGATGTGCCGCTCGCAGTCGGTAAAAAATGCGGCACCCGCCGTCGCGTACAGCCTACCGGCAGGCGGCCAATCCGCGTGCCGGCTCGTTTCGTGCAATCACCACGACGCCCGCCGTTCATTCTTCGACCATCGTCTTCAGCTTCAGCAGCGCCTGATCCCACTGCCGCGAAATCGCGTCGAGCGCGCGGCGTGCCGCGTCGAGATGCGCGGGCTCGAACGCCCACAGGCGCTCGCGTCCGACCTTCACGTCGTGCACGAGGCCCGCGTCGGCCAGCACCTGCAGATGCTGCGTGACCGACTGCCGCGTGATGTCGGTGCCGGCCGTCAGTTGCGCGATCGACATCGCACTGCCCGCGCACAACGCCGCGACCAGACGCAGACGCGTCTCGTCACCGAGCGCCGCGAACACCGCCGCCGAACTGCGCAGTGTCGCCGCCTTGAGGCCCGCCCTCGCGGGGGCCGCCCTAGCTCGCGCCGACATATCGCTCGATGTTGACCATCTGCTGCTCCCAGCCGCCGTCGTTCAGCCGGAACGCTTGCGCGCGGCGCCCGACCGGCAACTGGTCGAAGCCCGATTCGACGACGCGCAGCAGCGTGCCCGACTCGACGTCGCTCAGATCGAATTCCACGAGCGTGGTCGGCTCAGGCGTGTAGTCGATCGTGATGTCGATCGCGGCCGGATGCCAGCGCCACGACAGATGATGCTCGGGCTCGACACGCTCGACCAGCACGTTCATCAGCAGATGCTCGTAGCCTGGATAGGTGATGTGCCCCTGCGTGGATTGCCCCGCGACGAACTGCTTGCCGGTGAGATTCACGCCGAACCATTTGCCGAATTCCTCGGCGTTGGACAGCGCACGCCAGACGCGCGAGCGCGGCGCCTTCAACAGAACCTGCTTTTCGATGCGATCGGTCGATGAGTTCATATGCAGCCTCCTGACTGCATATTAGAAGCACCGCCTCCGATATGCAAGCATTCGACTGCGCTTTGTTCAGAGCGCGATGCGTGCGGTGCCGGCACGACCGGACGCCGCGCGCCGCGCCTTACTCCGTCGCATGCGCGTGCATGACGCCGGTTTGCATCGACCACGCCATCCACGGCCGGCGCAGCGCGACGATCGCAAGGAACGCGCAAGCCGACAGCGTGCCGAACGTCGCGAAGCCCATCTGGTAGCTGCCGGTGCTTTCCTTCGCGATGCCCATCACGACCGGCAGATAGAAGCCGCCGATGCCGCCCGCCGCGCCGACGATGCCGGACATCAGCCCGGTGCGGCCGGCCCAGCGATGCGGCACGAGCTGGAACGTCGCGCCATTGCCGAGTCCGAACGCGACATAGAGGCACAGCAGCAACGCAATGCCGCCCGCGAGCGACGGCATCGCCGCCGCGAACAGGAAATCGCAAACCGCGATGATCGCCAGCAGCACGGTCAGCGCGCGCACGCCCGACACGCGGTCGGCAATCAGACCGCCGAGCGGGCGCACCATCGCGCCGGTCGCGGCGAGCAGCGCCATGAACAGGCCCGCGTCGATCTTCGACAGTTGATACAGGTTGGTCAGCAGCAGCGACACATACGAGGACATGCCGACGAAACCGCCGAACGTGATGCTATAGACGAACATGATGACCCACGTATCGCGCTCGGCGAGCACCGAGCGGTAGCGTTGCGGCAGCACCGCGATCGCCAGCAGCGCACCGATCACCGGCAGCAGCAGCACGCCGGCCTTGCCCGCGCCGAATAGCCCTGCTTCGACGAGCAGCACGAGCGCGATCAGGCCGACCAGCGTCGTCGCGAAACTGCCGAAGGCGCGCAGCACGCTGCCGGTTTTGACGCCCGCGTCGTTAGCCCAGAAGTACAGCGTGATCGCGGCGATCGCGAGCAGCGGCAAGGCGCCGCCCGCGGCGAGTTGCCAACCGTAGCGCGTCGCCAGTTGCGGGAACAGGAAGCCGTCGAGCACCGCGCCGATGTTGCCGGCCGCGGCCAGCCCCAACACGAGGCCCTGCACTTTCGGCGGATAGTTGCTGCCGGCCATCGGCAGCGCGACCGCGAAGCTGGCGCCGCCGACGCCAAGGAACACGCCGAGCACCAGCAGCATTTCGTACGACGGCACCGATTGCAGCAACGGCAGCACGATCGTCGGCACCGCCGACAGCAACACACCCATCAACGCAATGCGTTTGCCATGCGCGGACTGATACAGATTGCCGAGCGTCACGCGCAGAATCGCCGCGGACAACACCGGCACCGCGACGAGCAGACCCTGCTGCGCGGGCGTCATCGCGATGCTCTTGCTGATGAACGGCGCGAGCGGCCCATACAGCACCCAGACGGTGAAGCCCGTGTCGAAATACAGAAAGCAGGCGACGAGTGCGCGCCAATCACCGCTTCGCAGGGAGTGCATCACGTTTTTCATCAGAGATCCTCAGTAAATAAAATGCCTGGTAGTCCAGTTGCTGCGTTACTTGTGTTTTGCACCGACACGTCGCCCGGAGTTTTCACCGGGATCGACACGCAAGCGTCATGCCATCATGCTGTCTGTTACGAGGCCTTTTTAAAGGCATCTTCTGAAACGCATCGGCGGCTCAATACACGTCGCGTGCATAACGCTTTTCGCGCGTCAGACGGCTCACGTATTCGAGTGCTTTCTCTTCGCTCATGCCACCGTGAGTCGTGATGACGTCCTTCAGCGCCGCATCGACATCGCGCGCCATCCGGTTCGCGTCGCCGCATACATAGAAATGCGCACCGTCTTCGAGCCATGCCCACAGTTGCGCACCGTGTTCGCGCATGCGGTCCTGCACATAGATTTTGTCGGCCTGGTCACGCGAGAACGCGACGTCGAGCCGGGTCAGCAGACCGCTCGCGCGCATCGCTTCGAGTTCGTCGCGATAGTAGAAGTCGGTCGCGGCATGCTGTTCGCCGAAGAACAACCAGTTGCGTCCGCGCTCGCCGCGAGCCTGCCGTTCGTGCAGAAAGCCGCGAAACGGTGCGATGCCGGTGCCCGGCCCGACCATGATCATCGGCGTGTCCGATTGATGAGGAGGACGAAAGTGCGCGGACTTCTGCACGAACACGGGCACGTCGGTGTCGCGTGCGCGATCCGCGAGAAACGTCGACGACACGCCCTTGCGGTGCCGCCGCCCATTCGTATACCGCACCGCCGATACCGTCAGATGCACTTCGCCCGGATGCGCCTTCGGGCTCGATGCGATCGAATACAGACGCGGCTGCAGGCGTTTCAGCATGCCGGTCAGCTCGGCGGCCGAGAGGCTCACCGGAAACTCGTGCAATACGTCGGCGAGCTGCTGTCCCCATAGCCATTGCTTCAGATCCGCCTTGCGTTCGGGCGCGAGCAGATCGCCCAGCGCGCCATTGCCGCTGCGCGCGGCGACGAACGCGAGCGCCTCCGCGCTCGGCCGCGCGATCTCGTAGTGCTTGCCGAGCGCATCGGCGAGCCGCATGTCGCCGATACCCGCGACGTGCACCGATGCCTCCGCGTGCAAACCGCTCAGCGTGATCAGTTCGTCGACGAGTTCGGGGCAGTTGCTCGGCCACACGCCGAGCGCATCGCCCGCTTCGTATTCGAGGTTCGTCTCGCCCGTTTGCAGCGACACGTAGCGCGTATCCTTCGCGGCGCCCTGCCGGTTCAGGCGCAGATTGCCGACGACGCGCGACGCGGCCGGCCGCGCCTTGGTCGGCACCGCGCCCACCACCGCGTTGATCATGCCGCCCGGCGGCACCGCGTACAGCGCGGCATCCGCCTGCTTGATGCAGACGATCACGCGTTCGAGCCATGCATCGGCGCTTTGCTGATATTCAATATCGCAATCGACGCGCTCGGTCAGACGCAGCGCACCCTGCGCGGCGAGCCGCTCGTCCAGACGGCGGCCGTGACCGCAAAACTGATCGTAGTTGCGATCGCCGAGCGCGAGCACCGCGAAACGCACGCCGTCGAGGCGCGGCGCCGTGGCGGCGTTCAGTTGCGTCCAGAAGTCCTGCGCGTTGTCGGGCGCATCGCCGTCGCCGAACGTGCTCGTCATCAGCAGCACGTACTGCGCCTTCGCGAGCGTCGCGAACGAATAGTCGGCCATGCACGCGGTGCGGATTTCGAAGCCCGATTCCATCAGACGCGTCGCGTAACGCTCGGTCAGCGATTCGGTGTTGCCGGTTTGCGAGGCCCACAACAGCGTGACCTTCGGCCGCGCGCGCACGATGCGCACGCCCGATTCGCGTGGCTCTTCCTGTGCGAGATTCGGCCGCAAGGCAGCGGTCGACGTCTGGGCTGTCGTCGCGCTGCGGCTATACAGTCCCGCAAGCAGACCATCGACATAGAGCCGCTTCACCGCATCGAACGGTGCGCTGTGCGGCAGCACCGGCACGTTGACGAGACCTTGCGCTTCGGCCGAACGCAGGCCACTGACGAAACCTGCCAGATACGCGCGCTCCGCATCGCTGAGCGACGGCATGGGCGCGGGCTCGGGCGGCAGTTGCAGCAAAGTGGTGAGGGCTTCGATACGAGGCATGGGTTGATCCTTGGCGCTAGGCGCTAAAACCGCTGCGTCGGCGGGGGTAGAGAGCGCATCGTCGTCATTGCAAGCGCTCGCGTCGCGATCCACCGTCACCAAACTCAGCGCGACCGCGCAGACTTTCAGTTCGGGCTGCAGAGAAACCGGATCGACCGCGTCGTTGGTCACCGCATTGATGCACAGTTCGTCGCCGAACACGTCGTTCCAGTGCATCGGCGCGAAGCACTGACCCGCGCTCACACGGTCGGTGACGACGGCGGGCAGGACCGCGCGGCCGCGCCGCGAACGGATCTCGACCGCGTCCTTCGCGCGAATCCCGAGTTCGGCCGCGTCGTCCGGATGAATTTCGACGAAGGGTCCCGGGTTCAGCTTGTTCAGCATCGCGACCTTGCCGGTCTTGGTCATCGTGTGCCACTGATGCTGCAGACGGCCCGTGTTCAACACGATCGGAAACTCGCGATCGGGCAACTCGGCCGCGGGCTGATACGCATGCGCGAAAAACTTCGCCCTGCCGCTCGCGGTCGGAAAAGCAATGCGCGGGTGGCCGCCATCTTCCGACTCCCTGAGTGTCTGGCTCACGCCGTCATTCAGATAGCGAAGCGGATTGCGCTCGGACGAATCGGCCGACGCGATCGGCCACTGCAGTGGCGAGTCCTTCAAGCGGCGATGGCTCGCGCCGCGCAGGTCGTAGCCGGTCGCCGGATTCGCCGCGCGCGTGAGTTCGGCGAACACTTCGTCGGCGCTCGCATAACTGAACGCATCGGCAAAGCCCATTTCACACGCGATGCGCGCGATGATCTGCCAGTCGGGCAGCGCCGCGCCGGGCGGTTCGATGGCCTGCTGCATCAGCGTCAGATTGCGCTCCGAATTGACCATCACGCCTTCGGCTTCGGCCCACAATGCGCCCGGCAGCAGCACGTCGGCGTAGCGGTTCGTTTCGGTATCGAGGAACGCGTCCTGTGCGATCACGAGTTCGGCCGCGCGCAAACCGGCGATCGCGGTCTGCCGGTTCGCGACGGTCGCGACCGGATTCGTGCAGATGATCCAGCACGCCTTGATGTCGCCCGCGGCCATGCGCGCGAACATGTCGATCGTGCCGTTGCCCGCGTCCGCTTTGAGCGTGCCCGGTGCGATGCCCCACAGTGCTTCGACGAACGCGCGATCTGCGGCGACCAGCGCCGAACGCTGCCCCGGCAGACCAGCGCCCATATAGCCCATTTCGCGACCGCCCATCGCGTTCGGTTGGCCCGTCAGCGAGAACGGTCCACTGCCGCGCCGGCAGATGCGGCCCGTCGCCAGATGCAGATTGCACAGCGCGTTGGTGTGCCACGTGCCGTGCGTGCTCTGGTTCAGGCCCATCGTCCAGCAACTCATCCAGTCTTTGGCTGACGCGATCATCTGCGCGGCGCGACGGATGTCGTCGGCGGCGAGGCCCGTGATGCGGGCGACGTTCTCCGGCGTGTACCCGGCCAGAAACGCGGGCATCGCGTCCCAGCCTTCGGTGTGTTCGGCGATAAAAGCCGCATCCGTTGCGCCGTTTTCGTGCAGCAGATGCAGCAGACCGTTCAGCAGCGCGAGGTCGGTGCCGGGTTTGATCTGTAGGAACAGATCGGCTTTCACGGCGGTCGTGTTGCGGCGCGGATCGACGACGATCAGCTTCGCGCCTGCCTTCACGCGATCCATCATGCGCAGGAACAGGATCGGGTGGCAGTCGGCCATATTCGCGCCGCTGACGAAAAACAGATCCGCGTGATCGAAGTCTTCGTACGAGCCGGGCGGGCCGTCCGCGCCGAGCGACAGCTTGTAGCCGCTCGCCGCGCTCGCCATGCACAGGCGCGAATTCGCTTCGATATTGTTCGTGCCGATAAAGCCCTTCGCGAGCTTGTTGACCAGATACTGCGCTTCGAGCGACATCTGCCCCGACACGTAAAACGACAGCGCATCGGGACCATGCTCATCGAGCACACGCCGCAGACGCGCGGCGGTATCGCTCAGCGCCTGCGCCATCGGCAGCGGCACCGGGTCTTCGTCGCGCGCACGACGCACGAACGCGCCTTCGAGACGCCCCGACTTGCGCAGCGCGACGTGGGCCGACTGCCCTTTGGTGCAGAGCCGGCCCAGGTTGGCCGGATGCTCCTTGTCGCCAGCGATCTTCACGACCTGGCCGTCCTCGACGTGCAGCACCATGCCGCAGCCGACGCCGCAATATGGACACACGCTCTTTACACTGGTAGCAGACATGCGCGAATGATCGGGTTGAAATATCTGAACGATGGACAAAGACAAAGGCCGCTACCTCAAACGGCGACCCACACCTGGCCGTTTTCGACGCGCGTGGCAAATGCGCTGACCGAATACGACGGCGTTTCGAGGCATTCGCCGGTGCGCAGATCGAAGTGATGCTTGTAGATCGGCGACGCGACCACGATGCGCTCGCCGAGGCTGCCGACGAGTCCGCGCGACAGCACCGCCGCGTGCGAACCCGGATCGAAGTTTTCGATCGCGTAGACCGTGGGCTCGGCCGGCGACTCGACTTGGCCGCCATCGACGTGAAACACGGCCACCTGTTCGCCATTGACGAGCGCGCAAACGCCGGTGTTCGGCACGATGTCGTCGAGTGCGCAGACCGCGGTCCAGGCGCGGGGCAAGCGTTCGTTCTTCATGACTGGGCTCCTTTTGAGTTAAGCGGGAATCGGATGAGGTCAAACCGTCTCGACGACAACGGGAATCCCGATGCGCTGCACCTGCCGCTCGGCGAGCGTTGCCGGCCGGATCTGTCCGCGCTCCTCGACGAACGCGACGTTGCTGTCGGACTCGACGCTGTTGACGAAATGGCGGAAGCGCTTGCGCGTTTCGGGATCGGTGACGGCCTTTTTCCATTCGCACTCGTACGTGTCGACCACATGCTGCATCTCCACTTCGAGCTCGGTGGCGACGCCAAGGCGATCGTCGACGATCACGTCGATCAGATAGTCGAGCCCGCCTTCGAGGTTGTCGCGCCACACGCTGGTGCGTTGCAGTCGGTCGGCGGTGCGCACGTAGAACATCAGGAAGCGGTCGATATAGCGCACGAGCGTCGCCTTATCGAGGTCCGCGGCGAGCAGTTCCGCGTGACGCGGCTTCATGCCGCCGTTGCCGCACACGTACAGATTCCAGCCCTTCTCGGTCGCGATCACGCCGACGTCCTTGCCCTGCGCTTCCGCGCATTCGCGGGTACAGCCCGACACGCCGAACTTGATCTTGTGCGGCGTGCGCAGGCCCTTGTAGCGATTCTCGAGTTCGACCGCGAGACCGACCGAATCGCCGACGCCATAGCGGCACCACGTCGAGCCGACGCACGACTTCACCGTACGCAGCGATTTGCCGTACGCGTGACCCGATTCGAAGCCGGCCGCGATCAGCTCTTCCCAGATCGACGGCAATTGCTCGACGCGCGCGCCGAACAGATCGACACGCTGGCCGCCGGTGATCTTCGTGTAGAGGCCATATTTCTTCGCGACCTGCGCGACCGCGATCAGGCCGTCGGGCGTCACTTCGCCGCCCGGCATGCGCGGCACGACCGAATAGGTGCCGTCGCGCTGGATGTTCGCGAGGTAGTAGTCGTTGGTGTCCTGCAGCGACGCGTGCTCCTTCTTCAGCACGAATTCGTTCCAGCACGACGCGAGAATGCTCGCGACCGCCGGCTTGCAGATGTCGCAACCGAGCCCGCGGCCATGCTTCGCGAGCAGCGCGCCGAAACTGCGCACTCCCTCGACGCGCACGAGGTGATACAGCTCCTGGCGCGAATACGGGAAGTGCTCGCAGACGTGGTTGTTCACCGCGAGGCCCTGCTTCTTCATCTCGGCCTTCATCACCTGCGTGACGAGCGGCACGCAGCCGCCGCACGAGGTGCCCGCGCCGGTCGCGCTCTTCAACGCGCCGATGTCGGTCGCGCCCGCGCACACGGCTGCGCACAGCTCGCCCTTCGACACGTTGTTGCACGAGCAGATCTGTGCGGCCGCGGGCAACGCCTCGACGCCAAGCGCCGGCTTCGCGCTGCCGTCCGCTTGCGGCAGGATCAGGAATTCGGGGGACGCTGGCAGCTCGATGCGGTTCAGCATCATCTGCAGCAGCGTGCCGTATTCGCTCGCGTCGCCGACCATCACGCCGCCGAGCAGATGCTTGCCACAATCGGACACGACGAGCTTCTTGTAGATCTGCTTGCGTTCGTCGCTGAACTGGTAGGTGCGGCTGCCCGGCGTATTGCCGTGCGCGTCGCCGATGCTGGCGACGTCGACGCCCATCAGCTTCAGCTTCGTGCTCATGTCGGCGCCGGCGAATTCGGCCGGGTCGCCGAGCAACTGCTTCGCGACCACGCGCGCCATCTCGTAGCCGGGCGCGACGAGCCCGAACAGCTGGCCGTGCCACAGCGCGCATTCGCCGATCGCATAGATGTGCGGATCGCTGGTGCGGCACGCGTCGTCGATGGCGATGCCGCCGCGCGCGCCGAGTTCGAGGCCGCATGCGCGCGCGAGATCGTCGCGCGGACGGATGCCGGCGGAGAACACGATCATGTCGGTGTCGAGATGGCTGCCGTCGGCGAACTGCATGCGGTGCGTGCCCGCTTCGCCGTCGACGATCGCCGTCGTGTTCTTCTGCGTGTGCACCGTGACGCCAAGCTCTTCGATCCGGCCGCGCAATACGCGGCCGCCGCCGTCGTCGACCTGCACCGCCATCAGGCGCGGCGCGAATTCGACCACGTGCGTTTGCAGACCCATGTCGCGCAGCGCCTTCGCGCATTCGAGACCGAGCAGGCCACCGCCCACGACCGTGCCCGTTTTCGAGCGCGCGCCGCATTCGCGCATTGCTTCGAGATCGTCGATCGTTCGATAGACGAAGCAGTCGCCGCGCTCGCGGCCCGGCACCGGCGGCACGAACGGATAGGAGCCGGTCGCGAACACGAGGCGGTCGTACGGCAGCGTTTCGCCGGTCTCGACCGTCACCGTGCGCGCGTCGCGATCGACCGCGACCGCCCGCGCGTTCAGCTTCAGTTGCACGCCGTGGCGCTCGAAGAAGCCCGGCTCGACGAGCGACAGGTCATCGGCGGTCTTGCCCGAGAAGAACTCGGACAGATGCACGCGATCGTAGGCCGGTCGCGATTCTTCGCCCAGCACCGTGATGTCGAGATCGTGCGCGGCCCGTTGCGCCAGGCATTCGACCAGTTTGTGGCCGACCATCCCGTGACCGATAACGATGATTTTCATGAGCGCGCTGTCCTCTGGTGTCTGGCGAAAGCGATTGCGGAAATAAAAACGGCGTCCCGCGAATTCAGCCGAGGGGCCGAATTCGGGGGACGCCGTTGTCCTGTTGGGTGCTGCGGGGCGCGTGCAGTTGTGCTGCAAGCGCGACGAACCCACGTTGGTCCGATGGCAACGCTTATTGCAAGGGCTGTGCCAATTTCGATAAATGCGCCCGAAAGCGCGGTGTGGCCGGGATTTGCGGCAAGTCGCGCGGCGTCGGACCGGATCCCCCGCGCGACGCGTTTTGAGGCGGCCAGGCACAGGGATGGTGCGACGCAGCACTGTCGACGTGCGAAACGAAGGCGCACGGGCGTGCGATCGCCGTCATGTTTTCCGCGTGAATCGCAATGTGTGCAACGGCTTGCGCGCCTTGATCGGATCGATGGCGTGGTCCTTGCCTTGCTCTTGCGCAACGTCATCGCGGCAACGTCGTCGCGACGCGCAGACTCAACCGTCGACAGGCAATGCAATGGACAACGGCGTCCCCTCGTGATCTTCACGGGCGGGCGCCGTTTTCGTTTCGGGCCACGGAAACCAACGGCATAAGGACACCAACATGAACACCAACACCGGCAAGGTCACGCTGCTGAGTGCGGGCCCGGGCGACCTCGACTTGCTGACGCTGAAGGCCGTCAAGGCGCTCGCGGCCGCCGACGTCGTGCTGCTCGACGACCTCGCGAATCCCGACATCGTGACGCTCGCGCCGCAGGCGCGCGTGATTCGCGTCGGCAAACGCGGCGGCTGCCGCTCGACGCCGCAGGCGTTCATCGAGCGGCTGATGCGGCGTTATGCGCTCAAGGGTCTGCACGTGGTGCGCGTCAAAGGCGGCGAAGCGCTGCTGTTCGGTCGCGCGGGTGAGGAACTCGCGGTGCTGCGCGATGCGGGCCTCGCGGTCGAGATCGTCAACGGCATCTCGTCGGGCTTCGCGGCCGCCGCAGGCCTCGGCATCTCGCTCACGCATCGGCGGCATTGCCACGGCGTGAGCTTCGTCACCGCGCACACCGAAGATCACGGCGAGCCGGACTGGGGCGCCCTTGCCGCGACGCGCACGACGCTCGCGATCTATATGGGCATGCGGCGCATCGACGGCATCGCCGCTGCGTTGCTCGCGCACCTGCCGGCCGAAACGCCGGCCGCGGTCGTGCAGTGGGCCGGCGGCGGCGGCGAGCGGCGCCTGCTGACGCGGCTCGATCGGCTCGCCGCCGATGCGCTCGGCGCGGGCTTCGGCAGTCCGGCGGTGATTCTGGTGGGCAATGCGGTTGGCGAGAGCGCTGAAGCGCCTCGCTGGGAACGCGAAGCTCGCGGCAATCGAGATGGGCAAACACTATCCGCGTCGGCCATGGCGCGGGCAGCCTGATCGGCGCTCGAAGCGGGCCTCGCCCGCCTTTCATCCCATCAATCGCCGAACCCGAGCTCCGCGTCGACCTGCTGCCCGACACGCAGCCAGGCCCCCGCCCCGCTCGCGACCAGCGCGTTGTTGCCGAACGTGACCGCGCCGTCGAAGCGCTCGCTGACTCGGTAACCGAGCATCGTGTCGGTCGGCTCGTTCGGCCAGTCGGGATCGGGCGCGCCGCGCGCCTGATCGATGGTCGGCATCGGACAGCGCGAGCACAGCTTGACGAGCCGTAACTCGACGCGCGCGCTCGAGTCCGCATTCGCGCCGACGGCGAGTGTCTCGACATAGTCCTCTTCATAGGCATCGAGGCCGCTGAGCACGATATTGGGCCTGAAGCGATCGATTCTGATCGACGGTGCGCCTTTGCCGTTCAGGCGCGCGTTCAGATCGTCGAGCGAGGCCTGGCCGACCACCAGCAGCGGAAAGCCATCGGCAAAAAAGGTCGTGGCGCCCCCCGTGCTGTCCGTATAGTCCGGATCGACGACGCGTTCCCGCTCGGGATCGAAGCGCAGCAAGCGCGCGGGCAGACCGAGGAACTCCGTGAACCAGGCCGCCGTTTCCTCGCCGGTGTCGAGCCCGTAGGCCGCGTCGCGCCACACCGCGGTAGCGACCCTGGGTGCCGCGGCGAGCCGCGCGGCATCGAGCGGCGTGCGCAGCTCACGCATGCCCGGCGCGCTGACGATCAGCTCCTCTGCGCCGAGTTCGACCTTGATCAGCGCCATGCGCGGATACGCGCGCTGCGTGAACATCGCGCCTTCGGGATCGACGATCATCCAGTTGCGGTCGTATTCGAGGCCCGTCGCCAACAGCCGCGCCTCGGTGAGCGCGATGCCCGCGCAGGATTTGATCGGATAGACGAATAGTTCGTTGATGGTAGGCATGGTTGCACGCGCGTCGGGAGCGCAGTTCCGGCGAAAATCGGGGACTGAAAAGTAGATCCGTATAGTACCGAAATTAGCGTTGACGTGGACGTGCGAGCCGGACCCTCTCATCGGGCTTTTTTTAAGCTTGTTTTAAAAGTGGCGACCTAGAGTCGAATCACAGCAGCATGGAGAACGCATCGGACAGACGCGTTACTCCGACTCAACCGACTCAGCTGCTCGTGTCGGGGGGCATGTGATGCGACGCGACAACCTCAAGTACTTCCTGATCGTGGAATGTCTGACCGTGGCGGTGTCCGCGGGCTGCATGGCGCAATCCCCTCCGAACAACGTAAGCTCTGGCGCGAATGTGCCGGCTGCCAGGCTTCCAGGCCACGACACGGCGCCCGCGATAGTGACGGACTTCTCGCGCCTCGTCAGCGAAGAAGGCAAAGCAGTCGTCAATATCAGCGTGACAGCGGCTCAACCCGTCGCCACCTTCACTCCCCTCTGGCCGCCGGCCGGCAGCGAAGACGATCCTTTTACCCGGCAGTTCCAGCCGTTCGCCTACGCCCCTTCTGGCGCGACAGGCCTGGCTTCGCAACGCAGCGGCTCTGGATTCATCATCGCCGCCGATGGTTACATTCTCACCGACTCCAGCCTGATAACCAAAGCAACCCGAATCAGCGTGACGCTAAAGGACGGTCGCAAGTTCAAGGCCACGGTGGTCGGCGACGACCCAGCGAGCGGTATCGCGCTGCTCAAGACTGCCGCCACCAAACTGCCGACAGTCAAAATTGGCTCACCGTCCGCGAACAAGGCCGGTCAGTGGGTCGTCTCGATCGGCTCCCCTTATGGACTGAACGACACGGTGACGGCAGGCATCATCAGCAACATGTCGCGGCCTTTGCCAGGCGAGTCGTATGTACCGCTTATCCAGACTGACGTGACCGAAAATGCGGGCGATGCAGGCAGCCCGGTGTTCAGTCTGAACGGCAACGTCATTGGGATCGAAATGCCTATCACGAAAGAGATCGGCGACGTTGAAGGAGCCGCGTTCGTGCTGCCGATCGATGAAGCGATGAAAGTTGCCCGACAGTTGCAACTGCATCACGAGGCGGAACACGGACGCCTCGGCATCACGATTCAGGATGTCAGCTGGCCGCTTGCGCAATCTTTCGGTCTGAACAGGCCGCAAGGGGCGCTCGTCAGCTCGGTCGACCCGCGAGGACCGGCTGCCAGGTCCGGTCTCAGACCAGGCGACGTCATCATGAAGATCAATGGCGTTGATATTCCAGATTCGACCCAGTTGCCCGTCACAGTAGCCGATCTCAAACCGGGCACATCCGTCCATCTCGTGTACTGGCGCGATAACGCCACGCACGATACGACAGTCGCGCTTGGCAGTCTGAATGCCACTCCTGCCGAGACCCCGGCCATTGCGCAGGTCGCAGCTCCCGATGGGCTGACCGTGCGCGGTTTGACCGCACAGGAGCGACACGACGCAGGTGTCGAAGGTGGTGTCCTGGTCGAAAAAAGCACGGGGGCCGGCGCGCTCGCCGGCATCGAACCGGGAGACATCATCCTGATGGTCGACAGCACTCATGTAGCAAGTCCCGCCCAGTTCCGGCGGAAAGCGGCGAACAGCGGTAACGCGGTCGCGCTATTGGTCCAACGCGACGGACAGCGCATGTTCGTCACCATCGACATGGGCTAGGGACAGACCTTGACAGCGCAGTGGCGACGCGTACCTCATCGCCACACTTTACGAGGAGCTCGAAATGAACCAGCACGCAATCGTCAAAGTTGGCTTGACGGCACTCGCACTGAGTGCAAGCGTCCAATACGCGTTCGCGGCAACTCAGCCTTTACCCGCGGTACAGCACGAGGGTGAGGTTACGTTCCTGAGCGGCGGGATCGGCCTTGGCCAATCCACCGCTATCAAGGAGGTCATGCCAAGGTATCCACTCACGCTCGAGTTTGCGGGCAAGGCGACTAGCGGCAACGAATACCTTGCGAATATCCCGGTGACGCTATCCGACATGCACGGCAATACGATATTGCAGACCACCGCAAAGGGTCCTTTCCTGTTGGCGTCGCTGCCTCACGGCCGGTATAGCGTAAGCGCCACATATAACGGCAAGACGGAGCGCAGGGACGTGAATATCGCTCCGTCGTCGCATGTGCATGAAGTGTTCCTGTGGTCGATGTAGACCGGCGTTTCGCCTTTCTGGCCGCACGCGATCCGATTCGCCGGCTTTCCAGCGCGTGACGATCGCGGCGGTGCATTCGGTAACCGGTACTCGTGAAAAGTCGCGATGGGCAACCGAACCGACTCGGAGCTTGCCATGAAAAACGGTTCCAGCGAGCCTCTCGACGAAACCCGCCGCAGATGGCTCATCGCCACATCGGCCGT
The DNA here is from genome assembly GCF_014397665.1 of Paraburkholderia sp. UCT2. NCBI lineage: Bacteria > Pseudomonadati > Pseudomonadota > Betaproteobacteria > Burkholderiales > Burkholderiaceae > Paraburkholderia > Paraburkholderia sp. UCT2. The sequence continues at coordinate 71,580 of NZ_VZQO01000024.1, forward strand.
CGGCGCCATAGGAGGCGTGGCGGTCGTCGTTCCTTTTGTCGACTCGTTTGCGCCGCCAGCGAGTGCGAGGGCAGCCGGAGCGCCAGTCAGCGCCGACATCGGCAGACTCGAGCCCGGCAGCATGATGACCGTGGCGTGGCGCGGCAAGCCGATTTTCATCGTCAACAGAACCAACGAGATGCTGGCGGCCGTGCTCAAGGCCAACCCGATGGTCGCCGACCCGCATACCGCGCATCCGTTCTCGATACCGCTGCCGGCCTACTGCAACAACGAATACCGGTCGCGCCCGGATCATCGCAACATACTCGTTGTGATCGGCGTGTGCACCCATCTCGGCTGCACCCCGCTGCCCCGCTTCCAGCCCGGGCCGCAACCCAGTCTGCCCGACGATTGGCCCGGGGGCTTTCTGTGCCCTTGTCACGGCTCGACTTACGACCTGGCCGGTCGAGTGTTCAAAGACAAACCCGCGCCCCAGAATCTGGATGTGCCGCGTTATATGTTTGCGTCGTCGACGAGCATCGTGATCGGACAGGATGAAAAAGGCGAGGAGGCATAGCCGCGGCATACGGTCGAGGACGCCGGAAGTTCCTGCTACGGTCACGCAATACCAGCCCGCCTCGCTACCGCTACATCGATCCGTGGCGGGCGGTCGAGCGCGCGATGTCGCGCCGGTCGCCTATCACCTACCGAGATCGAGATCACCAATTGATGCGCGAAGCCGCGAAACCCAAGGCGCTGAGCGCGAAACTGCCTGCGCCGAAAGAAGTGCGCGACTTGAAGTGCTCCTCGGCGCGGTCCGCATACCATCGCGCCATGGGACACGCAACGGCCGCCGCGCACGAGCCGCTCGACAAGCTCATCCCGGCCCAGGGACCCGATGAATCCGGCGGCATCAAGTCCTCAGCAATCCGATCGCCCACCGTTGCATTCACGCTACCGCAAATGAACGCCGCCGACAGGCCTGCGGCGGCACCGGCGAGGGCGAGCCTGCGTTCGAGATCGAACCCGCGGATTGCCCGAAAGCGCGCTGGATAGGAATGCCGCTGCCTTTCGCGCCGGGAATGGAACCGCCTCGTGATCCATACGCTGGCCGCGCCGATAGCCGGCGTGAGCAGGAAAGGCAGCCACCAGCGGACGGCGGTAACGCGCCGAAATATATCATAACATGCGTCAATAAGGTGCGCGTAAAGAACTGCGACGAGACCCGTGGCCACCGCGCCCAGCCAGAAAATCCCATAGCGGAACGACAGCCGCCGAGCATGTTGCAGCGTTCTTCTGTCAAGGAATCGAAAGAAAGCGGCGAACGGATTCACCATCACGTATGGGTCAATTTAAAAAAAAGCCCAGCCGTGAAGCTGGGCGGAGGGAATCGCCTTCTGTCGCCTGAAGACGAGTGGACGTTCTCTCGGACCCTATGCAACAACCAGCAATATCGCCGTACGGTGTTCCGCACCACTCGCCGCGAGGATAGGCATGTTGTGACATAAATTCAAGTGAATCCTGCATTCTTCGATAAAACGTCAATCGGGGCAGTTCGACACCAATTCATTCAGACGAAGGCCTGCAATCGCGCAGCGCACGACGCGCGGACCAGTTCAAAGCCCGAAGTACCAGAGCCGCACGTCCTCTTCCTCCGACCATATCTGCACGTCCAGCATCTCGTCGAATTCGACCGGCTCGCCCCGGTACATGCAGCAGAACCCGCGCTCGGTGCGATAGACGATCACCCACTCGCGCGGGTCGAGGTCGCGTCGGGCGAACGGTCAGGCACCTGCCACAAGGCGTCCCCGCACGGTGGAGAGAACGGGCGATCATCATCGTGCCGGCACGGGGAAAGCCTTTAAGCCTGCTTTAATCGCCACTGCATAGATTGAAAGCGTACCAGGCCTGTCGTGCCTTCAACGAGCCAACGATCGATCCGCCACTGCCGACGCGGAGCAAGGTTGATCGCTGCAATGCCCCACTGATCGAAGCTGACAGACAGTTGACTGGCACTCTACTGGTTCTCTCGCACAAGGAGGACACACCATGCGTACGCTGCCTGCACTATGCGCTGGAATATGTTTGGGCTTCGCCCACCTTGCCATCGCGCACCCGACCTCGGACGTCGCCCCGAAAACTGGGTGCAAGGATTTCTCCGCGATCGCCATTCATCAACGCCCCCCGCTCGCTGACTGGGTCGCACCGCCGAGCCGTCATCGTGTGGTCCGGACTGACAGCGCGATCATAGTCAATGCTGCTGCCCCGGTTGGCCTCATTGTCGGCGAGTGCGGGAAACCGACCTGAACAGGTCGAACGCAGATCGAACGTTTCTTCGGGCGTATCAGCCAGTTTCGGCTGCCTTCCACTGGTTTCGGCTGGTTCGTGGGCGGCTAACCGGTGTTCGCGTCCCCCATGCGCGGGTCTGGATCACTCGTGAAAGCGTGAACCGGGCCTGGTCCGCTTGCCGCTGTCATCCAACGATGAACCGAAGCCGTCGCCCCCGCTACGGCTCGCGGCGCGACCATTGTCTGGCCGCAATGAATGCTTCGAAAACCAGCTCATCTGCTGGTCTACCTCGTTATTTCTGAACCAGGCCGCGCTTGTGGACCGCCCGGCGCGTGGCGTTGCGGCGGCACTGTCGAGCGCACGGGCAGAGCCGCCTGACGAGGCCGCCGTTTCGCGCTGCCTCGCGCCGAAGTAAAATCGTCGAATCAGGCGCGCGCCGGAGAGCCGCAAGAAGGTTGCAACGCAGCCCCGAGGATCTCCTGAAGCGCCGCATCGCCGGTTACCGAAAGAAGCTGTAGAAGCCACCTTCCCATCACCGAGACAGGAAATTCATTATGTTGACCAAACCCATGTTGACCGTCGCCGAGACGACCCGCATTGTCGATGCCGCCCGTGCGGAAGCCGAGAAAAACAAATGGCCTGTCGCGATCGTCGTCGCGGACGACGGCGGCCATCCGCTCGCGGTGCTGCGTCTCGACGGCGCGGCGCCCTCCACCTCGTATATCGCGACCGAAAAAGCGCGCACCGCGGCGCTCGGCCGGCGCGAAACCAAGGTCTATGAAGACATGATCAACAACGGCCGCACCGCGTTCCTCAGCGCACCGCTGCAGGGCACGCTCGAAGGCGGGGTGCCGGTGATCGTCGACGGCCACGTGGTCGGCGCGGTCGGCGTGTCGGGCGTCAAGTCGGAGCAGGATGCGCAGATCGCGAAAGCCGGCATTCAGGCGCTCGGCGTGTAAAGCGCCGAGCGCCAAAGCAATCCCGAGACACAACGCGGACCGATGCCCCCTCGTCGGTCCCATAACAGATGGAGCAGTCGATGACTCAGATGAACCCGCGCGGCGGACTGCAGGTCGCCGCCAACCTCGACCAGTTCGTTGAATCCGAAGCCCTGCCCGGCACCGGAATCGACAGCGCCGCCTTCTGGTCGGGATTCGACGCCCTCGTGCACGAGCTGGCGCCCAAAAATCGGGCGTTGCTCGCCGAGCGCGACCGCCTGCAACGCGAACTCGACAACTGGCATCAGGCCAATCCCGGCCCGGTGCGGGATCTGCGCGCGTATCGTGCGTTTCTCGAAGGCATCGGCTACATCGTGCCCGTGCCCACCAGCGTCCAGGCCGCGACCGACCACGTGGACAGCGAGATCTCCGGACAGGCCGGCCCGCAGCTCGTCGTGCCGCTGTCGAACCAGCGCTACGCGCTGAACGCCGCAAACGCGCGCTGGGGCAGCCTGTACGACGCGCTGTACGGCACCGACGCGATCCCCGAAACGGACGGCGCGGAAAAGCAGAAGGGCTTCAACCCGGTGCGCGGCGCAGCTGTGATCGCGTACGCGCGCAAGTTCCTCGATCAGGCTGCGCCGCTCGCGAACGGCTCGCACGCGGACGCAACGCGCTATAGCGTCGAGAACGGCCAACTGGTCGTCGCGCTGAAGAGCGGCACCACGGCGCTGAAGACACCTGCGCAGTTGGTCGGCTATCAGGGCGACGCGAGCACGCCGTCGGCGGTGCTGCTCAAGCACAACGGCCTGCACGTCGAGATCCAGATCGATGCGAACGATTCGATCGGCAAGACCGATGCCGCCCATGTGAAGGACATCGTCGTCGAAGCGGCGGTCACGACGATCATCGATTGCGAAGACTCGGTCGCAGCCGTCGACGCCGATGACAAGGTGCAGCTCTATCGCAACTGGCTCGGCCTGATGAACGGCGACCTGACCGAACAGGTCACGAAGAACGGCAAGACCTTCACGCGCCGGCTCAATGCCGATCGCGAATACATCGGCGCCGACGGCAAGTCGCAGGTCAAGCTGCATGGCCGCTCGCTGCTGTTCATCCGCAACGTCGGCCATCTGATGACGAACCCGGCCGTATTGACGAAAGACGGCCACGAGATTCCGGAAGGCATTCTCGACGCGGTGATCACGACGCTGTGCGCGCTGCGCGACCGCCAGAACAAGCTGAACTCGCGCACCGGCTCGATCTATATCGTGAAGCCGAAGATGCACGGACCGGCGGAAGTCGCGTTCGCGAGCGAACTGTTCGCGCGCGTCGAAGACCTGCTGAAGCTGCCGCGCAACACGATCAAGATGGGCATCATGGACGAGGAGCGCCGCACCAGCGTGAACCTGCTCGCCTGTATCGCCGAAGCGTCGGCGCGCGTCGCGTTCATCAACACGGGCTTCCTCGATCGCACCGGAGACGAGATGCACTCGGCGATGGAAGCGGGCCCGATGATGCGCAAGGGCGACATGAAGTCGAGCAAGTGGATCACGTCGTACGAGCGCAGCAACGTGCTGGTCGGTTTGAGCGCTGGCTTGCGCAGCCGCTCGCAGATCGGCAAGGGCATGTGGGCGATGCCCGACCTGATGCACGCCATGCTGGAGCAGAAGATCGGCCATCCGAAGGCCGGCGCGAACACCGCGTGGGTGCCCTCGCCGACCGCGGCGACGCTGCACGCGCTGCACTATCACCAGGTCGACGTGCAGGCGGTCCAGCAGGAACTCGAACGCACCGACTATGCGACGGTGCGCGACGAACTGCTCGACGGCCTGCTGACAATTCCGGTCGTCGAACAGGCGCAATGGAGCGACGACGAAATCCGCGCCGAGCTCGACAACAACGCGCAGGGCATTCTCGGCTATGTGGTGCGCTGGATCGACCAGGGCGTCGGCTGCTCGAAAGTGCCGGACATTCACAACGTCGGCCTGATGGAAGACCGCGCGACGCTGCGTATTTCGAGCCAGCACATCGCCAACTGGCTGTATCACGGTGTGATCAAGCGCGAGCTCGTCGAGGAGACGTTCAAGCGCATGGCCAAGGTGGTGGACGCGCAAAACGCCGGTGATCCGCTCTACCAGCCGATGGCGCCGGGCTTCGACACGATCGCGTTCAAGGCCGCGCAGGCGCTCGTCTTCGAGGGGCGCCAGCAGCCGAGCGGATATACCGAGCCGTTGCTGCACAAGTTCCGGCTCGAGGTGAAGAAGCAGGGTTGAGGCCGTCCGGCCGAAACGACGACGGGCGCCGTGCAATGCGGCGCCCGTTTTTCCTTCCAGGTCGTGTCACTTCACGCGGCTTCTGCCGTCAATTGCGCCGCCTCGCCACCTGACGCTTCGTTCTTCATATAGGCTTGCAGATATGCCTCGAATTCAGCCTTCACCTCGGGATGGCGCAGTGCGAATTCGACGGTCGCCTTCAGATAGCCGAGCTTGCTGCCGCAATCGAAGCGCGTGCCGAAGTAGCGATACGCTAGCACCTGCTCCTCGGTCAGCAACGACTGCACCGCGTCGGTCAGTTGCAGCTCGCCGCCCGCGCCCGGCTTCAGCGCGCGGATATGCTTGAAGATCGTCGGCATCAGCACGTAGCGGCCCACCACGCCGAGATTCGACGGCGCCTCGTCCGGCGCTGGCTTCTCGACGATGCCCGACAGCTTGATCACGTTGTCTTCCCACTCGCGGCCATCGACGACGCCGTACGAGCGGCTGTCCTCGCGCGCGATCGTTTCGACGCCGATCACCGAGCTGTGATAGTGGTTGAAGGTATCGACGAGCTGGCTCATCACGGGCTTCGCGCTATGCAGCAGGTCGTCGGCGAGAATCACCGCGAACGGGCTGTCGCCCACCAGTTTTTCGGCGCACAGCACCGCATGGCCGAGACCGAGTGCTTCGGCCTGGCGCACGTAAAAGCAGTCGACGTTGGCCGGCTTGATGCTGCGCACGAGGTCGAGCAGCTTCTGCTTGTTGCGCGCTTCGAGTTCGGACTCGATCTCATAGGATTTATCGAAGTGATCTTCGATCGCGCGCTTGCTGCGGCCCGTCACGAAGATCATTTCAGTGATGCCGGCGTCGATCGCTTCTTCGACCGCGTACTGGATCAGCGGCTTGTCGACGATCGGCAACATTTCCTTCGGACTTGCTTTGGTAGCCGGCAGGAATCGTGTCCCGAGGCCCGCTACGGGAAACACGGCTTTGGTGACTTTCAGCATGGTAGGCATTCCCACATCGGTTAGAAATTGGTGTGTTCGCGGACCTGGCGGCCAATCAATGCCGGCGCAAGACTAGCAGAAAAACTGCGAGGTTCACGGAAGCGGTTTTTCTCCGATTTAATTCGGATAATTTACGCATTAATCGCAATGCGATATTGTGAAAAATTGAGGAAATTATTACGTATCTATTGCCAGTTGGTGATCGAGCAAATCCGAAAGTCTTACCTTTCGGACGCCCCTGGCACGGGTACCTGGCGACCCGATGACCCGGCTTCGGCAGCACGTCATTCCTGTTCGTCGACCGGTGGCAGCTTGCCTGGGTTCATCCGGAAACGACGGATCGGCTCGTTGCGCAAGGCATCGCGGTAGGCGGAGGCGGCCACCAGGATCAGCAGGACGGCCACGCCGGCCAGTAAATGCAGGTTCATGACTTCACCTCGGGGTGAGAAAATCCTTGCTTTAAATTAGCACGACAAAAGCGATAAATAATTCGATACCCCATACGTCGACTCGCAATTACAATTCGTCACAAAATCGATGTCGGATTCAATGCGAAATGGAATTTTTTAATCATTTTTCAGGATTGCGGTGCTCTAGCATGGATGCGTCGCGGGTGCGCAAGACGCCCGCTCGAAGGCCTGTTCCGCGTCAATTTTTTCTCTTTTCCGCTTCAGATAAGGACCGCGTATGAGCGACCCAGCACTGGATGCCGCCGGCTCATCCCTGCCCCTCTCCCCGCTGCCGCGCCCGGAGAAAAACCCGGCCGCGGCGCATGCGCGCAGCGACGCGCGTGTCGATAGCGCCAGCAAGGAGCACGCGATCGACGCGATGCGAGGTTTCGCCGCGCTGCTGGTCGCCTACTTTCATTGCCGCCAGATCGTGTGGGTCGGCATGCAGGCGTTTCATCAGAGCGTCGGACATTCGTTGAGTCCCAGTAGTCTCGCCGCGTATCTGACGTTTCCGATCGCATGGGGCTCGGCCGGTGTGCCGATGTTCTTCGTCATCAGCGGCTACTGCATCCATCGCGGCGGCGCGCTGCGGCTCGCGGGCAATCCCGCTTACCGACTCGATGGAGGCAACTTCTGGCTGCGGCGCTTCGCGCGCATCTACCCGGTGCTGCTCGCGGCGCTCGTACTGACCTTCGCGCTCGATTCGTTGAGCCTGCAATTGCCGCCCGTCAGTCACAAGATTCGCGACATCGGCTGGCATCCGTTTCTGGTCAACCTGTTTTCGCTGCAGGGTGTGGCGGGTAAAACGTATGGCTCGAACGGCGCGCTGTGGACGCTGTCGCTCGAAGTGCAGTTCTATGCGATTTATCCGCTGCTGTTCGCGCTACGCAGACGCATCGGCATGAACGCTGTGCTCGCGCTCGTCGGCGCGATCAACGTTGCGTCCGCGTACGGGCTGGAGCACCACGATCTGCAGTTTTTCACGTCGTACTGGTTCTCCTGGACGCTTGGTGTGTGGATCGCCGACGCCAAAGCGCGCAGTGTGCGAGCGGCGCGTGCGCCGGCATTGCTGTATGTGCTCGCGGCGGCCTTGATCGCGGCCGGTTGCGTCGCGTTTCACTTCGGCCAGTACGGCGCGTTCCAGATATGGGCGCTCGGCTTCGCGTGCTATCTGTACAAGACACTCGATGCGCGCAAGGACCCGCAACGCGAAGCGAGCGGCGTGCTCGCACTGCTTCGCGCAGGGTCGCACGCGCTGTCGCGCCTGCTGTCGCGCGTCGGCGACTTCAGCTTCTCGCTGTATCTGATCCATCTGCCGATCTTCGTACTGCTGTCGGCGTGGCTGTTTCGTTCGTCGCTGCAGATGTCGATCTGGCCGTCGTTCGGCTATATGCTGGTCGCGGTGCCGGCCGCCTATGTGTTCTATCGGCTCGTTGAGTTGCCTGCGATGAAGTGGTCGGGGAGTTTTAAGCCTAAAGGGCGCTGATAGAACGTTGACATTGGATCAATCCCGCGCGTTCGGGTGCTTCACCATCATTTGATCTCGTTGAATAGCAACGTCGATACCTGGTGCTCGTCCTGAACGGAAAATTGAAACGGTATCTCTGGATGCGTAAATTTGAGCCGGAGTTGCTTTAGAGCCGGGACCGGGACAAATCGCTGATTCTTAAACGTGTAGTACGACACTGACAGGCCAACGCGGGATGCCTGTGCATCGTCGAATACGTAACTGTTATTCGGAAAGGCAAGCTTCCCTTCCTTCGTCGCCACGACGGCCCGACATGACGAAAGTAAACTCGGCAGATGAAGAAACGTCGGCTTGCGCGCTAGAGGGTTGACCAGCAGCGAGATCTGCCGGTATCGACTTCCGGCTTCGCCCGAACCGTTGCCGTGCCCTTCCACGCAGAGTAAGGGCGGATGCGGATCGGTTCGCGCTGCAATGAATACGTTGGCTGATTGCGGAACGATTTCCGACACATGCTCTCCGGGGAATGTCGTAGCGTGCGCAAAGCGATAGGATTTGCCGTCGACTGCCAGGCGATCCTTCCAGAGCTCAATGTTTAGCGTTTTCCGTTCCAGTTTGGCTTGCAGCTTCATAAAGGTGCCTGGCTCGCCTGGGTAGGAATAGACCACGCCGGCGTTTTGATCGGTCGGGTCACCGTTTTGTTTGATCGGGTCGCCAAACACTGCCCCCGCTTGGGCAACGTACAAGGCTTCGTAGCTGTCGTAAGCCTGAGCCGCATGTGCGCTGCCAGATAGGGCGGCCATAGCCGCCACCAGTATCGTAGTGATTCTCATCGGTATGCTTTGGCGCCTGTCGCTTTCAGATAGTCGGGGTTAAGCGTCCAGAAAATCGTGCTTCCGCGGGCAGCACTGGAAAAGCAATCGCAGATCCTTATTGATCGGATCACTCATCGCCCATCCCCTGCACGCCAAGCCACGACGATCAAATTCGGATGATCCTTCACCGGAAATGAACGCGTTTTCCCTTCTGCAAGCGGCACGTCCTCAACGAGCGTGCGTACGCAGTTCAACAGCTTGTAGCACATCCACGCGCAGTTCCCTCTCGTTACAGATCGGACTCAACTCAATTTCGATTTATTTCTTGCGTCCAAGAATCGTTTTAACCGTTAAGCATTTCGGATGCTCCGACGATTCCATATCGTCCGGACAAGACAACCATTCATAAAATTCGAGCCTCTGTTTTGCTGCATCCTGCCTGCAGGCCGCCACCTGGAAGTTTGTATCAGGCATATAATCGCCTTTCCAGTCGTTGAATGCCATCCCAAATAACTTGCAATCGGATTGCAATTTTTCTTCCCACAGCTTGTGATTTTTCGCGAGTTCCGCGAGCGCTTCGCCCCTAGCGTTGGCGTGGAGATTTCGATAGAGTTTTTCAGCGTCACTTAGCATGCCCTTCGTGTCTGCATTTGTACACGCCAGATAGTCATCGCGCGTTTTCGCGGATGCCTCGCAAGTCGCGTCTGCAAAGGCGGCCGACGTGCCGCATGATAGGATCACTGCAACCGTTATCTTAGTGAGTCGCATCATAATTCCCCGTAGCAAACAGTCGGCCCTCAGCACGACGGCGCCTGACCAACCCCAGTGGATGTTTGCCATGCGCCGCTGTGTATTGCAGAAATTTCGACGGCGCTTGATCGTAATGACCGGTATTAACGAGCGCGAAAAACTCGTTATTTCCACTTCTATGATTGAAGATGAAATCAACAACCACATCGTACTCGTACTGAAACAACGGAACAAAAATTCTGCTATTTACAATTCGCTCGGCTTTGCGTAGATCATGATGAAGCAGTTTCAGCGCCTGCGGTTCGGTAATTCCATTTACGTAAAGCGCTTCGGAAGGTGCACCGGATATTGGTCCGATATGGACCAGATGTCCGTATCCGATCGTGGCATTTCCGCCGCCACCTCCATCCTTATCGTACAAATGCGACCGAAAGGCCTCCCACTGCGCATTGAACTGAACTCCAGCCTGGGAAACATTCCACGCTTGCCGATCCTGTCCGACTGGAGAATTACAAGTGAATTCGGGTTTGTATCTGTTAGTGCTGCTCCCAGTGCATCAGGCATTACGCCTCCCTATGACCAATAAAGACGTGAATGGATCGCGCGCCATGTGTCTGATAGCGCTTGGAGCGTCCCTGCAAATCGGTAATGCCGTGAACAAGTGCGCCCGATGGAAGTTGGGCGGTGTAATACGTATTAGGGAGTGCATTACCTCCAGCATCGGTTAGCGTGAACCGCTGATCGAAACGATTTCGTGAGCGTCCGCGACAATCGCACACCCGTGCGTAACCGAGGGCTTCGGCCATGTCGTAACCGTTTGAATACGACTTCAACCTATCGAACGGAAATCATTCGCCGGTTTCGGCGTTCAGCGCCATTGCACACGGCATTGGCGAGAAGCTTGAGTAGATTGAATAGGTGATACGGCAAACTTGGCACTCTTTTTCGTCCATGGCACTTTTCTGATTCTGTTGTTCCATTTGACCTCTGCTGATTTTCCAGAACACACCCGACGAATTAATCATCCAAAGCAGCCACGGTCAACACCTTTAATTTGAGATTGAGTCTTTTTGACAAATGTTCACGATGATTTCGCGTATCTCATTTTCAATGCATATTTTCGCAATCGCGGTTCAACAAAAAAGGGCGGCGTTGAGCCACCTTTACCGTCAGGAATCGATGCCGGCCGGGGTTCGGCCGGTGTGCCGGTGTTCTGCGTGATCAGCGCTATTGCATCCATTGCAGCGGCGCGCTGCGGCTCGCGGATAATCCTGCGTGCCAGCTTGATGCGGGCAACTTGTGGCTGAGGCGCTTCGCGCGCATGCCGAAGTCTCGATTTCGACCGCCACTCGCCGCGCGCCGTTTGATTGACACAGGCAAAGCCCCCTAAAATCATCCGTCGCCCATTCCATCTCCCTGTAGTCGCCTGCTAGCGTGGCAGCCCAACAACTCCAGGGGACATCGTAATGTCGTATCAACACGATCCGGATGGCGTGCGAGTGGTACTCAGTGCGCCTCAACTGGCGGCGGTGCTCTCCCGGCAGTCGATCAGCTCCACCGAAATGCCTTCCAACCGGCTATGGGGCGGTTTGCAGGCCATTAATCCAAGGCTCGGCGGGCATACCATTCTGAAGCATGTTGAGAAGGATGAGGCATGGCTACGGGAGCGCCTTAAACGGGAACCCCAAAAAAAGGTTGTTTCATCGTTTTATAATCTTCAGGTGGCAGAGTTGGCGATATCTGATGTAATGAACTCAAATTCCTTGAAAATACAGAGCTGGATACAATCTCCGAAAAACCGCATTCCCTTTACATTGGTCAAGAAGGTTTGTGGCGATATAGGATACGGGGTAACGAGAAAAACCAACGAACTGACCAAGATGAACGAAGTCACCGTAATTTTGAAGTTTCACGAATATAATAAGATGCCGTATTAAATATTAACCGCCCACGTGGGCTAAGGATAGCCAATGCTATCAGATCGCTACCCTAGAATGTACGAGCTTTTCGGTGCGTATTTCAATGAGGATTTTGATTTGTGGGGAAACGCAATCCCTGAATTGTCTCATGCTATAGAAATGATAGCCCACTGGAATATCAAAAGGAAATAGTTGATGAAATAAATTCATTCATGAATGAGCATCCGTCCGACCTCGATTCTGCGTTCGAAAGAGATTACGGCGCAGGGATTGATCCCAATCTGTGGGGCCACACTACTGCTTCATTCCTTGACGAACTCAAGCGCCTTCTGAGCGAGTAATTAACCTGTCGCCGCGCGAGGAATAAAAAAACGGAGCGAAAGTCGTTCGAGACTTTCGCTCCGCTACGCCAAGCAAGGACTGGCCAAGCCCTCGTCTATCCTCGCGTAAAAATCACCTCGTCACCGCGCTGCCACGCCGGTCAGAATCTGCGCAACCCCATCCACATAGCTGCGCGTGCCGAAGCGCTCCTGCGCGGTCCGATAGCCGTTCCTGACCAGTTTGTCGCGCAAATCGCCGTTCGAGCGCAATTCGGCGAGCGTATCGGCGAGCGCATGCGCGTCGCCCGGCGTACACAGCACGCCGTTCTCGTAGTCGTCGATGATTTCGAGCACGCCGCCTGCGCGCGACGCCACGACCGGCCGCTGCGCGAGCATCCCCTCGACGATCACGCGACCGAACGGCTCCGGGGTGATCGACGTATGCACGACCGCGTCGACCGCGCACATGCAGGCCGGAATATCGTGCTGGAAGCCGAGAAAATGCACGCGCTCGCCAAGCTTGTGCGCGGCGACGAAGGCGCGTAGTTCGCTCTCGTACTGGTCCTCGCCGAACAGCGCCGCGCCGACCAGCACCGCATGCATCTGCGGATTGAGCACCATCGCTTCGAGCAGCACATGCTGCCCCTTCCAACGCGCAAGCCGGCTGAACGAGCCGACGAGAAACGCGTCGCGCGGCAGACTCAGGCGCTCGCGCAGCACCGCTTGGGGCACCGTGCGCAATGCGTCGAACGGTTCCGCGGCGATCCCGTTGAACACGACGTCGATGCGCTTGCTGTCGAACCGCGTAAGCTTCGCAAACGCCTGCGCCGACGCAGCCGAATTGGCGATCACGTGCGTGAGGCCGAGCCGCGCGCACCACTTGATGATCGCAAGCTGCTTGCCGCCGAAATGCTCGGCGCTGACGATGTCGCGCAAATGCCAGACCACCGGCCGTCTCGCGAGCTTGCCGGCCACGGCGCCGATCACCATCGCACGCTGCGTGTTCGCGTAGATCACATCCACCTTGCGCGCGCGTTTCGCGGTGGCACGCACGAGCGAGATGAGTCCCTTCAACGCCTGACCTCTCGGCATCGAACCGCCCTGCTTGCGCACATTTTTGAGCGCGCCGGCATCGAGTACAGTGACCTCGACGCCGGTTTTCGCGAGTGCGGTGTTGAACGGCCCGTCGTCGAACAGCACGACCTCGATGCGCGAGCGCAGCGCCTTGACGATTTCGAGCAGCGACAGTTCGGCGCCGCCGAGCACGCCGCTCTGATCGACGGCGAGAATGCGCGGCACGTTCGCGGCGCCCTGCACGGCCGGCCGATACGGCGTATAGGCCGGCAGCGTCGCCGTGCGCAACGCGGGCACCGCCGCGCGCACCTGCGAGAAAAAGCGCTCGCGGAAATGCGCGGCCGAAAACTGCTCGGCGTTGCCGCGGCAATTCTCCGGCAGGAACCGGTGCCGAAGCTCGTCGAAACGATTCACGGCAGCGATGATCGAGTCGGTATCCTGTTCATCGAAGAACATGCCGGTCGGCTTCGGCTCCGACAGATCGCGCACCGTTTCGAGCGCCCCACCCTTGCCGTATGCGATCACCGGCGTGCCGCAAGCCTGCGCTTCGACCACCGAAATGCCGAAGTCCTCTTCGGCCGCGAACACGAATGCCTTCGCGCGGCTCATGCGGTCCTTCAGCACCTCGAACGGTTGATAGCCCATGATCTCGACGTTCGGCCCCGCCTTCGCGCGGATCTTCGCCATGTCGGGTCCGTCGCCGATCACGACGAGCTTGCGCTCGGGCATCCGCGCGAACGCCTCGACGATCAGATCGATTTTCTTGTACGGCACCATGCGCGAGGCGGTCAGATAAAAGTCTTGCTTCTCCGTGCACAGCGTGAACGCCTCGACATCGACCGGCGGGAAGATCACCTGCGCGTCGCGCTGATACACCTTCTTGATGCGTCGCGCGATGAACGCCGAGTTCGCGACGAAGCCGTCGACCGAGTTGGACGTGCGGATATCCCAGTTGCGCATGTAATGCAGAATCAGCCGCGCCAGCGCCGACTTCGGGCCGTTGGTCAGCTTCGACTGCTGCAGATACTGATGCTGCAAATCCCACGCATAGCGGATCGGCGAATGCACGTAGCTGATATGCACCTGATCGGGACCGGTCAGAATGCCCTTGGCGACCGCGTGACTGCTCGAGATCACGACGTCGTACGCCGACACGTCGAGTTGCTCGATCGCGAGCGGCATCAGCGGCAGATACGAGCGGTACTTGCTGCGCGCGAGCGGCAACTTCTGGATGAACGAGGTCGTCACCGGCTTGCCGCGCAGGAAGCGGCGATCGTCGAGAAAGTCCACGAGGCTGAACAGGTCCGCATCGGGAAAGCACGCGATGATCTGCTCGAGCACTTTCTCCGCGCCCGCGTAGGTGACGAGCCAGTCGTGCACGATCGCGATGCGCACGCTTTTGCTCGCGCGCGGTGCGGTACGGCGCGGTGCCGGCTGGATGCCGGGCACGCTCGTCAGTTCGTCGAGCGCGCTGCGCGTCGCGGGCCTCAACAGTTTTTTTTCAAGGACGTCGTGATTCATGCGCTTTTCCTCGGATTCAGTCGCAATAGCAGTGAACGCGCAAGATTGCGCAAGGCGGGCGTCATCGTGATCGACCACGCGACGTTCGCGCCGACCATCAGCACACCGGCGGCGATCGCGAGCGCGAGGCTCGGCAGGAAGCTGGCGAGCCACAGGCTGGCGAGCAGGAAGGCGAGATGGGCGAGCATGTCGAGCACGATCTGGCGCGCGCGGATCGCGGCGAAACGCAGCAGCACCGCGTAGTCGAACAGCGCGCGGGCAGCGACCGCGACCGCCGCGCCCGTCAGCCCGAAATGCGTGATACCGAGCCACAACGCGCCGGCGAAAAGCGGCAACTCGACGAGGCCGATGCGCGCGGCGGTGGCTGGATTGACCTGCGACTGAATCAGGATGCGCGTCACGTTCGCCTGGCCGACGAGCCACACGGCGACGATCATGATGCGGCCCACGGGCGCCGCGACCGTCGCGATCTCGTTGCCGACCCACAGATGCAGGAACGGTTCGAGCACCAGCATCGCGATGAGCGCGACCGGCGTGAACACGCCGTTCAGAAATTCGAGCGATTGCTGCGTGATCGTGTCGGCGTCGGCGCGGCCGACTGCGGAAAGCCGCGGAAACAGCGTGCGTACCAGCGCGGTCGGCACGATGTTCAGACGCGTGACGAGGTTCTGCGGCACCGTGTAGTACGTGACGAAACGCGCGCCGAGCCGTGAACCGAGCATGACGCGATCGAGCGAATCGGCGACCATCGTCGTCATGCTCGCGATCAGCATCCAGCCACCGAAGTTGAACAGCCCCTTTGCGACGCCGAGCCGCGGCGGCTGAATGCTGCGTATTTCAAGCACTTTCAGCGCGTAGCGGCCGAGCAGCAACGCCGCGAGAATCCGCGCGACGACTGCCGCGGCGAGTACGTTCTGCAAAGTCGCGCCGAGCCACAACGCGGCACCGAGCGGCAGCAGCTGGAACAGGAACGTGCCGATCGTCTGGTTCGTGTTGTAGACGCCGAAGCGTTCCGCGCCATTGATCGCGCCCGCGAACACCCACGACACGTTCGCGATCGGAATCGCGACCGCGAGCCACGGCAGCGCCATATAGACTTCGTGCTGCAGCTCGGGCGATACCTTCGTGAAATACGCGGTGTACAGGAACGCGCCGAAGTAGATGATCAGACCGCCCACCACGCCGGTCGTCAGATTGAGCCAGGTTGCGCTCCAGAACACGCGCGCGCTTTCCTGCTGATCGCCCGACGCGCGCGCCTTCGAAATATGGTTCTGCGCGGCCATGCTCATGCCGAGATCGAGAATCCCGAAGTAGCCGATCAGCGTCCACACGAGACTGATCACACCGTAGCGCTCCACGCCGAGCAGCCGGATATACGACGGCACGGTCACGAGCGACACGAACGTCGGCAGCACGAGCCCGAAAAAGTTGATCGCTACGTTCCTGAGAATGCCCTTGTCCATCGAATCCCTTCGGTTTTGCGGTTAGATTGCGTGCGGGGCTGCGTCAGCGAGGCCAACGCACCTCAAGGCTTCCAGCGATACATCAGCACCTTGCCGCGCGCGTCTTCCTCGACGAACACGAGGTACTCGCCATCGCCGCGCTTCGTCGCGCTGATACCGTTCGGCACGTCGACCCAACCCGACGCGCGGCCCACTTCGGGGCCCGGCCGGATCACGCCGAGTTCCTTGCCGCTGTCCTTGTCCCACACGTGCACCGCGCCGACCGGCTCGACGCCGAACACGTATTGCCCCTCGACCGTGACGCCGATGATCGTCGCGATGGGCTTGCTCTGCGTCTGCCACGGCAGCGTGATCGCGTAGCGCTGCACCGGCTTGCCGCTCGACCACTTGTCATAGCGCACCAGCACGCGCCCCACTTCCTTCCAGAAGCCCTGCGCGGTCGGCATATCGGCCGTATAGCCGCTCACGTACATCGTGTCGGTGTCCGATTCATAGATCGCGCGATGCAGTTCGCTGAACGGTGCCGGCACCGGGTACTGCGTCAGGTTCGAGTACGAGTAGACCGGGTTGCCCTTCGCATCGAGTCCGCCGAAACGGAAGCGATAGATGCCCTTCGTATCCCGGGTACGCCAGATGTCGCCGGCCATATCGACCCACCAGCCCCAGCCTCCGGCGAGCTTCGTGCCGCTCGTGTTCAGCGCGTATTCGTCGCGATCGAAGCGCCCGTCGCCATTCGTGTCGCGCCAGATCCAGTCACCGCCTGGCGGTGCATTCGGCACCTTCGCGACCGCGCGCTCGCGACCTGCGATAAATCCCGAGGGAATCGCGGTCTCGCCGTCATGCTGCGGATCGAAGCGATAGATCTTCAGATGATCCGCATACATGTCGGTCAGATAGAGGAACGTGTGCCCCTTCAACCGCCGCGCGATCGGCAGACCCGGATACTGGTCGGTATGGAACACCGGATCGTCCGGGTACTTGAACCGATTCGACAGGAACCCCGCGTATTTCCAGTCCTGTCCAGACGGCTTCGACAAATCGAGTTCGAAGCGCTTGTTGCCGGTATAGACGCTGTCGGGCCGGGCCGGATCGATCCACGCGCCGTCGACGAACAGCAGCCCCTCGACCTGCCAGTTGCGCTTGCCGTTCGGCGCATAACTTTCGAGCGTCGCGCCGAGGCCCGCGCCGATCGGCTCGTAACGCGGACCGATGCCATTGGTCGACACGTACACGTTGCCGCGCGCATCGACACCCACGCCGGTCAACCCGTTGAATCGCAACGGTCCGGGCTTGCCCGCGACGCCGCTGAAAATGCCGCCGCGCTCGCCGAGCGTGCCCGACTCCGTGTAGCGGCCGTCGCGCTTCGTGAAGAACAGCACCTGCTGGCGCGGCCCGTTATCGGCGATCAGGAGGCGGCCTTGCGCATCGACGGCGAGGCCGACCGCGACCGTATCGGCCGGCAGCGTGATGGGCTCGTCGATGCGCTGACCGGTCGCCGTGTAATGCTCGATACCCGGCGCGCGATCGCCGCGCGTGCCGCTGAGCACCCATAGCGTGCCGTCGGGCGCGAGCGCGATACGTCCAGGCTCGTGCACGTTCCACGTCGCTTTCTGCTGCATCGATTCGGCATCGTAGACTTCGATGCGATTGCGCGCGGTATTGGCCGCGAACAGCGTCGTGTCGTTCGCGGCGAGCCCGCCGATCTCGGCGTTCGTGCCGGTCGGCACTTCGTTCATCATCAGAAAGCCGGCCGCGAGCTGCGCGTGCGGGTCCGCGTTTTTAGCCGCGGGCTGAAACGGTGCCACGCGCTTCGGCTCGTCGATCAGGCGCCGCGAGATACCAAACCATTGCTTGCCTTTGTCCGGCCACACGCCCGGCTCGACCAGATGCCCCTTCTCATTGCCGACCGCGATCGCAACGAACGCATATTTGCGGTTGACCGCGATCGCATTGCCGCCGGCGTTGCCCCAGCCATGCGTGCCGCCCGCGAAGCCGAACATCTTGCCGTCCTGATAGACGCTCGCTTCGGCGCCGCTTTCGTCCCACGGCGCGTTCGTATAGACCTTGCCGTCGGGCGTGACCGCGATCGCGGTGATATTGATCTGCGTCCATGTGCCATCGCCAAAGCCGAAGCTGTTGCCGATCCATGAGGTCTTCGCGTTCAAAGCGGTTTCGGCGCGAGCCGGCAGACTGGCCGATGCGGCGACGACACCGGCAGCGCAGGCCGTCAGGGCGAACCAGCTTTTGAACGTGATACGGCGCAAGGCGGAACCTCCAGTCGATGTCCGGTCAACGCGATGCACGCGGACCCGCGCCCGCTCGGGGCGAAATTCAGTGATGTGGCAAAGCGAAACGAAGCGCAGCCGATTGAAGCGCGGCGCCTGAAGGCAGCCGTCCGCACGGCTAAGTTACGCGGAAAAAATGCGGTGACGAAAATCGAAAATAATTCAAAAATATTCGTCCGCTTATACGTCGCAAAAGAAACGATTTTAAAAATCGATAAAAGCGCAAGGCTCGCCGTCAGTCGCCTCTGTCGCGACGATCCCCCGTTCCTACCGATGTGATATCACGCAATCCGCATTTATTACGGATTGCCGATGCTCACCACATAAACATATAAATCTTTCGAGAATGGCCAAAGAAATACCCTGTTTCAATCTGATTCAATTAGCCCATTCCAACGGGTTTTTTCTCGAGTTTCTTTTCCCTAGAATCGATTGCACTTCAGTTGCGACGCGAAGCGCGCGGCTGTTCGCTGGCAATCCGTGGCGAACCGCGCGGCCCTTCGCCCGGCTCATCCGCTTTACACCATGGACGGTTCATGACAGCCAGCGCATTGCCCCTCGCGCCCTCCCATTCCCGCATCGTGCAGCTCGACGGTCTGCGCGCGATCGCCGTGCTCGCGGTGTTCGCGCAGCACGCGTTGAAAGCGCCGCTATGGATGGGCGTCGATCTGTTCTTCGTTTTGAGCGGCTTTCTGATCAGCGGCATCCTGCTCGATCGCAAGTCGCGCCAGCAGTCGTATTTCAGCTATTTCTATGCGCGGCGCGCGCGCCGCATCCTGCCGCCGTACCTGCTGCTAATGGCCGTGTCGTCGCTGCTGTTCGGCCTCGCGTGGGCGCAGCACTGGTACTGGTACGCGTTCTTCGCGACCAATATCGGCGATGCGCTCAATCAAAGCGGTCATGACAGCCTCAACGTGCTGTGGTCGCTCGCGGTCGAGGAGCAGTTTTATATCTTCTGGCCGTTCGTGATCCTGCTCGTGCCCGAGCGTCTGCTTGGGCTGGTGGCGGCCGCGCTGATCGTTCTGGTGCCGCTGCTGCGCGCGCTCGCGACGCCGTGGTTCGATTCGTTCTGGCCGATCTACTACCTGACGCCGTTCCGCATGGATCTGCTCGCGGCCGGCGCGCTGCTCGCGGTTGCCGTGCGGCGCGATCGCAATGCGCTCGAACCGTTCAAGGGACTCGCGGTGCTCGGCGCTCTGGCCGCGCTCGCGGTGCTGGCATGGCTGCATCTGCACTACCCGCGTTTTCGCGCAGCGAATACCCCGTTGTCGAATGCCGGGCTGTATAGCGTGTCGCTGGTGCTGTGCACATCGATCGTCGTGATCGCGCTGCAGAGCAAGGGCATCGTGAAGCGGCTGTTGTGCAATCGCGTGCTCGTTTATATCGGCACCATCAGCTACACGATCTATCTGATCCACCTGAGCGTGCTGTACATGGTGTGGCCGCTGCATCTGAATCGCTATCTGAGCGCCGCGATCGCGCTCGCTATCACGCTCGTGTACGCGAGCATCACGTGGTTCGCATTCGAGAAGCGCCTGATTTTCGGCGCGCGCGGGTCGGGAGCGACGACCCGCGCCGGCGCCAACGTTGCACGGCAAGCACCGCAAGGCCGCGCATGAACCGCCTGGCCGTTGTTGCTGCCCACGTGCTGGGTGTCGTGTCGGCGCTGCTGCTGATCGCGCCGGCAACGCGCGCGGCCGTGGCCGGGCCGGCGGTGTCATCGCCGACGCAACTGCTGATCGACGCTTACGGCGACTCGACCACGCTCGGCATCACCTGCAGCGATGGCCACTGCGGCCCGCAAGCCCGCAACGCCGTCACGTATCTGCAGCAAGCGTTGCAGGCGCATGACGGCGAGCGCGTGCGCGTCACGAACTACGGCGTCGGCGGCACGATGGCCTGGCAGTTGCGCGACGGCACCGGCAATCGTCGCGCGGGGCCGACGGCGGGACTGCCGTGGCGCGAACGTCTCGCCGCCTCGCCCGCGCGGATCGTGTTGATCAACTACGGCATCAACGAAGTGATGCACAACCAGACGCCCGAGCAGTTTTACGCGGCCGAGACGTCGCTCGTGCAAACCGCGCGAGCGCTCGGCAAGGAGCCTGTTTTGCAGACCTCGAACCCGATGCCCGATGACCGGCTCAATGCACGGCTCGCCGCGATGATAGCGATGACGCGACGCGTGGCCGCCGAACAGCAGGTGCCGCTCGTCGATCAATACGCGTATGTGAGCAGCCTGCCCGACTGGAAGTCGCTGATGTCGGACGGCGCGCATCCAAAGCCGGAGTTGTACCGGCTGAAGGCCGAACAGGATTATCGGGTCGTCGAACCGTTGGTGCGGCGGCTGCTGGACAACGCGCATTGAGTCAGGCCTTTACGCGCGTTCCGTTCTCTTTTCACTCACAAACTAGAAGGCAAGCTATGAGCCAACCACGCAAAGCGATCATCACCGGCGTATCCGGACAGGACGGCGCCTATCTGACCCGGCTGCTGCTCGACAAGGGCTATCACGTGACCGGCACCTACCGGCGCACGAGTTCGGTCAACTTCTGGCGCATGCGTGAGCTTGGCGTGCTCGATCATCCGAATCTGCGTCTCGTCGAACACGACCTCACCGACCTCGGCTCGACGCTGCGCCTGCTCGACGGCACGCAGGCCGACGAGCTGTACAACCTCGCCGCGCAGAGCTTCGTCGGCGTGTCGTTCGACCAGCCGGTGACCACCGCCGAAGTGACCGGCGTCGGCGCGCTGAATCTGCTCGAAGGCCTGCGTATCCTGAGCCCGAAGACACGCTTCTACCAGGCGTCGACCTCCGAGATGTTCGGCCTCGTGCAGGCGGTGCCGCAACGCGAAAGCACGCCGTTCTATCCGCGCAGCCCGTATGGCGTCGCGAAGCTGTTCGCGCACTGGTCGACGATCAACTATCGCGAGTCGTACGACCTGTTCGCGAGCAGCGGCATTCTGTTCAATCACGAATCGCCGCTACGTGGCCGCGAATTCGTCACGCGCAAGATCTCGGACACGGTCGCGAAGATCAAGCTCGGCAAGCAGGACGTGCTCGAACTCGGCAACCTGAGCGCGCAGCGCGACTGGGGCTTCGCACTCGAATACGTCGAGGGCATGTGGCGCATGCTGCAGGCCGACGCGCCCGACACCTTCGTGCTCGCGACCGGCCGCACCGAAACGGTTCGCGATTTCGTGCGCATGGCGTTCACGGCGGCCGGCTATCAGCTGGAATGGTCGGGCAAGGACGAGCGCGAGACCGGCATCGACGTCGCGACCGGCAAGACGCTCGTGCGCGTCAATCCGAAGTTCTATCGTCCGGCCGAAGTGGACCTGCTGATCGGCTGCGCGGACAAGGCGCGCGACACGCTCGGCTGGCAACCGCAAACCTCGCTCGAACAGCTGTGCCAGATGATGGTGCAGGCGGACATCGCGCGCAACGAGCACCACGAGACGTTCTAACACGGCATCCATGTGCGGCGGCGCTCGCCGCACACTGCCCCGTCAACCCGCCAGTTTCCGGAACGTCTCCAGCACCGCATCGCCCTTGAACGGCTTGACGATCCAGCCCTTCACGCCGGCGGCCTTGCCGCGCTCCTTCATCGCGGGGCTGCTTTCGGTCGTCAGCATGATCACATTGACGGTCTTGTTCGCGAGTTCGCCGCGGATTTTTTCGACCATCGTCAGGCCGTCCATATTCGGCATGTTCACGTCGCTGACGATCAGGCGGATATTCGAATCCGTTTTCAGCTTCGCAAGGCCATCCTTGCCGTCGATGGCCGTCGCGACGTCGAGACCGTTTTTCGCCAGAAAACCCGCCACTTCATCGCGTACCGTGCTCGAATCGTCCACCACCAGAATCTTTGCCATAACCATTCCCTTGCGTCACCGACGCGTCGTATCAAAACAGATCGAGTTCGCCGGACTCGACGAGATCGTCGACATCCACCGCGTTTTCAGAAAAATCCTCGGGTGACCAGCTCAGGTTGAAAACGAAGCGCTGGTCGATCGACACCGACTGTCCGCTCGCGGCGTCGCTCAATCGATATTGAAACCGCAACTGCGGATTGTCCGAGCCGAACGAGATGTAGCGATGCTTGTGATTGACCAGCAGTGGCACCTGCACCTGACTTGCTTCGCGAGCATTCTGCTGACCGAGGAAGCGGTTTTTGAACGCTCCCCAGATCAGATTGGTCAATTCGCCGAGCACGTCGTTCAGATCGCGAAAGCCCGGTTGCCCCGCGCCCATGCCGGGGTCGCGTGCCGCGCGATCGCGATCGATCATGCCGAGCAGCGGCTCCTCTTCGGCCTGCATCAACATATAGCCGCGACACCAGCTGCCTTCGAGCGGAATCAGGCTGAAGACCTCGCCGAAGATGATTCGATCGCGCACGATACTGGGCGTGTCGCGTTGCACCGTGACGCCGTCGAACAACGTGGCGAGCCGCGCTTGCGTGATCTCCGCGATACCGCGCACGAGCGCGTTCGGGAAGTCGAGGCTGAAGATGTATCGATCGACGGCTTCACGCAGCGCCGTCAGATCGGCGGCATTGAAATGCGCGCATGCCGCGTTCGTCAACGGCTTCGGAAGCCGTTCGAGCGGCGCGTTGCCGCTCGAACGCAGGATCACCGGCAGTTCGGGGCGCAAGGCATTGATGCGCGCAGCGGTCGTCGCCGCCTGCTCGACCGAGCCCCCGTAGCTATCCGCCAGCAGAACGCCGCCGAGATCGATATTGGTGGCCAGTACCGAGCCGAGGCGGTTGCTGTCGCGCACCTTCAGTGCGATCAGGTTGTGTTCGTCGAAAAAGAGCTTCAGCGCTTGCGCGTGTGCCGGACAGTCGTCGAGCACGAGCAGCTTGCTGACGGGCTTGCTGGTATTCATCGTGTTTCAGTCTGCGAATGCAGTGTTGAGGGGCTAGAAAAGTTCGAGCTCGCCTTCGGCCTCGTCGGCCGTGGCGAGTTCAGCCTTGAAATCGAGGGGCGCCTGCGCGCATAGACATAACGTGACACCCAGCCGGGCCGCACCGCCGATCGTCAGCTCGTACGCCCACACGTGATCGGGCCGCAACTCGTCCAGATACTCGACACAGGCGCTGTTCAATTCATACGGCGTCGACATGCCAAGATCGGGGAAATGATTGACCAGTTGCTGGTTCATGTAGCCGCAGCACAGGTTGCCGAGTTCCATCAGCGTTTCCGACAGCGAACGCGTCGTGTCGCCGCTGGCGTAGTAGGCGTGCGTCGCGTCGTCCTTGCCGAAATGCAGCACGAACAGCAGACGAAAGCCGATCGACGAGATCGTCAACGCCATCGCGCAAGGTCCGGCCGGATGATCGCGATCCCACCTCGGCACCGCCGTGATCTCACACGAATCGCCCGGCGTCGCGGGCAATCTCGCGCGGGCCGCGTGACAGAAGATGTCCGCGATGCTTTGCTTCGCCTGATCGGTAATCACGCTGCGGCCTGCTCGAGCCGGGATTGGAACTGGGTCGCCAGCACTTCGACGCCGCCGAGCGACGCCGTGATCATCTTGCCGCCGGCCTGGATGTCCTGGAACGTCGCCGCCGTCGTCAGGTCGTTGCGATGCAGGCTCTCGCGATAGCTCTTCGACAACTCCTGCGAGCGCGACGCCAGCGAGCGCACTTCGCCCGCGACGATCGAAAAGCCGCGACCCGCGGTGCCGGCGCGCGCCGCTTCGATCGACGCATTCAGCGAAACGATCAGCACGTGCTGCACGATCGACGACAGCTCCTGGTTCTTCTTGTGCATGTCGCGGTTCTGCGACATCAGCGAAATCATCTGCTCGTGCCAACGCTCGAACGTGATGGTCAGCGTCTTCAGACGGCCCGCCTCGTGCGCGATCCGCGTCGCATGCTGCAGCCATTCGTCGCTTCGCGAACTCGCGGCGTCGAGCGACGCCTGCAACGCTTCGCGATCGTGCGCGCACTGTTCGGCTTGCGCGCGCAGATCGGCGAGCATCGACTCCAGTGCGGCGCGCTCGCTGTTGGCCTGCTCGCCGAGCCGGACCGCCGCGTCGAGTTGCTGCTCGAGGGCCTGCCGCGCGAGCGCGTCGACACGCTGCGCCTGCGCACCCGCGCGAAGCTTCCGACGATAAAAAATTCCCGTCGCGAGTGCGCAGAGGATACCGCCAACGCCTGCGGCCAAAAGATAACTTTCAAGCACAACCTGCTCCCATCGCTTCGTTCAATCCATCAGGCCGTCATCAGCCTGCTAACGCATCCGCGTCACGCTCGCGCGCTGCATCGGCGGACGCGTCGAGACTGTCCACCGCCCAGTCCTCGGGGAACGACACGACGGTCTGAAAGCGGCGATAGTCCGCGCCGCGCCGATCGTCGGTGAAACGCAATTCGATGCGCCCATGCTCGCGCCGCACGAAATCGCGCACGGCATCCATGCCGACGCCGCGGCCCGAAATCTCGCTGACGGTCTGCGCGGTCGAGAAGCCGGAACGGAAAATCATCTCGGCAATCGCTTCGTCGCTGAGCGCGGCATCGGCGTCGATCCAGCCGCGTTCGATCGCGGCCCCACGGATTTTCGCGAGCGCGAGACCGCGGCCGTCGTCGCTGATGGTGATCTGCAGCGCGTGATGGTCGACGCCCACTTCCAGTTCGATGACGCCGGCCGGGTCCTTGCCGTTCGCGACACGCTCGGCGGCAGGCTCGATGCCGTGGTCGACCGAGTTGCGCAGCAGGTGCGTGAACACATTGCGCAGCGTATGGCTGACCTCGCTGCGCACGCGGTAGCCGTTGTTGTCGATGCTGACGACGGGCGCCTCCTTGCCGAGTTCGGCCGCCAGAGACGGCAGCGAGTCGAGCACGCCCGCGAGCGCTTCGTAGATCGATTCGGTGCCCAACAGACGCAGTTCGCGCTGCAACGATGCGCGCATCGACACGAGCGCGTCCCGGTCGGCCGGATCGGCGCTTTCGAGCAGATCCAGCTGCTTCTGGATCGACTCGCGATCGACCATCAGGTAGCGATCCACCGCGCCGCTCTGGCCCGGCCCCTTGCGGCCGAGGCTCACTTCGTTGATCGTCGCGTAGGTTTCGAGCGCGGCCTTCACGCGCTGCAGATCCTCGATCAGAAGCTGCTGGTCCCACGCTTCGCTGCTGTCAGCGCGGCGCAATGCGTCGTAGCGCTGTTCGGTTTCGTGGACGATGCCGGTCAGATGCTGAAGGCTGTACGTGCGCGCATTGCCCTTGACGGTGTGCATGTTGCGGAACAGCTCGGCGACGGCTTCGTGACTCGGCTCGTGATGCTGACGGATGATCCGTTCGTTCTCGCTGATGAAGCCCGTCGCGCTTTCGACGAAGTGATGGAACTTCTCCTGACTCACCGCGAGAATCTCGCCGATCATTTCCAGCCGGCGCTTCTGTTCGCCGGCCTCGGCGGCGAGCGCGCGCAGTTCGGTCACGTCGCGCACGCACAGCATCAAACGCAGCACGACGTCGTGTTCGTCGGTGATCGCCGACCAGCTCAGATCGAGCGTCTTCACGCGACCATCGGCCATCGGCCTGGCGATCTCGTTGACGAGCAGGTGCTGATTGAACTCGAAGTTCATGCTGTCTTCACCGATGCATGCCTGCAGCGCCGCTTCGATCTGTGAGAGCGCATCGCTGTTGATCCCGGTGCCGCCGAACACGAGATCGAGCAACGGACGGCCCGCAATCTCGCGCGTCTCGAAGATGGCCTCGAGATACGCGGAGTACTCCGGATGCACGACCACGCCTTCGACCACCGTCAGAATCCCCTGCTGCATGTTTTGCAGCATCGCCTGGATATCGGCGGTCTTCTGCTTCAGTTGCAGCGAGCTTTGCTGGATCTTCTCGATCATGCCGTTGAACGCGACGATCGAATGACCGATCTCGTCCATGCGTCCGACCGGCACGCGGCGCGTGAAGTCCTGGCTCGCCGCGATCTCGCTCATCTCCACCTGCATGCGGCTCAGCGGCCGGGTGATCTGGCGATACAGCAGCGCGCTGATCAGCAACAGCACGACGATGGCCGCGCCGGTCGCGGCGCCGATCGCCGTCGTCGTGGTGGCGAGCGCGCTGTTCAGTTCGTCGATCGCGGCATCTTTCTGGCGGTTCTTTTCGATCCGCAGCGTCTCGACGATGCCTTCGAGTTCATCGCGGTATTGCGCGACGTTCGCGAACAGATAGGCCTGCGCCAGTTCGTTCTTGCCGTCGGCCTTCATCTTCGCGGTGTCGTTGACCGCGTTGAAATAATTCGCGAGGCTGTCGCGCGCCTGGCTCACGAGCCCGGTTTGGGCCTGACCTTGCGCGGCCTTCGCCTGCACGTCGAGCGCCGCCTGCAACGACGCTTCCTTGCTCTTCAGCAGGTCTTGAGCCTGCGAGATCATGTTCGCGTCCGGCGCATAGACGAGCGTCATCATCGCGAGCTGCACGTCCTTGACCTGCGATACGAGGTCTGCCGACGCGAGCGCGCTCGGCACGACGCCCTGGGTGACCTGCCTGACGTTGGCGGCGCTGTTGCGGGTCTGAAGCACGGCGTATCCGCCAATGGCGGATAGCGCGACAAGCATCAGAATGACGAGAAGCGTGATGCGGTGGCGGATGGTCATCTGAGAATCCCCGAGATCTGAAAATACAAGGTCCCCGCTTTCTGGCGGGACGCCCGTGTGTTTTTGTACTTTCGGGCGCGGGGATTATCGTCGCGGATGTGTGACGTAAACGTGACGAAGTCGACGCCGGGCGCCACGTTTCAGGGATTTGAAAAATAAGGTCGGAAAATCGCGGCCAAGGGCTGATCCGGGCTCAAGTTCAACAGAAAAGTGCCGTTATTGGTGGCCTATTTTTTTTGCCGGTCTTGCGGCGACATGAACGCGAGGCCCGAACGCAGCGATCCGAGCCTCGCCCCTTTTTTCATTCGATTGAACCGCCGCCGCTGCGCGTCAATGCAGCACGTTCCCCGCAATCGCTTCGGCATACACCGCCGCGACCCGCTTCGCGATCACCGCGTTATCGAAGCGTTCGCGCGCATAGCGGCGGCATGCATCCGCATCGGGCAACTTCAGCGTACCGTTCAGCGCGCCGGCGAGACCCGCGGCGATCGCAGCTGCGCCGGTCTCCGGCAACACCAGATCGGGCGACAATCCCGCCACCGCCTCGGGCAATCCGCCGACCGGCGTCACCAGCACCGGCGTGCCCGACGCAAGCGATTCGACCGTGATGAGCCCGAAGCCTTCCAGCGCGACGGTCGGCACGACGCTGAGATTGGCCGCGCGATACAGCGCCGCCAGATGCTGATCGGGCACGAAGCCGAGCAGCTTCACGTTGTGTTCGAGCCCCGCGTCGGCGATGCGCGCCTCTAGCTCACCTTCGAGCCGACCCTTGCCCGCGATCAGCAGCAGCACGTCGGGCGCGCTGCGTTTGAGCAGCTTCACCGCATCGATCAGATCTTCGAGACCCATGCGCCGCACCAGCCGTCGCACCGCCAGCACGATCGGTCGGTCCTGCGGCAATTGCAGACGCAGACGCGCCTCGGCCTGCGTGATCGGCAGATTGAACTGCTCGACATCGACGCAGCCCGGCACCACGCGCACGCGCTCCGGCGAGATGCCGTAGCGCGTCGTGAGAATCTTGCCGAACGCGTCGGACAGGACGATCAACCGCGACGAACGCGCGTATACCGACTGCTCCAGATAACGCTTCGCGCGCTGGCCGAACGAATCGGCGCCTTCGACGTGGCTCTCGTCGGCCCACGGTCCCTGAAAATGCGACACCTGCGGAATGCCGCGCGTCACGTCGAGCCCCGGAAACGTATAGAGCGCGAAGTGCGACGAAATCACATCGGGCCGCGACGTGCGGATTTCGTGGCGTAGCGCGCGGCGGGCCGCCATTAGCCGCAGCGGCAGCGATTGCGCGGCGGGGCCGAAGCCGTTGATCGCGCCACCGGTATCGGCCGCGACTTTCGGCGAGCCGGCGACGACGCCGCGCACCGCGACGCCCGCGCCCGGCAGCGCGCCGACCAGCGAGTAGTACATGCGGTCGAGGCCGCCCGCGCGTTCGGGAAACCAGTGCATCCCGATCTGCAGTGATTTGATTGAGCCAGTCGTCATGATGGTGTGCCCCTGTGTGTTGCTTGCGGTGAGTTGCTATGTGTAGACGTGGATGGCGCGCTTCGCGCGGTCATTCCACGCTCTTCTGTCCGGCGAGATGGTTCAGCGTCAGCGCATCGTTCTGCGCGACGACCGTCGCTTCCGTCTGGCTGCGCCGGCGGTTTTCCTGCTGCCCGGCCAGCTGCCGGTACAGCGCGATGTATTGCGCGGCCATGCGCGCCCAGCCGAAGCCGGTCGCGAGTTCGCTCGCGGCTTTGCCCATCGCGTGGCGCGCGCTGTCGTCGCCGGCGAGTTGCGCGACCGCGCGAGCGAGCGCTTGCGGGTCGTCGGGATCGTCCAGCACGATGCCGCACTCGGGCGTGATGATCTCGGCGCCGCCGGCCGTGCGCGCGGTCACGACGGGCAGCCCCGCCGCCATCGCTTCGAGCAGCGACAGACTCATCGCTTCGTAGCGTGACGGGAACACGAACGCGTCGACCGAATGCATCAGCACCGGCATCTCCTTCACGAGCCCGAGAAAATGCACGCGATGCGCGATGCCGAGCGCCTTCGCCTCGTCCGGATACGGGCTGCCCGGCAGAAAGCCGGCCACCGCGATCTGCACATGCTCGGGCAGATGCTTCAACGCGGCGAGCACGGTGCCGAGATTCTTGCGCGGCGTGCGCAGGTCGCCGACGAACAGCAGCAGGAACACATCGTCTGGTAGCTGGAACTTTGCGCGATCGCCGCTCGCTGCCGCGAAGCCCTGTGTGTCGACGCCGTTGTAGATGACGTCCACGCGGTTGCGCGGCGTGAGACCGATCGCGCGGATTTCGTCGGCGACCTTCTGCGACACCGCGGTGATCACCTTCGAGCGCCGGTACGCCCAGCGCTCGAGCAACGCGTTGCAGCGCGTATAGACCGACTGGTACGCGGACCACACACCCTTCGTGAGACCGAACGGGTAGTACTTGCTCGCGAACCAGCCGCTATGCACGAAATGCGAGGTATTGACGTCGGCGCGCATCCAGGTGATGAAGCCGTTCACGTGCAGCACGTCGTAGTCGCGGCGATGCGCGCGCAGCCACAGTGCGCTCTTCGCCGCGAACACCTGCTGGCGCAGCAGATTGGTGGGCCACCAGCGGCCGATCTTCACCGGCGCCCAGCGCACGTTGGGATGCGCGAGCAGCTCGGGCGCCACGTGCGACGCGACCAGCGTCACGCGGATGTTCTCGTCGAGCGCCGCGCGCGCGATCTCGTGGTTGACGCGCCCCTGGCCGTCGTTATGGCGCACTACGTGCGTGACAATGGCGACTCTCAATCCGTGCCTCCGTGGAGAAATAGCGTGCGTGCGCGGTTCATTTTTTCGTGGTGAACCGCGGAAAGAATCGAAAAAGCGCCCATGAAAAGCAGCAGGCCGCCGGTGCCGACCAGCGAGTTCGTGAACACGAGCATCGCGAAGGTCGCAAGACACAGGCTCAGGCACGCGGAGACGAACTTGTCGTCGCGCAGCCTGAACGAGCCGAGCACCGCGCGCGTCAGCAGCCACACGATGCCGGACATGTACAGCAAGGTGCCGGGCCAGCCGAGCACGAACGGAATGTTCATCACGCCGCTGTCGAAGTTGCCGTACTGGCCGAGCTGGCCGCCGTCGTTGGACAGTTTCGTCGAGGTGCCGGTCGCGCCCATGCCCTCGCCCGAGACGTCGGTAAACGCGGTCTTCGCGAAGGTCGCGTAGAACTCGTTACGCGCCGCGTAGCTCTGGTCGTCGTGCAGATTGACGATCGTGTTTAGCCGCGCCTGCATCCGCTCGGCCACCGGGCCGACCGCCAGCAGCGGCACGCACAAGCCGGCGAGCAGTACCGCGCTCGCGACGATGCGCACGCGCACCTTGTTGTTCGACTTCACGAGCTGGATCAAGAGCGCGATGACCCAGCCTCCCCACGTCGAGCGCACGAGGCTCAGCGCGAACGAGAAGAAGCCGAGCGCGGCGGCGATCCAGCGCACGCGATGCTGCGCGGCCATCACGAACACCATCGCGCCCATCATCGCGAACGCGAACGGGCCCGACGAGTTCATCGTGCTGAACACGCGTACGCCCATCGGCACCGGGTCGCCCTGCGAGTTCATCTGCGAGCCGAGCATCCACAGCGCGTCCCACGGCGGCATGATGAAAAACTGGATCAGGCCGTAGCCGCCCATCACCAGCATCCCCCAGATGAACGTGTTGATGATCGTGTCGCGATACTGCGGATACTGGCGCGTGTGCGCCATGATGTGAAAGCCGATCAGGATCGGGTAGAGCCAATTCGCGAGGTCGTAGGTGGCCGCGAGCGGGCCGCTCGACATCACGCCGATCAGGAACGCGTAGATCAAGCCGAGCAGGATCAGCAGCACCGGCAAGCCTCGGCGCTGCGCGAGCAGCCGGTAGTAGCGCAGCAGCGACAGCCCGCTGATCATCGTGACGGCGAGCGGCGCGACCTGGATCAGGCTCGTCGGCGTGAACGCGCCCTTCGACCAGTCGGCGAGACGCCGCACTTCGGGGCTCAGGAACCACAGCCACCACATGAAGCCGATGTAGCGCGCCGGGCTCTTGAAGTAGAGCCACAGACCCGTGAGGATCGCCAGCACCGGGAACGCCAGCGTGAGCACCGTGCCCTGATGCGCGAGGATCAGCACCGCGGCGATCAGCCACAGCAGGAGCGGCGGCAGCCATTCTCGCGGGCCGCCTGACAGCAGCCCGCTCGCGGCGTGTTTTGCAGGGCCGGCGTTGGCCGCGCCTAGCGGCGGCAACGGGTTCGCGCGCGGAATCGTCGACATCGCTTATAGGCCTCCGCGCGATTCGCGCCCGGGTGCGGCGGGCTGCGCGTGCGTGGCCGCGCCGGCATGCGCGCTCGCCTGGCCGCGCGCGCTCAGCATCTCGCGCGTGATCCGCACGTGCTGCATCGCGTAGTGCTGGGTGGTCAGATCGCGCGCGAGCAGACCGGCCGCGGCTGCCTGCGCCTGGCGCAGCGCCTCGTCAGGCTCGGCGGCGAGCCGGTCGAGCGCATCGCGCAGTGCCTGCGGCTTGAACGGCGGCACGTAGGCGGCTTCGTCGGCGGGGAAATAGTCGCGCAGCGCGCCGACGTCGGTCGCGACCATCGGCTTGCCGAGCGCCGCCGCTTCGAGCATCACCGTGATACCCGAGGCGTGCGAGTTCGGCCGCAGCGGCACGACGATCACGTCGGCCCAGTCGTACAGCTCGTGCTGCTTTTTGATGCCGGAAAACAGCGCGATCTCGACATTCGACGCGCGCAGCGACGCGGGAATGCGCCGCCGCGTCGCGAGCTTCACCGTGTAGCGCGGATCGTTGCCGACCGCCTTGATCAGCGTCTCCCAGTCGCGGTCGCGATCGTTGCCGATCGCCGCGATGCGCAGCGGCGTGCGCGGCGTCCAGTGCGTCGGCGGGGTGACCGGGAAGTCGCGCGTGTTCAGGCCGTACAGCAGCGGCGTCGCGTCGCGGTGGAAATAGCGTTGGCACAACCCGGCGTTTTCGCTAGCGAGTGTGGTCAAGCGATCCGCGCGCGTCAACAGCTTGCGATACAACCAGCTGCGCACGATGCCGTACGACGGCCACTTGTCGAGCAGCCACACGCTTTGCGCGAGCAGCAGCGGCGACGCGCCCGGCCCCGCCTTGCGCCCGCACAGCAGCAGCATCAGCGCGGCGGACAGCCACTCCTGCTCGGTATGCGTCCAGATCACGTCCGAGCGCAGCATCTCCGCGCGATTGCGCCACGTATGGATGAAATCGAAGCCGAGCGCGGCCTTCAGCGCGCGCCGTACGAGCCGCACGGGCCGGCTTTCGCGCGCGTCTTGCGAATAAGTCAGCGCGAATGCTTCGGACTGCGCATGGTGATAACCGTACAGGCAGCCGATATCGTCGCCCTTGCGATAAAAACGCGGATCGGCGCCGTAAAAGAGATGAACGTGAACCTTCGTGCTCATGCGGACACTCCGCTCTTCGACAGCGCGCGCCGCGCCTCATGGGCGCCTGCGCGAACCTCGCGCCAGCGCGACAGCTTCAACTGCGCCTGCTTCGACAGCAGCGCGAGCGCCGCATGCGTGAGGCCCGGATAAAGCCGTGTGCCCACCAGCGTCCACCACCACCACGCGGCTTCGCGGCGCAGCGGCGGCAACTGGTCGCGCAGGATCAGATGGAAGTTGAACGCGGCGTTGCGCAGCGCGGCCATCGTCTGCGCGTCGCGTTTGTCGTCGTCGAAACGCTCGGCCGGGAAATGATCGACCGCGATCTGCGGGTCGTACACGAGCTTCCAGCCCGCGTTTTTCACCGCGAGGCTGAACGCCATGTCGTTGTGCACCTGCGCGCCCGCGCCGCGCAGACGCGCGTCGAAGCGGATCGTGCGCACCGCTTCGCGCCGGTAGCTCATGTTGGCGCCCTTCAGGATGTCGACCTCGCGCGCCGCACCGACACCCAGATGATGATTGCCGATGATCTTGCCGTGCGCGGTCACCTTGCCGACCAGCGGCCGCTCGCCGTCGAGCACGCGGCCTTTTTCGTGCACCCAGTCGCGCCCGCCCAGCGCGCCGAGGCGCGCATCGGCTTCGAACGCGGCCGCGATGCGCTCGACCCAGTCGCGGCGCGGCGCGGCGTCGTCGTCGGTGATCGCGATCACGTCGCCGCTCGCGGCGTCGAGCCCGCGATTCAGGGCCGCGACCTGGCCCGGTATGTCCACCGGCGCGATCACGAGCGGCAGGCGGCCGCCCGTGGACGGATCGCGCAGGCACGCATGCGTCGCGTCGTCGTCGACGCGCGCGACCACGATGACTTCGTCGGGCGCGCGCGATTGCCGCTCGAGCGCCGCGAGGCAGCGCGCCAGATCGGCCGGGCGGCGATAAGTCGGTACCAGTACCGTCAATTTCATCGTGATGTCCTCTGTTCCTGTCGTGCAGAAGTCGGTGCTCGAGTGCGGAGCCCGCCTCACGTGCTCAGGTATGCCTGAGTCGCCGCGTAGCCGCGGTCGTAGCCGACCCGCGAGCGCGCCGGCATGCCGTTGAAGATGCCGCCCTGCACGTGGACGCCCGCCGAGCGCAGGCGTTTCAGCGCATCGGCCAGCTCGAGCTCGCTGTGCATGCCCGAGCGCATCACGAAGAACGTCGAGCCCGCATACGCGCCGATGATCGACGCATCGGTCACCGCGAGCACCGGCGGCGTGTCGATCAGGATCACGTCGTAGCGTTTCGCGAGGCCGTCGAGGTACTGCGGCAGTCGCGGCGACATCAGCAGCTCGGACGGATTCGGCGGACGGCGGCCGCACGAGATGAAGCTCAGGCCCTCGATGCTCGAACCGCGAATCGCTTCCTCCAGCGAGATCTGGCCGCTCAGCAGCTCGGACAGGCCGTTTTCCTGCAAGCCGCCCACGTAACGTTCGAGCGTGCCGCGCCGCATGTCGCCGTCGATCATTAACACGCGCTTGCCCGAATGGGCGAGCAGCATCGCCAGGTTCACGCTGAGGAAGCTCTTGCCGACGCCGGCCATCGGCCCCGTCAGCATCACGATGCGGTTGCGCGCGTCCATCAGCGTGAACTGCATCGCGGTGCGCAGGCTGCGCAGACTTTCGATCGTCACGTCCTTCGGCCGCGCGTTCGCAAGCACCGGACGCAGCCGTTCGCCGCCCCGCGCATAGCTGTTTTCGAGCTGCACCTGCTCGGCGCTTTGCGGCACGAGGCCGAACACCGGCAGACGGAACGCGCGCTCGACGTGATCGGGGTCGTCGATGCCCTTGAACAGATTGCGGCGCAGGAACACGAAACCGGTGCCCGCGATCAGCCCGAGAATCACGGCCGCCGAGATGATCAGCATCTTCTTCGGCTTGACCGGCGCGCCGGGGCGCAGCGCGGCGTCGACGATATGGACGTTGCCGCCGGTGCCCGCCTTCTGCACCGACAGCTCCTGCACACGATTGAGCAGCAGCACGTAAATGTCTTCGGCCACCTTCGCGTCGCGCTGCAACTGCACGGCCTTCACTTCGGTGGCCGGCAGATCGCGGAAGCGGTCCGCGTATTTGGTGCGCTGCGCCTCCAGCTCGGCCATCTGCTGACGCGCCGCGACGAGCGTCGGATGGTCGTCGCCGTAGCGCTCGGCGAGCTGCGTCATCTGCAGACGCAACGCGGCGATCTGCTGCTCGTATTGCACGCTGCCTTCGAGGTAGACCTTCGCCTCGTCGCTCGCGTTGATCGAGCCGGACTGACGTTGATAAGCGGTCAGCGCGGCCTCCGCGCGTTCGAGATCGGCCTTCAGGCGCGGCTCCTCGCTCTTCAGGAAGTCGAGCATCCTGCTTGCGTCGGCCTGCTTGGTCGACACGTGCTCGCGCAGATACGACTGCGCGAGCGCATTGGCGACGAGCGCCGCATGCTCGGGACTCTTGTCCTCCAGCGAGATCTGGATCACGCCGGTCTGCTTGCCCTGCTCCTGCACCGTGATCGCCGACTGGAACGCGGTGATCGCATCGAGATCGTTCGAGCGCACGATGGTGAACTCCTGCCCGGGGCGCGCGATCAGCGTGTTGACGACCATCGTCACGCCCCCGCCCTGCGCCTGCTGCCCGACCTGGCCGCGCAGCAGCAGCGAGCCGTTCGGCGCGAACAGTTCATAGTGCTGCGCGTCGATCACGCGCAGCAGCAGCTTCTCGCCTTCGAGCGACGGCGTCACGTCGATCGAATCGACGTCGACTTTTTCTCCGCCCCATGCGTAGGACGTGAGCCCCAGCCACGCGCGCGCGGGCTGGCCCGGCGTCGCGAGGCGCGCGGCGATGCTGCCGAGCAGCGGGATCGTCTTCGGCGTAACGCTGAAGTTCAGCTTCAGCTGCTGCACGACCGGCGCGACCACACCACGGCTCTTGATGATTTCGATCTCGGCGTCGGTCGGCAGCGACGTCGAGCCGCTGGTGATCGCGGCGCCGGTCTGCGTTTGCGTGAGCGCCTGCGACATGCTGTCGGACTGCTCGACGCGCACGTGCGCATCGGCCGAATAAGTCGGCTTGGCGAGGTAGCAGTACGCGACCGCCATCGCGACGATGATCCCGGTGATCGCGAGCAGCCACCAGATGTCGTCGAGGATCACCTGCACCAGTTGTCCGAGGACGACGTCTTCTTCTTCGGTCTTGATCGGACCAGCCATCTGTGGAGAGAGTTGATTGCTCACTGTTCCATCCCGTGTCGTTGGCTTCGGCTTTCGCGTCAGCGGTACTTCTGCTTTCGTTGCACGTCCCGCACCGCCCGGACAACAGCGGCGCGGGACGTTACAGGCCAACCGTTCAGCGCGTCAGCTGCTTCAGATAGAACAGCGTCTGCACGCTCGGCAGCACCTGCTGCAACACACGGTTGAACGTGGTCGACGCGGCGGTGCCCACGTACACGACGTCGAGCGGCTGCAACTGGAACTGCGAGGACAGCATGATCGAGTCCGGCTGCGTCATGTCGAGGCGGAACACCTCGGGCGTGGTCGGATGCTCGCGCATGCCGCGCATCACATAGATCTGGCGCGGATTGGCGTCGGTGTTGAGGATGCCGCCCCCTTGCGTGAGCGCGTCGGCGATCGTCATGCGGCCGCGCGCGATCGGCACCTGGATCGGCGTCTTCACTTCGCCCAGCACGAAGATGCGGCTGTCGGTGCGGTCCGGCACGTTGACCACGTCGCCGTTCTGCAGCATCACGTCCTGGGTGGTATCGCCCTGATCGAGCATGCGATCGGCATTGAGCACATAGAGCTTGTGGTTGCGCGTGAGTCGCACGCGCTGGATGTCGGCGTCCGGGTTCGTGCCGCCCGAGCGCGTGATCGCGTCGACCAGCTTCAGCGGCACGTCGCTGACCGCGAGCGGTCCCGGCTGCTTCACTTCGCCCGTGACCTGCACCTTCTGGCCGCGATACGACAGCACGCGCACGTCGACCTGCGGATTGCGGATATAAGGCACGAGGCGGGCGGCGAGCTGAGCGCGCAGCTCGGTCGTGGTCTTGCCCGCGGCCTGGATGCGGCCGACGAACGGGAAAAAGATCGTGCCGTCGGCGGCGATGGTCTGGCCGTACGGATCGGCCTGGCCCGGCAGCGCGGCCGTATACGGCTGCTGCAACGCACCCGCGATCGTCTGCGTGGTATTGCCGCCCGAGGACAAGGTACTGCCCTGCGGCGTGGTCAGCTCGGGGTGATCCCACACGGTGATGCCGAGAATGTCCTGCGGCGCGAGGTGGTACACGTACAGCGACGGATCGGACAGCGCCGCTGGCGGCAACGGCTGGGTTTTCGCGGCGGCGGCTTGCGCCTGCGCCATGATCAGGTTCGCGTCGATCAGATGGACCGGATAGGTTTCGCTCGGCGCCTGATCGTTGTCCTTGAGCCGCGACGTGTCGAGGTAATTGCCCGGTGCGGTCGCGCAGGCCGACAAAAAGGACGTCAGCAGAAGTGAGGCGGCGAGCTTCGTGCGCAAGCTCGCGAATGAATTTTCGATGCGGGGTTTCTTCAGCATATTTTCTTCAGCCATCCCATGACCAGATGTTCGATGAGCACGAGACTCTCCCTATATTCGTCTTCCGCGCCGCCGTGCGGATCGGCGACGTCCGAATCGGCTTCCCACTTGCCGAGCGGATAGACCTTGCCGCGCGCGGACGGATCGAGCGCTTCGACCTCGCTCACCTGCGCGCGCTCGGTCACCAGCACGAGATCGGCCGCGCGCACGAGCGAGCGCTCGAGGCGCCGCGCGTGGTGAACGCCGGCCGCGACGCCGCGCTCTTCGAGCAGGCGCCGCATCACCGGGTCCATGCCGTGGCCGTTCACCGCACGAATGCCCGCCGAATGAAACGCGATAGGTGCGGCCCCCGAGCGCGGCGCGCGCGCCTGGCTCGCCTTGAACAGCATCTCGGCGGCGGGCGAGCGGCACACGTTGGCGTGGCACACGATCAGAACGTTGTCGAACATGGCGGACTCTCTCGCGCGGCGATCGCGGCGGCTTCAGCGGCCGGAGGCTGCCGTCGCGGCGAGGTCCGCCGCCTGCATCGAACCTTTCGCGCCGACACGCGCCGGCGCGTTGCGCAACGCATGCCGCCGGCCGATCGCGTGATACTCGATGCCGAGTTCGAGCAGCACGTCCGGCTCGTACAGATTGCGGCCATCGAAGATCAGCGGCGTCTTCAGGATGCGCTTCAGCGCATCGAAATCTGGACTCTTGAAGACCTTCCATTCGGTCAGGATCACGAGCGCATCGACGCCGCTCGCCGCTTCCATCTCTTCACTCACGAACGAAAGTCGCGCATGCTGCTGCGGCACGTCCTTCAGATCGAGCGCGAGCACGCGCTTCGCTTCGTCGATCGAGACCGGGTCGTAGGCCTTCACGCGCGCGCCGCGGCCCAGCAGCCCGGCGATCAGCTCGCGGCTCGGCGCCGCGCGCATGTCGTCGGTATTCGGCTTGAATGCGAGACCCCAGACGCCGAACGTGCGGTCCGACAGATCCTCGCCGAGACGCGCGACGATCTTCTGCGCGAGGATCTGCTTCTGTGCATCGTTGACCGCTTCCACCGCTTCGAGAATGCGCAGGTTCGCGTTGTGGTCGGCCGCGGTGCGGATCAGCGCCTGCACGTCCTTCGGAAAACAGGAGCCGCCATAGCCGCAACCCGCGTAGAGGAAGTCATAGCCGATGCGCGGATCGGAACCGATGCCGCGGCGCACCGCCTCGATATCCGCGCCGACGCGATCGGCCAGATTCGCGAGCTCGTTCATGTACGAGATGCGCGTCGCGAGCATTGCGTTGGCCGCGTACTTGGTGAATTCGGCCGAACGCACGTCCATATACAGCGTGCGCTCGCGATTGCGGTTGAACGGCGCATACAGGCGCTTCATCAGTTCGCGCGCCTTTTCGCCGGGCACGTCCTCGTCGCAGCCGAGCACGATGCGATCGGGCCGCGTGAAGTCTTCGACGGCCGCGCCCTCCTTCAGGAACTCCGGGTTCGACACGACCGAGAACATCTGCTCGACGCCGCGCGCGGCCAGCTCGGCGGCCACCACTTCGCGCACGCGCGATGCGGTGCCGACCGGCACCGTCGATTTGTCGACGATCACCTTGAAGCCGGTCATATGGCGGCCGATGTTGCGCGCGGCCGCGAGCACGTATTGCAGATCGGCGGAACCGTCCTCGTCGGCCGGCGTGCCGACCGCGATGAACTGGATGTCGCCGTGCGCGACCGCGGCCTCGACGTCGGTGGAGAACGTCAGGCGCTTCGCGCGGCGATTGCGCGCGATGATCTCCTGCAGCCCCGGCTCGTGGATCGGCACGCCGCCGTTGTTGAGCACGTCGATCTTGCGCGCGTCGACGTCGAGACAGAACACGTCGTGGCCGATGTCGGCCAGACACGCGCCGGTCACGAGGCCGACATAGCCGCTACCGATGATCGTCAGGTTCATGGATTGCACCTCGGTAAAAAAGTTGATTCAGGAATGCGCTCGCGCGATGCGTGGCATCGGCGCGGCCCGGCACCCCGCGTTCAATAGGCGTTGCTGCCCGCGAAGCCCTTCCACAGCGTCAGCACGACGATCTTGATGTCGAGCCAGAAGGTCCAGTGCTGCATGTAGTACAGATCGAGCTTTACGCGGCCCATCATCTTTTCGATGCGATCGGTTTCGCCGCGATAACCGTTGATCTGCGCCCAGCCGGTAATGCCCGGCTTGATCCGGTAGCGGTGCATGTAGCCCTTCACCAGATCCTTGTAGATGTCGTCGTGCTCGAGCGCATGCGGACGCGGACCGACCACCGACATCTCGCCGCGCAGCACGTTGATGAACTGCGGCAGCTCGTCGAGGCTGGTGCGGCGCAGGAACGCGCCGACTGCGGTAATGCGCGGATCGCGCCGCGTCGCCTGGGTGATCTTGCCGGCCGCTTCCGTGTGGACCTTCATCGAGCGGAACTTGAAGATCTCGAACTCGCGGCCGTCGATCCCCTTGCGCCGCTGGCGGAAAAACACCGGTCCAGGCGAGCTGAGCTTCACCATCAGCGCGATCGCGAGCATCAGCGGCGCGAGTGCGGTCAGCGCGCCCAGCGCGAACACACTGTCGAACACGCGCTTGGGCAGCACGCGCAGATCGGTGATCGGCGAGGCGGCCAGATTGATCGCGGGCACGCCGAGCAGCTCGACCATCGGCTGATTGAACAGCGTCAGGCTGCCGACGTCGGGGATGAAACGGATGTTCACGAAGTCGTTGCGCAGATCCATCACGAAGCGATGGATCGCCTTCTCCTTCGAGATCGGCAGCGCGAGCCACAACTCGCGGATCGCGCGCTGCCTTACCAGTTCGATCATGCGCTGATAGTCGCGCTCGACCGGCACGCCCGCGACCGCGTGCGCCGCGTCCGGGTCTTCGTAGGGATTGATCGTGCCGTCCTCGTCGAACACGACGACGGGCTTGAAGCCCGCTTCGGGACGGCCGCGCATCTGTTCGATCAGGAAGCGGCCGTACGGCGCGCCGCCGACGATCGCGACCGCGCGCTGATTGAAGCCCTCGCGGCGCAGCCCGCGCAGGATCGAATAGACGATCACCTTCGTGACGACCAGCAGCACGATCGACGCTAGCGCCCAGTAAACGAGCCACAGCCGCGACAGGCTGTCGGCGCGGTGCACGCTGAAGCTGATCAGCACGCCGGTCACTTCGACCATCAGCCAGCCGCCCGTGACGCGCGACAGCAGATCGTAGAGCGGCTTGCCGCGCCACGACTGATAGATGCCGAGCGGCGGGAAGAACACCACCACGAGCAGGCAGCCGAACGCAAGCGACACGCTTTGCATATCGTCGAGCCATACCACTCTGCCGCTGTGCACGCCCGCCGCCAGCACCGCGGCGAGCGCGACCATGGCGATGTCGATGATTCTCGCTAGAACGCTCAGCATGCGCCGCCCCTCTGTTCGTCAGTCAAGTGCGATCCGTCGCTTGGTTGAAATGGCTGTTGCATGCGGGTTTCATCGTTGGGCTTTTTTATTTCCGATCTGCCTGGCGGCGCGACTGGACTGAATCAGCCTGAATGACCAGACCGCAAAATCCGATTGCGAATGAGTGAATACCCTTGTTCATACCTCAATAAAGCGGTATTAAAATTCCCACGACAAGACCACAAAAAATCTCAAATTGTATCGGTCAAAATTTCGGCATTTTTTATGCATTTTGTGCGGCAATTGTTGCCGCAATGCGGCCCGACAGAAGGTTCCGGGCAGCCCATTCGAGCGCTTTCACATGGAAGCTTTCGCTTTGCCAACAGTCCTGGCGCGAAGCTCGGGCCCCACTCGTGCTGTCATTCTTGCGCATCATTAAGCGAAAAAAATGCTTGCTGATTTTTTCAGGTAATTTTTATTTATAAATAAATCGACGAGACATTTTTTGGTGAATTTCGAATGAATGCGACGCGCCTTTTATCGGAATTGTATTTAACGCGCTTTTATTGATTCGCGACTTCGTGATAAAACTCGACGCATTCATCCAGCCTCGAGGAGAGTTCACCATGACAGCTCCGGCCCCGGTCACGC
>NZ_VZQO01000025.1:0-106147 GCF_014397665.1 Paraburkholderia sp. UCT2
GGGGCGGTACAATCGCGCGACATTCATGGCCGGGGCGCGGCGCATGCCGCGCCCCGCGCCCAGCTCAACGGACCGACTCGATGTTCTCAATCATCATCCCGACCTGGAACAACCTGCCTTATCTGCGCCTCGTGATCAAAAGCCTGCGCCGTCATTCGACGCATCCGCACCAGATCATCGTGCACGTGAACGACGGTTCGGACGGCACGCTCGCGTGGGTGCGCGACGAGGGCATCGAGCACACGGCGTCGCCCGGCAATATCGGCATCTGCCACGCGGTCAATATCGCGGCGGCGCGTGCGACGCAGGACTACATCGTCTACATGAACGACGACATGTACTGCTGCCCCGGCTGGGACGACGCGCTCGTCAAGCGTCTCGCGCAGATGCCGGCCGACAACCTGTTCATGTTGTCGGGCACGATGATCGAGCCGGTCGATTCGGGCAATCCATGCGTGGTCGTGCGCGACTTCGGCCGCGATGCGCAGGCGTTTCGCGCCGACGAGCTGGTCGCCGCCGCGGCCGGTCTCGTGCGCGCCGACTGGCGCGGCGCGACGTGGCCGCCGACGCTCGTGCATCGGGACTGGTGGTTCAAGGTGGGCGGCTACAGCAGCGAACTGAGCCCCGGCATGAGCAGCGACAACGATTTCTCGATGAAGCTGTGGGACGCGGGCTGCCGCGTGTTCGTCGGCGTCGGCGACAGTCTCATCTATCACTTCCAGCAGAAGAGCACCGGCAAGATCGTGAAGAACGACGGGCGTCGCCAGTTCCTCAACAAGTGGGGGATGACACAGGCGACCTTCGACCGCTATTACCTGCGCCGCGGCACCGCCATCGACGGCACGCTCGCGGTCAGCGAGCCCGAGCGCACCGGCCGGCTGCGCCGTGCGCTGCTGAAGTCGCGCATCAAGCGCGCGTTGGGCTGACGGGCGGCGAGCCGAAAACGGCTGCTTGACGCGCTGCGTGTGTCAAACGCCGCGCGTTACGAGCGGGAGCACCGTCAGATCCGGATGCGTGCCGTCGACGATGCTGCGTCCCACGTGCACCGCTTCATAGAGCGCGTCGTCGACGCTCGCGAAGCTCTCCTCGCCGTCCGCGTGAAACGGCACCGCTTGGCCGGGAAGCTGGGGGTTGGCGCCCGGATGGCAGACGTAGCCTAGATACGTGTAGCGGCTGTTTTGCGCGGCCGCATCCGCGGCATGCGCCGGGTCGGGCGGATCCTTCGCGACAGGTGACACGTGTATCTCGAAGCCCTCGTATTGCACCGTCTGCCAGCTTGCGGTTTGGTCGGCCATGACCGCCTCCGTCTGGGTCTATCCTGTCCAAAAGTCTAGGTGATTTGCCGCCAAAACGCGCGGGCGGCCGGCTACGGCCAAACCATGACGGCTTCGACTATGGAGGCGCTCCTGGGAAGTGGGTTGATGAAGCGCATTGTGCTGAGATCGGCGACGTTTTGATAATTGGGCCGCAGTTGGAGAGATTTTCGTTTAATTTTTGAAATTAGGCGGCCTGCAGGATCGCGTCCGCCAGAACGCCCCGGCTGGTTCTCCTCGGATAAAATGTTGCGCTTTGCCTAAATCCGACTTCGCTCATGTGGTTCAAAAACCTTCAGCTGCACCGTCTGCCCGCGCCGTGGTCCGTTAACCCTGAACAGATGCAGAAGTGGCTCGCGCCGTACGCGTTCGCGCCCGGCCAGAGCATCGAGATGCAGGCCCAAGGCTGGGCGCCCCCGCGCGACGGCGACTCGCTGGTCTATGCAATGAACGGTCAGATGCTGCTGACGTTCCGTGCCGAGAAGAAGCTGCTGCCCGCGTCGGTCGTCACCCAGGTCACGCGCGAGCGCGCGGCCGAACTCGAGGATCAGCAGGGCTTCAAGCCGGGCCGCAAGCAGATGCGCGACCTGAAGGAGCAGGTCACCGACGAACTGCGGCCGCGCGCGTTCAGCATCCGCCGCGATACGCGCGTGTGGATCGATTGCACGAATGGCTGGCTCGTGATCGACGCGGCGTCGCAGGCGGTCGCCGACGATGTGCGCGGTCTGCTCGTGAAGTCGATCGACCAGTTGCCGCTGATGACGGTGCGCGTCGCGCAGTCGCCGGTCGCGGCGATGACCGGCTGGCTGCTCGACGGCGATGCGCCGGCGGGTTTCACGCTCGATCAGGACACCGAGCTGCGTTCGCCCGCCGAGGGCAACGCGACGGTGCGCTATGTCGGGCATGCGCTGGACGCCGAAGACATGCGCCGCCACATCGAGGCGGGCAAGCAATGCATGCGGCTTGCGATGACGTGGAACGATCGCGTGTCGTTCGTGCTGACGCCGTCGCTGACGATCAAGCGCGTCGCGCCGCTCGACGTGCTCAAGGAAGCGAGCGACCCGACCGCGCAGAACGACGACGAGCGCTTCGATTCCGACGTCGCGCTGATGACGGCCGAGCTCGACCGCATGCTGCGCGATCTGCTCGATGCGCTGGGCGGCGAGCAGGGCGAGCAAGGGTTCGCGTTGCCGCAGGCCGTCGCGGCCTGAGCGTCAGATTCTCGCGCTGTCGAGCGCTTCGACGAGGGTCCAGTAAGGCGTGATCGAGCGCAAGCGGATCGGGTAGGTCCGCTGCAGCAGTGCGAGCGTCGCGTCGGTATCGGTGAGCTGATAGATGCCCGACACGCGCAGATCGGCGACGTCGTCGGCATAGCGCAATACGCCGGCGTGATAGCGCGCGAGTTCGTCGACGAGATCCGCGATACGCATGTTGTTCGCGCAGAGCAGGCCACGCGTCCACATCGCCTCGCGCGGGTCGAGCGCTTGCGGCGCCGCGACGCCGAAGCGTGTCAGCGTGCACCGTTGGCCTTGCGTCAGCACCAGCGCCGCGCCCGATGCCGGCCTCACCAACGCGTCGCCGCGAAACGCGGCCACGCGTGTGA
The DNA here is from genome assembly GCF_014397665.1 of Paraburkholderia sp. UCT2. Lineage (NCBI taxonomy): Bacteria > Pseudomonadati > Pseudomonadota > Betaproteobacteria > Burkholderiales > Burkholderiaceae > Paraburkholderia > Paraburkholderia sp. UCT2. The sequence goes on from NZ_VZQO01000025.1 coordinate 2,917, forward strand.
AACCATCCCCTTGCCTCACGCTGAACTGCGCGCCGCGCGCTTCGACGACGCCTTCGGCCGTCTGCACGAGCAAAGGCGCATGAGTCGTTCGGGCGCCCGGTGCGCCGCCAACATCGATCACGGGCCGCACCATGATTTCCCCTCCGAGCAGTTCGACGCGCCGAACGTTCGCCTCGAACGCGGCGTTGATCGCGCTCGCGCTGCCCAGCGTGATCTGAGTGCCGTCCGCCAGCAGCACGTCCTCCAGTTCGCCAGTCCCGGTGTGGAATTCGGCGGTCCACATCTGCCACGGCAAGCGGCTCGCGAGCCAGCCCGCGGGCGCGGCGATCGCAAGCCCCCAGAGCGTTTTCAGCGCGCGCCGCCGTCCCTGCGACACGCCGGCAGCATCCGCGTCTTCGCGTAGCGCGGGGCCGACGTCCGCGGGCACGGCGCCGGTTTCGCGCCGTAATTGCTGCGCTCGCCGAAGCATTTGGTTAAAGATGCGGTACTCCGGACGCATTTGACAAATGTGATTTAAATTGAATTTAGCAGATCGGGATTTGACGATTTATATCTGTTAATAATGATTTGCGGCGGATATTCGGATCGAGTTCACATCGAATTGACTGAATACCTTATCCTAAGCGCAAGCGTGGGCCCCGATTGCGTCAGGGCATGCAGACCCATTGTCATCGATACAAAAAATTTAGGCTATGTGTGGATCGTTACTTTTCGTGAATTATTAAGCAGAAATGCGGCTAATTGCGCTGCAATAGAACGTGTCATTTTTGTCACGAATTACAGCGTGCCGGGTTTAGCTGACGGGCGTGTAAATCTGATGAAACTCTTCGCATGCGCACGGCGCTGACGACGGTCTGCGCACAGCCGGCCACTCATGAACCCCGGTAAAACTCCGTGCGCTGCCGCACCTTCGATGCAGACGAAAAAACGACAGGCGTATCAAAGGCTTGCGGATTTTTCCGGGAAGTTATGCACAGATTTGCCAACAAAAACTGTGGGTAACTTCGAGCGTGTCGTCGCGCGTCGAAGCGCCGTTAGTCTTCGAGCGCCCACGCGCGCTTGCGGCGCTGCAGCGCCGAGCCGATCGATACCGCCGCGCCGATGCCGCCCATCGTCAGCGACAGCGCGACGATCAGTGGGCCGGTTTGGGTGCGCGCCGAGACCACGCCGACGAGCAGGCCGGCTAGCGGCTGCGTCAGGTTGTTCAGCAGAATCGCGACGCCGATGGTCTTGCCGTAGTCCTCGGGCGGGATGATCTGCAAACGCGCGCTGCGGATGTAGACGTTGAACATCTTGTCGAAGCCGACGATCAGCAGGAAGCCGAACGCATAGCCCCACGGCGACGCGCTCGCGCCTGCGATCACGCCGCCCGCGCAGATCGTCACGAATGCGACGAGACCGAGCACGCGCGCGGGCCATCCGGCGCGCGCAACCGTCAGCAGCACCAGCACCGTGGCGAGCGCGCCGGCCGTTTGCAGACCGGCGTAGTAGCGGCTCGATTGCGCATGCAAACCCGTCACCATCGCCGCCGACGTCGCAAGCGTGACACCGATGACGAGGTTCTCCGCGGCCGCGAGCATGATGACCTTCTTCAGGCCCGGCAGCGTCCACACGTGATCCAACGCGATGCGCAGCGGCGTGGTCCAGTGGGCAGCGGGCGTGAGCGATCGAGCGGACACAGGCGAAGGCGCGCGAAAGCCGCTCAGTCGCTGCCAGACGAACAGTGCGGCGTCGGCGCACAGAAACAGCACACCGGTCGCGGCGACCACCCATTCCCAATGCCACACACCGAGCAGCAACGCGGCGAGCATCGGCCCAAGCACGAAGCCGAGCTGATCGGCCAGTTGCGAATACGCGAGCACCTTCTGGATCTGCTGCGTGCTGAAGATCTGCGGCAGCATCACCTCGCGCGCGACGAGCCCTTGGCTCGTCAGCACGCCGCACGCGGCCGACAGCGCGATCAGCCAGCCGATGCCGCCGAACAGCGCATATGCGGCGATACCGCCGAAGCATGCGAGCGCACGCACCGCCTGGCTCAGCCGCATCAGGCGCAGCGGTGGAAAGCGGTCGCAGAGCGCGCCGAAGAACGGGAACACGAGGTAGCGCGGCAGCGTTTCGATGAAAAACGCGAGCCCCGACCACGAGACCTGGCGCGTCGTTTGAAACACCACGAGCGGCACCAGGAAGAGCAGGATCTGATCGGCGAGACGCGCGATGAACAGCGAGCAGAAGAAGGCCTGATGGTTGACGCGCACCGTGGTTGTCTCGCCGTATTGGGGTCGAGACCGATCCTATCAAAAGATCGCGCGGGCGAGGCGGGGCGCCCGCTGGCCGCCGTCCTATTCGCCGCGATACGCCTGTTCGAGCGGCGCGATATCGAGCTTGACCATCTTCATCATCTGCGCCATCACGCGGCTTGCCTTTGCGCGATCCGGGTCGCGCAGCATCTGCAGCAGCACGTTGGGCGCGATCTGCCACGACACGCCGAAGCGGTCCCGCAGCCAGCCGCAGGCCCACGGCTCGCCGCCGCCGTCGAGCAGCTTCGACCAGTAGCGATCGATTTCCTCCTGCGAGTCGCAGTGCACGAACAGCGAGATGGCCGGCGTGAATTTGTATTGCGGGCCACCGTTCAGCGCCATGAACTCCTGGCCTTCGATTTCGAAGGTGACGGCGACGACCTTGCCCGCCGGGCCTGGGCCGGCGTCCGTGGCGTGCAGCGTGGTGGCGATGCGCGACGCCGAAAACACCGACGTGTAGAACTCCGCGGCTTCTTCCGCGTTGCCGTCGAACCACAGGCACGGCGCGATTTTCTGCATGACGTTGCTCCTTTCGGGACTGGTGTCGGTGGGCTTGGGCGTGCGATTGCCCGACGCCCATCGGCCGCTCACTTCTTCTCTTGGGACGAACAGTCCATCGCGGCCATCGCCTGCTGGATTTCCTCGGCGCTCAGGTCGCGCTTGTGCGTCGCGAGCGACCAGTTGTGGCCGAACGGGTCCTTGACCTGGCCGTAGCGGTCGCCCCAGAACATGTCGGTGACGGGCATCGTGACGGTCGCGCCCGCGTCGACCGCCTGTTTGAAACTCGCATCGACGTCCGGTACGTAGTGGTGAATCGTGACCGGCGTGCCCTTCAGCGTGTTCGGGCCGAAGGTCTGGTGCTCGGGCCATTCGTCGGTCAGCATTAGCATGGAGTCCCCGATTTTCAGGGTCGCGTGCATCACCTTGCCGTCGGGGCCCGGCAGACGGATCTGTTCGACGGCGTTGAAGGCTTTCGTGTAGAACGCGATCGCTTCGGCGGCGTTCTTGCAGATCAGGTACGGCGTGAGCGAGTGCATCCCGTCCGGGATCGGTTTGGCTGCGGCGCTGGACATGACGGTGACTCCTTGAAGTAACGGTTCCTCAGGGGAAAGACCGGCTGCATGAGCTGGGTCTTCAACGTTACGACGAGTTGGTCACCGTCGGATCGACACTCCGAAAAAAATATTTTCAGGCGCGGGGGAGGGCGGCCCCCCATTTATCCCGCCGGATTGTCGTCGTCCGCCGGCGGCGCGGACGACGGCGCCGTGCTGCCCGCCGGCGCGCCGAGGATGCTGATCTGGAACGTGGGCGTCGCGGCGAGCGACTGCAGCGTCGCGTCCTCGGGGATGCGCTCGTCGAGCGGCAGGATCACCGAGCCGCCGATGACCGCGCGCCGGCTGTTGTCGGCCGGGCGCAGGCCCCACACGTCCTGATAGACGACGGGGACCGTGGCGCCGTTGCGCGTCGTGTTGCCGAGGTACAGCATCACGTGGCCGCCGATGTAGATCAGTGTGCGCAGCGGCACGCCATGCCGCGCCAGATAGTCGAGCCGTTCGGCGGGTGTCGACTCCGACAGATCGACCATGCGGCCGGCGCTCATCTGCGTCGACGAATGGCGCGGCAGCCACACGCCGAACGCGGCGAAGATGCTTTGCAGTTCCGACGAACAGTCGTTGTAGAGGCCGCTATTGCCCCAGCCGTACGGCCGGCCGATCAGCGCCTTCAACAGCATCGCGAGATGGCGCGGCGTCGCGGCGAGCGGCATCGGCGTGATCTGCGTGGCGTCGAGCGACGCGGTGCGGATCAGCGCGCGGCCGTCGACGTCGCGTGCGGGAACGAGGAGCTGGAGTGTGCCTGCATTGGTGCTGGTCGCGGCTGGCGATGCCGAGGCACCCGCCACCAGCGGCAGCATCGTCCCGGCCGGGGCAGCGAAGCGGAACACGCCGTGGCTGTCGTTGACCGCCGCCGACGCGACGATCACCGCGCCTAGCGACTTCCCGGCCGCCGCGCGCCATTGATCGATGAAACCATCGTCGGCGAACGCGACGCCGTCGCTGCGCACCCAGCCCTGCACGTCGGGCGTCTGCACGTAATGCCACGCGCCGTCGACGCTGCTACCGAGCACATAGAGCGGCGTGCCGGGTCGCACCGCCGAGATCTGCAGGTTGTCGAACGGATAACCCTCGCCGGCCAGGCGATGGTCGTAGAACGACGGATCGGTGGTAGGCAACTCGCGCACCATCAGGTTGCCGGTCGCGATCGCGCGCCGCTCGGGCTGATAGACCGGCGTTTGCGTGAACTGCGCGACGTTGATGTTGCGCGCGATCGCGTCGATCCACGCCTTGTCGTGCGGCCGGAAGTTTTCGCCGTAACCGATCACGCCGCCACGCTTGCCGGTGTTGTCGAACCTGTCGATGCGGCGCTGTTGCAGTGCGGCAATGTCCTCGCCCTGCTCGCGAAACACGCGTGTCGTCACCCAGGCGGGATTCCACGGCGACGGCGCGTTCTCGCCCGTGCCGAAGTAGCGCGCCAACAGCGCGTCGAAATGTGCGCGCTGCTCGGCGGCGCTGAGAAATGGCCGATCGTAGTCGGGGCTGTTCGGATCGAGCCAGTGATCGACGTTCTGGTCGTAATGGGCGAGCGAAAACAGCGTGACGTTGTCGACGAACGCGTGTGTGCCGCGCGGCGGCGTTGGCGTGCTGCACGCGGCGAGCGTCGTGACGGCGACGCACAGCACGACGGCGCGGCAGGCACGGCGGGAGAGAACGGCGACGGGCATAAAGATTCGGCGTATGAGGTGCACGGCCAAGATGATACGGTGTCGGCGATGCGCACGGCGCATCGGATGTTGGGCGGGGCGCGCGCGGCTTCGACTACACTCGCTTTATCCGTCCACCCGCGCGTCGCCACGCGCGACAATCGCCAGGGAGTCCGCCATGAAAACCAGCGCACGTAATCAGTTCAGCGGCGAAGTCACCGACGTCAAGCACGGTGCCGTCAACGACGAAGTCACGCTGCGCACGCCGGACGGTCTCGAAGTCGTCGCGATCATCACGCACGGCAGCGCGAAGTCGCTCGGGCTGGCGACCGGCAAGCAGGCGTTTGCGCTCGTGAAGGCGTCGTCGGTGATCGTAATGGTCGATGTCGCGAGGCAGCAGGTGTCGGCGCGCAACTGCATCGAAGGGACCGTCGCGGCGGTGACGACGGGCGCCGTCAATTCGGAAGTGACGATCAGTGCCGGCAGCGCGCAGATCGCGGCGATCATCACGAACGACAGCGTCGAGCGCCTCGGCCTCGCGAGCGGCAAGGCGGCGACGGCGGTTTTCAAGGCGTCGAGCGTGATTATTGGGATCGATCAGTAAAAGGCCCGGGCCTCTGGGACGGGTACTCAACGAGCTCTCACTGATCGCGGATGGCGCGAACGATGATCCCGTCCCATCCAAAAACAATCCTGTGAGCGTCCATCCGGAAGATCGCAAAACAATTGTCGCTATCTACGACAACGGTTGTAGCGGGCAACCCGGTTTCATTCACGCGAAGGTCGAACTGTTTCTTCAACGCCGAAAGCGTGTCAATTCGTTTGACGGTAAAACCTGTGTTGGGCTTGCAGGTTTCACTGTCGAAGCTCATGGATTGCGGCGTAATTGTCATCGTCATGCCGAGAATCCGTTTTGCTTCGGGGATGCCCCCAGAAATATCGGCATAGTCAACTACATCGGTCACGACCCAATTGCCGATGAAATCATTAATCGTAGCGTGTGGTGGTGTTTGTGCCGCGCACACGCTTGCCGAGGCGGTCAACGTGACGGCCACATACGAAAAAAGCTTGTGGCCTGTCATTGTGCCGACTGCCGGAAGGGCGCGGATTCTCGTTGACGGCGGCTCATTAGTCCCCGGCTTATCTTCGCGGGACCTATCTTTCGGCCATTGCGATCACGCGGGGTAATCATCACATTAAGCATCATTTTTTCTGCTACCGCCATCATGTCTCCGGTATTTGCGGGACCTAACGCGTCACGTATGTTCTGGCGTGATGAGTTATAAGAAAAAGACACGGCCGGCAATATAGCAAAAATAGAGTCGACAGAGACCCGTTCGATTTAAACTAATGCGAAATGAATATTGATTATATTAAGATAGAAACTAAGAAGGGATAGTCGAGAACCGAGGAGGACGGCGAGCGTAGACGCGCGGCGCGTGTCACAGCGTTCGACACCCGCGCGCGGGGATTGCGCTTGCTTTACACTTCACCCCTTACCGCTTTCCATCCCGCTCTGATCACGGACGCCGTCATGTTCGAAGTTTCCTCCACCTCGCATCTGCCCAAAGCCGCGCAATATGAAGAACTGGTCGCGCAGGCGCGCGCGCTGCTGGCCGGCGAAACGGACTGGATCGCCAACGCCGCGAATTTCTCGTCGTTCGTCTTTCATTCGTTGAGCGATCTGAACTGGGCCGGCTTTTACTTTCACGACGGCCGCGAACTGGTGGTCGGCCCGTTCCAGGGCAAGCCCGCGTGCGTGCGCATTGCGCTCGGCAAGGGCGTCTGCGGTACGGCCGCGCAAACCCGTCAGACCCAGGTTGTGCGCGACGTGCACGAGTTTCCCGGCCATATCGCATGCGATTCGGCGTCGCAATCGGAAATCGTCGTGCCGCTCGTCGCGCCCGACGGCACGCTGATCGGCGTGTGGGATGTCGATAGCCCGGTCGTCGCGCGCTTCGACGAGGAGGACGCGAAGGGCATGGAAGCGTTGTGCGCGGTGTTCATCGAGGCAGCGCTGCCGCGCGGCGTGTAGCGTCGCCGGTCCGCTCCGCTTCGGCGAGCAAGTCGCGTACCGCGAGGTGTAACGGAGGGGCAGGAACGCATCACGCGTCGGCGCGATGTTCGCGAAGGCGCACGCGCGTACGCACGCGCACCCGACCCTCGCGCCGATGTTGGCCGCGTTGGGCACGTGGGCCAGGTCGCCGGATGCGTCGTTGGCTGGCCGCAATCTGCACCAGAGGGCGCAGGCTGTGTTGGAGCAGACGGGGTGTGACGTGGCGGCTGAGAGGTTAGGGCTTGAGGTATGACAGACGGCCTCGACGCGATTGTCAGCCGGGTCGACCAGAAATGCCGCGTAATAGTCGCGGTGATAGTGAGGCCTCAAGCTAGGCTCTCCGTGGGATTTGCCACCAGTCGAGAGTCCTGCTTTGATGAATGCATCGACGTGATCTCGGGACGGCGCTTTAAAGCAACAGCAGCCGAGCCGGACTTCGAGGTCACGGCCCACTGGCTCACGCAGTTCGGCCCGATCGCGACCGTTGAGCTGATTGCGCGACTGGCCGCCGAGGGCGTGACCGTCAAAGCGTCCCATGGGCGCTACTTCGCCGGTCTGAGTCTGCGCAACCTCTGGCGGCGCACGCTCGACCAGCAGGCCGAGGCGCGGTTCGACGACGACCCGCTCAGGCAGGCGCAGATCGACAACCTGTGCAGCCGCACGCGGATTAACGATCTCGAACTGTCGAAGCTCGAGGGCGAACTGATGCCGGTTGCGCAGCACACCGAACAGATGGCGGATCTCGCGAAGTTTTTCGCGACGTTTCTGGATTGGCGCTCTTCAATGCGCTTTTTATTTTCCCGCAGCGTACAGCTTGAGTTGATACTCCGCAGCGTCGTACGACACCCCACACTCGCGGGCAACGTCGACCGCGCTCATGCCGACTACAAGGTGTTTCGGGACCAGCAGTTCTCCCTGAAACGCTTTGGCCTGCCATTCCGGATCTTCATACGACTTGAGTTCGCCTCCGAAATGACGGTGCAAGGCGGGCGATCGAGCGTGCAACAGGTAGTGCCCCGCTTCGTGCCCAACTTTCCCGCGATCCCGGCCTTCATCTGCATATGCCCGGTCGTAAATGTCCTCGCGGATCTTAATGCACACTGAATCGCCATCCCGTTCGGTTAGCCCGTGCGAGTCGCCCCGAAACGCATGTTCGACCAGTTGAAGCACAGGGAACCATAACCTGCCTGCCAGGCCCAACGACCGCCGAAGATTGTGGGCAACCACCCTGGTTTCGGCGCGCTTCATCGGCAAAGCACGGAAGGCATGCATCATTTATCTCCCTTCGGCTTGAACAAGAACATGTTCTGTTTCAACTGCGAAAGCTCTTCGTCGGACAGTTCATTGAAGCGGCGAGCAAGCGCCACGGCAACGCCACGCCGGTCTGCCGACTGTCCGTCCAGGTCGATCGTGACGCTTCGTTGCGATTCGTCGATCGCTTTCCGAAGCTTCAATGCTTCTTTCTTCGGAAGGGCGTACATCAAAGACAGTTTTGTGCCCCATTCGGCTGGAACGCTCTTCTTGCCAGTTTCCACGGCCGACAGGAACGCCGATGTACCCAGCAGCTTTTCCGCCATGTCCTTGAGCAGCTCCGGGTGCTGGTGCCGCAAGCTACGGACAAACTCCCCAAACGCAGTAATCGTGATTTCCCCCTCGCGACCACGTGAAATAACCTCATGAGGTTATTTCGTCAACCCCCACCGGTTAACACGTGCCGACTGAGATACACGGCTCGTTAGGCCTCACCCCAAGACCTGGAGGCCATATCCCAAAAACCTGGCGGGGCAATCATCTGCTAGGTTTACGCCGTCACACGGATAGAGACCATCGTATGCCCTGGAACTCGCTAGAAATTCCGCTGGAGTGCAGCTGGCAGTGCACGCTGCATGCCGCCAGCCAGTATCACAGCATGGAGCGAGAACGGCGCAGCAGCCTGTTTTGGGATCGAGATAGCAGCCGCTCGCGAGGCTGGTCGTCGTTCATGAGGGACGACAGGCGGGACGAAGAAGAAGACGCGCGCAGGCAGCTTGAACAGGACCGGCGGGATTTCGACAGGTATTTCCGGCCACGCCTGGACCTGCGGACGATCACGGGCGGTCAGGCTCTACGCGAAATCCAGATCTATGTCAGGGATGCGCTGGGTCTCGCGCACTGGAACCTGCCGACCGGCAACGCGAGTATCGAGCGCGTTCTCAGGCAGGCGGTGAAAGATGGGCGGCTCGTCCCGGTGGTCCACCGTGACCGGCGTTCCGCGCTGGGGCGTGTGTATAGTCCCGCACCTGCACCGCTGCGCTGGCCGTCGTCAGGGGGGGAGGTGGAACCTACTGGAGCCGATCACCCGATCTGTTCCCGCCCGGCATCACCTCATTCAACGGCGAGGCGGTCCTGTCAGGCCCGTACGATCCCGCCACGTGGGAATCGCGACCGGTCGCCGCGCGCGCTGCGATGGGCGGCAGTAGCCGCGGCGGCGGCCTGCCTGGGGTAGTCGAGGCCGTGGCCGGTGCACTTGTCGGCGGCAACGCGGACATGGGCGAAGGTGACGGTGTGGCCGAGGGGTTCGCTGAATCGGCCGAGGGTACATCGACGCCGTTCAGCGGTGCGCATCCGTTCGAGTACGGCGACGACGCTGTGTCCGGTGATTCCTTCGATCTTGCGGGCAACCTGACGCCTAACAAGGGCGCGGCCGGCAGCTGGTACACGAACCCCGGCAGCGGCCAAATGCGGATGTACGGGCAAGACGGTTTTCCAGTCGTTGATTTTGATTTCGACCACGGCGACGGGCAAGGCATCCCGCATGCCCACAACTGGGAGGACGCGGGCGGCCCCTTTCCCATTCGTGGGCCGGGGGTGCGGGTTTCGCCGTTACCGTAAAACTCCCCTAGTCGACCATCCGGCAAGCAATCACACCCTTTCCTATTTTTGCACTCATGAAAACTAGACATAGCTATCACGACGCCGAGCTGGTCGGCTGCGCATACTCGCGCACGGATTCCACTCTGCTGCTCAGTTTCGAATGCACAGACGGCACTGCGCCGAAACTGGTGTTCTCCGGTGTCACGGCCATACGCGTCAACGATTTCTGCCAGCAGAACGTGGTGTCGCGCCTGCTCATTTCGCCGTCGCATGCGTTTGCGCCCGATGAGATTCGCGCCTATGCAAATTGGGCAAACAGCCAGCACGACTATCGAGCAGCGATGACGGACGAGAAGGCGCAGATGATCGATGCAGCCATTGCCGCAGAAAAGTCCATCCTGTTCGTACTGGAGCCGTCTGTCGGCGCGGAAGTCGTCGCGGTATGCGAGGGGATGCAGGAGATCGACTGAACCTGACGCCGGCGGGCGTAGCAGTGCAGAACCAACCGGCCGATCGTGGCCGCACGGAGTGTCGATGTGCTGGCTCAACATCAATATCGACATGGAGTGCGTATGACCCTGCTGAAAAGCCGCATCACCGCGACCGATAGGAAGCTCGACGAATTGAAGCAAGCCCGCAAGGGGTGGCTGATAAAGCGCGCAGCCAGGCGCACAGGCAGACGAAAGCCGACCGCGACCGCAAGGTGATGCTCGTCGACGAAACGGTTCTCAGGCGCGTGGATCGAGGCGAGTGGGACGAGGCCGAATTCAGGCAGATGATGGACGAGACGCTAACCCGGCCCGCTGACAGGGCTCTGTTTGATCTGGATTGAACGCCATCCGGCGAGGCATGGTAGCAGCGCGCCATTGGCGTCCTATGATGTAAGCGACACCCTTACGTCAGAGGCAAGCCATGACGAGCCGGGATGTACTAGGGGCTGGGCGGCGAGAGGCCATACGGCGAGCCGCGTACAGCCTTGCCGACAGCGGCAGGTATGCCGACTGGCAAGCGGTCGAAAAAGCGCTTCGTGCCCGCTACGGTGTGCTGGATGCTCACCAGTTCGTAGGCAACCCGGTGGTGCGCGCCAACATCGATCAACGGTGTGTCGCTGCCCGACCGAAACCTCACGCGGCATGACGACCAACGACCTCAGACCCAACCGGCCACCCGTGCCCGCATGGAGCGTCTACGTTCTCACGGCCGCCCTTTTCTCGTTGATCGCTATCGGCGCGATTCTGGCCGAGGGGTGGGCATCGCTGGGAGAGTGTCGATAGCGCGTCATCTATACAGGAAGGTCGCGCCGGAGCGATCCGCGTGGGCCTTTTCTTTTCTGAGTTCGAATTTTGACGGTCACGGGAACGGTCCGTTGATCCTCGTTCATCGCCAGTGCACCAAAAATTGGTAGCTAGATGGGTAGCCAGCGCGAAAAATCGGCAATTTTTTAGCCACAAATCCTTACTGGACAAGACTTCTGGCGATCACATCAACACAATATCGTACTGCTCCTGACTCAAATTCGACTCCACCTGCAACGACACCGGCTTGCCGATGAAATCGATCAGCATTGCCAGATGCTGCGACTCTTCCTCGAGAAACAGATCGATCACCTGCTGCGAAGCGACCACGCGAAACTCGCGCGGATTGAACTGCCGCGACTCGCGCAAAATCTCCCGCAACACGTCATAGCACACCGTGCGCGCAGTCTTCACCTGCCCTTTGCCCTGGCAAATCGGGCAAGGCTCGCACAGCACATGCGCGAGCGACTCACGCGTACGCTTGCGCGTCATCTCGACGAGCCCGAGTTGCGAGAAACCATTGACGGTCACCCGCGTGCGATCGCGCGACAACGCCTTCTTCAATTCGCCTAGCACCTGGTCGCGATGCTCGACGTTTTCCATATCGATGAAATCGATGATGATCACGCCGCCAAGATTCCTTAGCCGCAGTTGCCGCGCGATGGTATGCGCGGCTTCGAGGTTGGTCTTGAAGATCGTGTCGTCGAAGTTGCGCGCGCCGACGTAGCCGCCGGTGTTCACATCGATCGTCGTCATCGCCTCGGTCTGGTCGATCACGAGGTAGCCGCCCGACTTCAGATCCACGCGACGCGATAGCGCGCGCTGAATCTCGGCCTCGATGTTGTACAGATCGAACAGCGGCCGCTCGCCGGTGTAGTGGTGCAGCTTCGACGATACCGCCGGTGTGAACTCGGCCGCGAAATCGGCGAGCATCTGATGCGTCTCGCGCGAATCGACCTGGATGCGCGATGTGTCATCGTTGACGAAATCGCGCAGCACGCGCTGCGCGAGATTCAGATCCTGGTAGAGCAGGCTGGTGGGCGGCATGCGCTGGGCCTGCGACAGAATCGTCGCCCACGTCTTGCGCAGATACGCGACGTCGGCCGCGAGCTCTTCGCTCGTCGCATCCTCGGCGATCGTGCGCACGATGTAGCCGCCTTTCTCGTCGGCGGGCAGCACGGCGGTCAGACGCGCACGCACGGCCTCGCGCTCGGCTTCGCTTTCGATTTTCTGCGAGATGCCGATGTGCGGCTCCTGCGGCAGATACACGAGCGTGCGCCCGGCGATGCTCACTTGCGTGGACAGCCGCGCGCCCTTGGTGCCGATCGGGTCCTTGACGACCTGCACCGTCAGCGTCTGACCTTCGAAGACGATCTTTTCGATCGGCTGATGCGGTGTTTGATGTTGCGCTTCCCCGGCGATGCGCGGATGCCAGATGTCGGCGACATGAAGAAACGCGGCGCGTTCGAGGCCGATGTCGATGAACGCCGATTGCATGCCGGGCAGCACGCGCACGACCTTGCCGAGATAGACATTGCCGACGCGGCCGCGCGACAGCGTTCGTTCGACATGAAGTTCCTGGACGGCGCCCTGTTGAACGAGCGCGACGCGCGTTTCCTGCGGCGTGACATTGATCAGGATTTCTTCATTCATGGTGTTGTTCTAGAAGTCGATGCGCGCTGCACGCAGGAGGGCAGCGGTTTCAAAAAGCGGCAAACCCATGATACCCGAATAGGACCCGTCTATATGCTCGATAAACTCCGCCGCGCGTCCCTGCACGCCATACGCCCCCGCCTTGCCGAGCGGCTCACCGCTCGCCGCGTAGCGACGCAACGCGTCTGCGTGCACTGCAGCAAAACGCACCTTCGAGACCGACAACGCCGCGGGCAGCAGCGCGCCGTTGGCATCGATCACGGCGAGCGCGGTCAGCACTTCGTGCGTGCGGCCCGCGAGACGTGTGAGCATGGCGACCGCATCGTCGGCATCGATGGGCTTGCCGAGAATCGCGTCGTCGATCGTGACGGTGGTGTCGGCGACGAGTATCGGCCGCACCTCGTGACCGCCGTCGAGGAGCCGCGCGCGGGCCGCCTGCGCCTTCGCGATGCACACGCGCTGCACGTAGTCGCGCGCGTGTTCGCCGGGCCGTTCGGCTTCGAGCGCTTCGGCGTCTTCATCGGGGCGCGGCAGCAGCAATTCGAAACGCACGCCGAGCTGTTGCAGCAGCTCCTGGCGGCGCGGACTTTGCGAGGCGAGGTAGACGAACGGATGCAGCGAAGCGGAAGGCGTGGGCATGAACGGGTCTCGATGGAGCGGGAAACGGATGGCGCGGGGTGGTGAACGCGGGTGGGCGTGGAAGAGTGAGCGGGCGAGGTTGACCCGGTGATCCGATCGATGCGCTGCATCCACTAGCGGCATCGATGGACAGCGCGTCGGGCGCATCATCGCATGAAGCGGCGGCAATACGCTCAAGCGTATGGAGCCGAGCACCCGCGACGCGTCAGCAGCAACGAATCATTGCCAGGCGTCGCCGCGCGAGGCTCCAGCACCTACGGGCGATGATACGGATGATTTTGCGTGATGGTCCACGCGCGATAAAGCTGTTCGGCCAGCAGCACGCGCACCATCGCGTGCGGCAGCGTGAGGCTCGACACACGCAGCATCATATCGGCGCGTGCCTTCAGCTCGGGATCGAGCCCGTCCGCGCCGCCGATCAGAAAGGCCACGTCGCGGCCGTCTTGCTGCCAGCCCGGCAACGCGCCCGCGAGCTGCATCGTGGTCCAGTCCTTGCCGCGTTCGTCGAGCGCGACGATGCGTGCGTTCTTCGGCAACGCGGCTTCGATCTTCTGCCGTTCGGCGGCCATCACGCTTTCGGCCGAACGGCCCGACGAGCGCTGCTCCGGTTTGATCTCGCGCAGTTCGATGCGCAACTCGGGCGGCATGCGTTTCGCGTATTCGTCGAAGCCGGTCGCGATCCAGTCCGGCATCTTGTGGCCGACGGCGAGGATATGCAGTTTCATCGCGAGGACAGTAGCGCTGTGGCCGACACGGCCCGCTTACTTGCGGCGCGCCGTGGTCTTGCGCGCGGGCTTCGCGGCCGGCGCTTCCTCGTCTTCCTCGTCGTCGGGCTCGCTTGCGCGCGCGCCGCCGAACGGATTCGGCGTCGACAGCTTGATGCGCACCGGCTTGTCGCCCCAGATTTCCTCGAGGTTGTAGTACTGGCGCAGCGCCGGCTGCAGGATGTGCACGATCGCGTCGCCGCAATCGACCAGCACCCATTCGCCGATATCCTCGCCCTCGGTGCTGATGATCTCGCCGCCGGCTTCCTTCACGCCTTCGCGCACGCTCGACGCGAGCGCCTTGGTTTGCCGGTTCGACGTGCCGCTCGCGACGATCACGCGATCGAACAGCGAGGTCAGGTGGCTGGTGTTGAACACTTTGATGTCTTGCGCCTTGACGTCTTCGAGAGCGTCGACGATTACGCGTTGCAGTTTGCGAATATCCATGGAGTTACCGGTGGTACAGATGATGTTGAAGAATATAGTCCCACACCGCGGCGGGGACGTGACTCGCGGCCCGATCCTGGCTTGTGCCGCCCGCACCCGCGTGGGCGAGCCGCTGGTTGACCTGCTCGCGCAGATGCGCGCGAATGTCGGTGGCCGATACGTTGAACGCGAGCGTCGTGTCGATCAGCAGATGGCCGCAGGGTGTGGCCTGCAGCACGTCGGCGCGCGCACGGCGCGCGGCGATTTCCTTGGCGACCGCGGGGGCGACCGACGCGAGGTCGAAGCCGGGCCGCGTGGCCGCGCCGATATGCGCGAGCTCGAACAGGCGCCGCCAGTCGCGCCATGTGTCGAGATGCACCAGTTGATCCGCGCCGATCAGCAGCGTGATCGATGCGTCGTCGCCTTCGCGCTCGCGCCAGCATTGCAGCGTCTCGACCGTGTAGGTCGCGCCATCGTGCTCGATTTCGTCGGTCGCGACGCGTACCGTCACGCCGGGGATCGCGAGCGACGCGGCCGCCGCGCGCGTCATTGCGAGCCGATGTTCGGCGGGCGACACGTCGGCTTTCTGCCACGGCTGGCCGGCCGGCAGCAGCACCAGTTCGGTCAGCCGCAGCACGTCGGCGAACCGCCGCGCCAGCGCGAGGTGGCCGTCGTGGATCGGATCGAATGTGCCGCCCAGCAGACCGATCCGGCGAGGCAGGGCGACAGGGTGAGCGTTCGGCTTCAGGTGAGGGTCCTTTGTCGTGACCGTAAGCGAGACAGGTGGCGCGTCATACCCACTCGCGCGGCACGAGGAAATCGCTGTACAAACGCGCTTCCGGCGTGCCCGGCTCGGGGTGCCAGTCGTAGCGCCAGTTCGCCACGGGCGGCATCGACATCAGGATCGATTCGGTGCGTCCGCCGCTCTGCAGCCCAAACAGTGTGCCACGGTCGAAGACCAGATTGAACTCGACGTAGCGGCCGCGCCGGTAGGCCTGGAACGCGCGCTCGGCTTCGCCGTACGGCGTGTCGCGGCGCCGCTCGATGATCGGCAGGTACGCCTTGAGAAAGCCTTCGCCGACGCTTTTGAGCATCGCGAACGATTGCTCGAAGCCCGGCGCCGAGAAATCGTCGAAGAAAATCCCGCCAATGCCGCGCGGCTCGTTGCGGTGCTTCAGGAAGAAGTACTCGTCGCACCAGCGCTTGAAGCGCGGGTACAGATCCGCGCCATACGGCGCGAGCGCGTCGCGGCACACCTGATGGAACTGCCGGGCGTCCTCTTCGTAGCCGTAGCAGGGCGTCAGGTCCATGCCGCCGCCGAACCAGAACACCGGTTCTTCGCCTTCCCTCGTCGCGATCAGCAGGCGCACGTTCATGTGCACGGTCGGGCAGTGCGGATTGTGCGGATGCAGCACGAGCGACACGCCCATCGCCTCGAAGCCGCGCCCGGCCAGTTGCGGCCGCGCGGCGCTTGCCGAGCCCGGCAGCGCGTCGCCCGCGACGTCCGAGAAGCCGATGCCGGCGCGCTCGAAGAACTGGCCGCCTTCGAGAATCCGCGTGACGCCGCCGCCGCGCAGCTTCTCGCCGGGCGCGCGCTGCCACGCGTCGGTAGCGAACGCGGTGCCGTCGAAGGCGCCGAGCGTCTCCGCGATATGCGATTGCAGGCCTTGCAGCCAGCTGCGCACGGCTTGTGCGTCGTAGCTCGAATTGCTCATGAATGCAGGTGCTGGGGCGGCACGCTCGTCGTGCCGCGGGTTCGTCGAAAGAAAGCGATGGCCGCGCTGGCGCCGGGTGTCTGCGCACTCGGACCGCTGGTTCGGATTGTGCCTGGTTGCCGGAGGCGAACATCAGAGGCGGCTTGCCGCTTCAGTCGATTCGCGGGCTCCGGGCCCGTCTGCCGCGACGAGCGGGAAAGATTCAGTGTAGCGCGCGTCGTGTAACGTGCCCGCACTGCGGCGCCTGTGGCACCGGCAGTGCGCCGCCCGCAGGGCGTCCAGCGCTAGCGAAGCTTACTTGCCGTCGTGCTTGCGGTTGAGCGCGCGATAGCCGATGTCGCGGCGGTACTGCATGCCGTCGAACGCGATCTGGTTGATCGTGTGGTACGCGGCCGCCTGCGCGGTGCGCACCGAATCCGCGAGACCGACGACGCACAGCACGCGCCCGCCCGAGGTGGTCAGCTTGCCGTCCGTCAGCGTGGTGCCGGCGTGGAACGTGACTGAATCCGCGGTTTCGGCGGGAATGCCGTTGATGCGGTCGCCCTTCCTCGGCGTGTCCGGGTAGTTGTGCGCGGCGAGCACGACACCGAGCGCGGTGCGGCGGTCCCATTCGAGCTCGACGGTGTCGAGCGTGCCGGCGATCGCGTGTTCCACCACCTTCGAATAGTCGCCCTTCAGACGCGCCATGATCGGCTGCGTTTCGGGGTCGCCCATCCGGCAGTTGAATTCGAGCGTCTTCGGGTTGCCTTGCGCGTCGATCATCAGGCCCGCGTACAGGAAGCCGGTGTAGCGGATACCTTCCTTCTCCATGCCGCGCACGGTCGGCAGGATGATTTCGCGCATCACGCGCGCATGCAGTTGCGGCGTGACGATCGGCGCGGGCGAGTAGGCGCCCATGCCGCCCGTATTCGGGCCCTGGTCGCCGTCGAGCAGACGCTTGTGATCCTGGCTCGACGCGAGCGCGAGCACGTGCTTGCCGTCCACCATCACGATGAAGCTCGCTTCCTCGCCGGCGAGGAACTCCTCGATCACGACGCGCGCGCCGGCGTCGCCGAGCTTGTTGTCCGACAGCATCATGTCGACCGCGGCGTGCGCTTCTTCCAGCGTTTGCGCGACCACCACGCCCTTGCCGGCGGCGAGGCCGTCGGCCTTGATCACGATCGGCGCGCCCTTGGCGTCCAGATACGCGTGCGCGGCGGCGACGTCGGCGAAGGTTTCGTACTCGGCCGTCGGGATGCCGTGGCGCTTCATGAACGCTTTGGCGAAATCTTTCGAGCTTTCGAGCTGGGCGGCCTCTTTGGTCGGCCCGAAGATCTTCAGACCGCGCGAGCGGAACAGGTTGACGATGCCTGCCGCGAGCGGCGCTTCCGGCCCGACCAGCGTGAACGCAATCTGTTCTTTTTCAACGAAATCAGCGAGCGCGGCCGGCTCGGTGATGTCGATGTTGAGCAGACGCTCATCCTGAGCGGTGCCGCCGTTGCCCGGCGCGACGTAGACGAGCTGGACCCGCGGCGATTGCGCGAGCTTCCATGCCAGCGCATGTTCGCGACCGCCGGAACCGACGACGAGTAACTTCATGTGAATCCCCGAGACTTGAAAACCATAAACGGCCGAGCGGTGTGCTCAGCCGTGCAATAAACCATCAACAGCAAGGGCAAACGATGCCAGAGCCCGGCGCGCCATCACTCGCCGACGATCGACGCGTTTGTATAGACTTCCTGCACGTCGTCCAGATTTTCCAGCGCGTCGAGCAGCTTCTGCATTTTCACGGCATCGTCGCCGGTGAATTCGACTTCGGTCTGCGGCTTCATCGTGACTTCGGCCAGTTCGGCCTTGAAGCCCGCCGTTTCGAGTGCAGCCTTCACTTTCGAAAAATCGTTCGGCGGGCACAGCACCTCGATACTGCCGTCCTCGTTCGTCACGACGTCGTCGGCGCCCGCTTCGAGCGCGGCTTCCATCAGCGCGTCTTCGGCGGTGCCGGGAGCGAACAGGAACTGGCCGACGTGATCGAACATGAACGACACCGAGCCGTCGGTGCCCATGTTGCCGCCGTTCTTCGAGAACGCGTGACGCACTTCCGCGACCGTGCGGGTGCGGTTGTCGGTCATCGTGTCGACGATCACCGCCGCGCCGCCGATGCCATAGCCTTCGTAGCGGATTTCCTCGTAGTTCGCGCCGTCCGCGCCGCCGACACCGCGCTGGATCGCGCGGTTGATGTTGTCTTTCGGCATGTTGGCGTCGTACGCCTTGTCGACCGCGAGCCGCAGACGCGGGTTCGAGTCGATTTCGCCGCCTCCCAGACGGGCCGCAACCTGGATTTCCTTGATGAGCCGCGTCCAGACCTTGCCGCGCTTGGCATCGGCCGCTGCTTTCTTATGCTTGATGTTGGCCCATTTCGAATGACCCGCCATACTTTTCTCCGTCGCGCGCGCCAGCGGGGCGCACGCATAGTGCAATTGTCGTTGCGATGTCGGGCGCCTCGCGTGTTGCGCCTCGATGTCAATCCGTCAGGTGAAAGGCTGCCGGCCGCTCGTGCTTGTCGCTCGTGTTGGCCCGTCGAGGCGGCCACCTGTGCCGCCGATCTCAGCCTGGCCGTTCCCGCGCGTCGTTCCGCGCTTGCCCGCCGGTGGGCGTTCGTGCCGGTTCGTGCATGATCGGCCGGCCAGGCGCAGCCGCAGGGCGGCAGCGCGGTGGAGCGGCGCAGCTTGCGCGGCCAGGCGCCGCATGACCTGATGCGAAAGCGCGGGGCGCCAATCGAAATTGCAGGCGGTGGTGCGAGTGATCGTGCGGGTCGAGCCGACCCGTCGAGCGGATTCGAATTTTATCATGCCGCGAGGGTGCGGCAGAGGGGGCCGCGCCGCGAAACCGGCCGCAAATGCAATGAAATCGACGCGAAAATGAATGGAGGCGGCGCGGATGTGTCGCCGGGAGGGCCGGATGCGGGCGAAAGCGGGGCCGGTTCCGGGGCGGCGGCATCGCCAGGCCACCCCCGCTGGCCCCCGGCGCGTCAGTTCTTCGTACCGAACAACCGGTCGCCCGCGTCGCCCAGGCCCGGCACGATGTACGCATGCTCGTTCAGATGCGAATCGAGCGACGCGATGAACAGCTTGACGTCCGGGTGCGCGTCCTGGAACACCTGCACGCCCTCGGGCGCGGCGACGAGCGCGAGGAACATGATGTTCTCGGCCGCCACGTTGCGGCGCTTGAGCACATCGACCGCGTGCACGGCCGAGTAGCCGGTCGCGACCATCGGATCGCAGAGGATGAACACGCGGTCTTCGAGGTCCGGCAACCGCACCAGGTATTCGACCGGCCGATGATCCTCCGCGCGATACACGCCGATATGGCCGACGCGCGCCGACGGCACCAGCTCGAGCAGGCCGTCCGACATGCCGACGCCCGCGCGCAGCACCGGCACGATCGCGAGCTTCTTGCCGGCGATCACCGGCGCGTCGATCTCGACGAGCGGCGTGGTGATGCGGCGCGTGGTCATTGGCAGGTTGCGGGTGATTTCGTAGCCCATCAGCAGCGTGATTTCGCGCAGCAGTTCGCGGAACGTGCGCGTCGACGTGTCCCGGTCGCGCATGTGCGACAGCTTGTGCTGGATCAGCGGGTGATCGAGGATGAAGAGATTGGGGAAACGGCTATCCTGGGTCATGGCGGGCTCGCGCGCGGCGGCAAGGTGGATCGGTTCGGCGCGCTCATCCGTTGGCTCAGTCCGCGCTCGAAGGTCGGACGAACGGTGGAAAAGCGCGCCACCGCGCAAGTTTACCGAAAGAGTACCGCCCGGCGATACCTGAGTTTGCAGCGACTCGGCACAGTCCGGCACCGATTCTTCTAGAATCTGGGGAAACTTCGCCAGGAGGGCATACACATGGACATGGGAATCGCAGGACGCCGCGCGCTGGTTTGCGCGGCGAGCAAAGGTCTGGGACGCGGCTGCGCGGAAGCGCTCGCCGCCGAGGGCGTCGACCTGACGATCGTCGCGCGCACCGCCGAAACGCTCGAAGCGACCGCCGAGGCGATCCGCAAGCAGAGCGGCGTCGAGGTGAAGACCGTCGCATGCGACATCACCACGCCTGAAGGGCGTGCGGCCGCGCTCGCGGCCTGCCCGCAGCCGGACATTCTCGTCAACAACGCGGGCGGTCCGCCGCCGGGCGATTTCCGCAACTTCACGCACGAGGACTGGATCCGCGCGCTCGAAGCCAACATGCTGACGCCGATCGAGCTGATCCGTCAGACCATCGACACGATGAGCGCGCGCGGCTTCGGGCGCATCGTCAACATCACGAGCTCGGCGGTGAAGGCGCCGATCGACGTGCTCGGTCTGTCGAACGGCGCGCGCTCCGGCCTGACCGGTTTCGTCGCGGGGCTCGCGCGCAAGGTCGCGCCGACCGGCGTGACGATCAACAACCTGCTGCCGGGCCTGTTCGACACCGACCGTATCGCGGTCACGTTCGAGGCGCAGGCGAAGACGCACAACATTTCGATCGACGAAGCGCGCAAGCAGCGCATGAAGACGATCCCCGCCGGCCGCTTCGGTAATCGCGAAGAATTCGGCCGCGCCTGCGCGTTCCTGTGCAGCACGCACGCGGGTTACATCACCGGGCAGAACTGGTTGATCGACGGCGGCGCCTATCCTGGTACGTACTGAGCTGGTACGTACTGAGCTGGTACGTACCGAGCCGCCGCGCGCGAACGACACCCGTCATATCACAACAACGATAGTCACAAGGGTTTGAGGAGTCTTACGTCATGAGCACCCGCATTGCGCTGATCGCGCACGATCACAAGAAGGACGACATCGTCAAACTGGCCGGCGAATACGTCGACACGCTCGCGCGCTGCGAGATCGTCGCAACCGGCACGACCGGCGGACGCATCAGCGACGCGCACGGCCTGACGGTCGAGCGCATGCTGTCGGGCCCGCACGGCGGCGACCTGCAGATCGGCGCGCAGCTCGCCGAAGGGCGCGTCGACATGGTGATTTTCCTGCGCGACCCGATGACGCCGCAGCCGCACGAGCCGGACATCAACGCGCTAGTGCGCGCGTGCGACGTGCACAACATTCCGTGCGCGACGAACATATCGACCGCCCGCATGGTGCTCGACGTGCTGACGCTGCGCCTGTCCGGCGAGGCGTGAGCGCGCGCGTCGCCGCACCCACATCCATACAGATGACAGATGAAGGAGACGTGATGGTCAAGGCAATCCGTTTCGACAAAACCGGCGGCCCCGAAGTCATGAAATGGGTTGACGTCGAGGTGGGCGAGCCCGGCGCGGGCGAGATCCGCATTCGCCAGACGGCGGTCGGCCTCAATTACATCGACGTGTATTTCCGCACCGGTCTGTATCCGCTGCCGTTGCCGGGCGGGCTCGGCATGGAAGCGGCCGGCGAGGTCAGCGCGGTGGGCGCGGGCGTGACCGGTCTGAAGGTCGGCGATCGCGTCGCGTATGTCGCGCGGCCGCCCGGCGCGTATGCGCAGGAGCGCGTGCTGCAGGCCGCGCTGGTCGTCAAGCTGCCCGATGCGATCAGCGACGAGCAGGCCGCGTCGGCGATGCTGCAAGGCTTGACTGCGCAATATCTGCTGCGCCGCACGTATCGCGTGAAGGCCGGTGACACGATCCTCATTCAGGCCGCAGCGGGCGGCGTCGGCCTGCTCGTGTGCCAGTGGGCGAAGGCGCTCGGCGCGACGGTGATCGGCACGGTCGGTTCCGACGAGAAAGCCGAGATCGCGAAAGCGCACGGCTGCGATCACGCGATCGTCTATACGCGCGAGAACTTCACGAAGCGCGTACGCGAGATCACCAACGGCGCGGGCGTGCCGGTCGTCTACGATTCGATCGGCAAGGACACCTTCGAAAAATCGCTCGACTGTCTCGCGCCGCTCGGCCTGTTCGTGAGCTTCGGCAACGCGTCGGGTCCGCTGCCGCCGATCGATTCGTCGGAATTCGCGGGACGCGGCTCGCTGTTCTTTACACGACCGACGCTCTTCACCTATATGGCGAAACGCAGCGACTACGAGGCGATGTCGGCCGAGCTGTTCGACGTGCTGAGCTCGGGCAAGGTCAAGACGAGCATCAATCAGCGCTATGCGCTGCCGGACGTCGGGCAGGCACATGCGGACCTCGAAGGGCGCCGCACGACGGGGTCGACGATCCTGCTGCCGTAAAGAAGTGGCAGCGCGGCCTCGGGCTGCGCTACACGTCATCCATCAGGGCCGTTTCATCGCGAGATGAAACGGCCTTGTCCGTTTACGCGATTTTTACGCGTACCCCGCGATCTTTGACCAGCCCTTTAGGCCGATCGGCATACCGTTCTATCCATCCAAAGTCCGTGAATGGAGAACGAGAATGGATGTGCTGTATGTCGGGGGCCTGGCGCTGTTTGCCTTGCTGACCTTTGGGCTGATTGGCGGCTGCGAGAAGCTGATGCAGTTGCGCCGCGGACAAGGAGCGCGCTGATGACCTGGATGCTGTGGCTGGCCGGCGCGTCCACCGCGCTGCTGTTCGTCTATCTCGTGTATGCGCTGCTGCGCGCGGAGGACATTGAATGAACACGAACGATGTCCTGCAGGCGAGTCTTTTTATTGTCGTGCTACTGGCCGCGGCGGTGCCGATGGCGAGCTATCTCGGCGCCGTGATGGACGGCAGTTCGCGCGTGGTGCGCTTCGGCGCGCCGCTCGAACGGCTGCTTTACCGTATCGCCGGCGTCGATCCAGCGGCGGAAATGGGCTGGAGGCACTACGCGGTCGCCACGCTAGCGTTCAACGTGCTTGGCGCGGCGTTCCTGTACGTGCTGCTGCGCGTGCAAGGGTGGCTGCCAGGCAATCCGCAGCAGTTCGGCGCGATGTCGGTCGACAGCGCCTTCAACACCGCGGTCAGCTTCGTGACCAACACCAACTGGCAGGACTACACGCCCGAGCAGACCGTCGGCTATCTGACGCAGATGCTCGGCATGACCGTGCAGAACTTCCTGTCGGCGGCGACCGGCATCGTCGTCGTGTTCGCGTTGATGCGCGGCTTCGCGCGTCATACCGCGCAGACGATCGGCAACTTCTGGGTCGACATCACGCGCGTGACGATGTACGTCCTGCTGCCGATGGCGGCGATCATCGCCGCACTGCTGATGAGTCAGGGCGTGATCCAGAACTTCAAGGCATATCAGGAGGTGCCGACGCTGCAGACCACCACCTACGCCGCGCCGAAGCTCGACGCGCAAGGCAATCCGGTGAAGGACGCGAAGGGCGATCCGGTGATGCTCGACACGCCCGTGAAGACACAGACCATCGCGATGGGCCCGGTCGCGTCGCAGGAAGCGATCAAGATGCTCGGCACCAACGGCGGCGGCTTCTTCAACGGCAACTCCGCGCATCCGTACGAAAACCCGACGCCGTTCTCGAACTTCGTGCAGATCATCTCGATCCTGATCATCCCGGCGGCGCTCGCGCTCGTGTTCGGCCGCGTGATCGGCGACCGGCGGCAGGGCGTCGCGGTGCTCGCGGCGATGACGATCGCGTTCGGCGTTTGCGTGTTCGGCGAGATCAGCGCCGAGCAGAGCGGCAATCCCGCGTTCACGGCGCTCAACGTCGACCAGTCGGCGAACGCGCTGCAGGCGGGCGGCAATGCGGAGGGCAAGGAAACGCGCTTCGGCATCGCGCAGTCGGGCATCTTCACGGTCGCGACGACGGCGGCTTCGTGCGGCGCGGTCGACAACATGCACGATTCGTTGACGCCGCTCGGCGGCCTGTATCCGATGCTGCTGATCCAGCTCGGCGAAGTGATCTTCGGCGGTGTCGGTTCCGGCATGTACGGGATGCTCGTGTTCGCGCTGCTCGCGGTGTTCGTCGCGGGACTGATGATCGGGCGTACTCCCGAATATGTCGGCAAGAAGATCGAGGCCTACGAGATGAAGATGGTGTCGATCGTCGTGCTGCTCACGCCGCTGCTCGTGCTGGTGGGCACCTCGATCGCGGTGCTCAGCGCGGCGGGCAAGGCCGGCATCGCAAACCCCGGTGCACACGGCTTCTCCGAGATCCTCTATGCGTTCAGCTCGGCGGCGAACAACAACGGTAGCGCGTTCGCGGGTCTCACGGTGAATACGCCGTTCTACAACTGGCTCACCGCGATCGCGATGTGGTTCGGCCGCTTCGGCACGATCGTGCCGGTGCTCGCGATCGCCGGTTCGCTCGCCGCGAAGAAGCGCATCGCCGTCACCGGCGGCACGCTGCCGACGCACGGACCGCTGTTCGTCGTGCTGCTGCTCGGCACGGTGCTGCTGGTCGGCGCGCTGACCTACGTCCCGGCGCTCGCGCTCGGTCCCGGCGTCGAGCAATTGATGATGATCGGCGTGCAGTGACCCACGGCAGTGACCCAGGCCGCGAGCCAACGACCGAACAGGCGCCTGCACGCCGCAAGCCTGCCAGCGCCCACGGACATTCGAGGATTCAATGACTGAACATAACGCTACCCGGTCCATGTTCGACCCGGCGCTGCTGCGCCCGGCGATCGTGGACTCCTTTAAAAAGCTCACGCCGCGCACGCAGTTTCGCAACCCGGTGATGTTCTGCGTGTACGTCGGCAGCATCCTGACGACCATTCTGTGGATCGCCGCGCTCGGCGGTCAGGCCGAGGCGCCCGCGGGCTTCATCCTCGCGGTCACGCTATGGCTGTGGTTCACGGTGCTGTTCGCGAATTTCGCGGAGGCGCTCGCCGAAGGCCGCTCGAAAGCGCAGGCCGCGTCGCTGCGCAGCGCGAAGAAAGACGTGATGGCGAAAAAGCTCAACGAGCCGCATCCGAAGTCGCCGATCCGCATCACGACCGCGACCGATCTGCGCCGTGGCGACGTCGTGCTGGTCGAGACCGGCGACGTGATCCCGGCCGACGGCGAAGTGATCGACGGCGTCGCTTCGGTCGACGAATCGGCGATCACCGGTGAATCGGCGCCGGTGATCCGCGAGTCGGGCGGCGACTTTTCGTCGGTGACGGGCGGCACGCGGGTGCTGTCGGACTGGATCGTCGTGCGCGTCACGGCCAATCCGGGCGAGGCGTTCCTCGACCGCATGATCGCGATGGTCGAAGGCGCGAAGCGTCAGAAGACGCCGAACGAAATCGCGCTCACCATCCTGCTCGTCGCGCTGACCATCGTGATGCTGCTCGCCACCGCGACGCTGCTGCCGTTCTCGATGTTCTCCGTCGAAGCCGCGAAAGCGGGCCACGTGGTGACGATCACCGCGCTCGCCGCGCTGCTCGTGTGTCTGATCCCGACGACGATCGGCGGCCTGTTGTCGGCGATCGGCGTGGCCGGCATGAGCCGCATGATGCAGGCGAACGTGATCGCGACCTCGGGCCGTGCCGTCGAAGCGGCCGGCGACGTCGACGTGCTGCTGCTCGACAAGACCGGCACGATCACGCTCGGCAACCGCCAGGCGTCGCAGTTTCTGCCCGCGCCGGGTCTGACCGAAGAGGCGCTTGCCGATGCCGCGCAGCTGTCGTCGCTCGCCGACGAAACGCCGGAAGGCCGCAGCATCGTCGTGCTCGCGAAGCAGCGCTTCAATATCCGTCAGCGCGATATGGCCTCGCTGCATGCGGTGTTTCTCGCGTTCACGGCGCAGACCCGCATGAGCGGCGTCGATCTCTCCCCCCAGGGGACTTCCTCCGGGGCGCCGAACCGTGAAATCCGCAAGGGCGCGGCCGATGCGGTCAAGCACTACGTCGAAGCGAACGGCGGCCGTTTCCCGAATGAAGTCAGCAACGCGGTCGCCGATGTCGCGCGACGCGGCAGCACACCGCTGGTGGTCGCCGAGAAAGGCGAGCAGGGCGCGCGCGTGCTCGGCGTGATCGAGTTGAAGGACGTCGTGAAGGGCGGCATCAAGGAGCGCTTCGCCGAGCTGCGCAAGATGGGCATCAAGACCGTGATGGTGACGGGCGACAACCGCCTGACCGCCGCCGCGATCGCGGCCGAAGCGGGCGTCGACGACTTCCTTGCCGAGGCGACACCCGAAACGAAGCTCGCGACGATTCGCGCGCATCAGGCCGAAGGGCGTCTGGTCGCGATGACCGGCGACGGCACCAACGATGCGCCCGCGCTCGCGCAGGCCGACGTCGCGGTCGCGATGAACACCGGCACGCAGGCGGCGAAAGAGGCCGGCAATATGGTCGACCTCGATTCGAATCCGACCAAGCTGATCGAGATCGTCGAGATCGGCAAGCAGATGTTGATGACGCGCGGGTCGTTGACCACGTTCTCGATCGCCAACGACCTCGCCAAGTACTTCGCGATCATCCCGGCCGCGTTCGCGTCGACGTATCCGGCGTTGAACGCGCTGAACGTGATGCATCTGGCGACGCCGACCTCGGCAATCATGTCGGCGGTGATCTTCAACGCGCTGATCATCGTGCTGCTGATTCCGCTGGCGCTGAAGGGCGTGCGCTATCGCGCGCTAGGCGCTGCGATCCTGCTGCGCCGCAATCTGCTGATCTATGGCCTTGGCGGCATCATCGTGCCGTTCATCGGCATCAAGCTGATCGATATGGTGCTCGCCGCGTTCGGCTGGGTTTGAGCGCGCAGCGCGTCATTACGCCACAACCAGAAGTGATGAAAAGGGAAAGAGACCCATCATGAAGAATCTGTTCCGTCCGCTGATCGTGATCTTCGCGGTGCTGACCGCGATCACAGGACTCGCCTATCCCGCCGTGATGACCGCGTTCGGCCAGGCGGCGTTCCACGAACAGGCCAACGGCAGCCTCATCGAGCAGAACGGCAAGGTGGTCGGCTCACAGCTGATCGGCCAGCAGTTCGACGCGCCCCAGTACTTCTGGGGCCGGCTGTCGGCGACGAGCCCGATGCCGTACAACCCGCAAAGCTCGGGGGGCTCGAACCTCGGGCCGACCAACCCGGCGCTGCTCGACGAGATCAAGGGCCGTCTCGCGGCGCTGAAGGCGGCGGGCACCGACATGTCGAAGCCGGTGCCGGTCGATCTGGTCACGTCGTCGGGCAGCGGGCTCGATCCGGAGATCAGTCCGGCCGCGGCCGCGTATCAGCTCGAGCGGGTCGCGCAGGCCCGTCACCTCGCGCCGAACGACGTGCAGGCGCTCGTCGAGCGCTACACGACGGGGCGCCAGTTCGGCGTGCTCGGCGAGCCGCGCGTGAATGTGCTGAAGCTCAATCTCGCGCTCGATGAAATGAAGCGCGGCTGACACTGAACGCAGCGACGACGCACCAGCCGCAATTGCGGTTCATCGCTGAAACAGCGGCGTTTCGCGTGGCGCCGCGCCGCCATTTGCGGGCCGGCGCGGGCCGTGCCACCATGCAGACACCGCCGCTCGCACGACTATCAAAACCACTGAGCATGAACCGCCCCGACCCTGACCAACTGCTCGACAAGCTGCAGCGCGACGAAGAAAAGCGCCAGCGCGGCCGGCTGAAGGTTTTCTTCGGCGCGTCGGCCGGCGTCGGCAAGACCTATGCGATGCTGCAGGCCGCGAGCCGCCGCCAGCAAGAAGGTGTCGACGTGCTGGTCGGCATCGCCGAAACGCATGGACGCAGCGAAACCGCCGCGTTGCTCGCGGGGCTCGACGTGCTGCCGCTCGCGCAGATCGAATATCGCGGCCGCAAGCTCGGCGAGTTCGATCTCGACGCCGCGCTCGCGCGCAAGCCGCAACTGATCCTCGTCGACGAACTCGCGCATTCGAACCTGCAGGGCGCGCGTCATCTGAAGCGCTGGCAGGACGTCTACGAACTGCTCGACGCGGGCATCGACGTTTATACGACCGTCAACGTGCAGCACCTGGAGAGCCTGAACGACGTGGTCGGCCAGATCACCGGCATCCGGGTGTGGGAGACCGTGCCCGATCGCGTGTTCGATCATGCCGACGAAGTCACGCTCGTCGATCTGCCGGCCGAGGAACTGCTCGACCGCATGCGCGACGGCAAGGTCTACATGGCGCAGCAGGCCGAGCGCGCGGTGCGCAACTTCTTTCGCAAGGGCAACCTGATCGCGCTGCGCGAACTCGCGCTGCGCCGCACCGCCGATCGGGTCGACGCGCAGATGCGCGAGTACCGCGCCGATCGGTCGATCCAGCGTATCTGGCAGGCGCGCGAGCGGCTGCTGGTGTGTGTCGGTCCTGGTCCCGAAGCGCCGGCGCTGGTGCGCTCGGCGGCGCGCCTCGCCGCGAGCCTGAAGGCCGACTGGCTCGCGGTCTATGTCGAAACGCCCGCGTTGCAGCGCCTACCCGACGCCCGACGCGAACGCACGTTGAACGCGCTGAAGCTCGCCGCCGAACTCGGCGCCGAAACCGCGACGCTCGCCGCCACCGATGCGCTCGACGCGTTGATCGGTTACGCGCAGGCGCGCAACGTATCGAAGCTGGTGGCGGGCGCATCGTCGCGCACCGGCGCGAGCCGCTGGCTGCGCCGGCCGCTGGGCGAGCGCATCGCCGAGAAGAGCGGCGATCTCGATCTCACGCTGATTCGCGTGTCGTCGGAGCGCGACGGCGGCGAGCAGCGGCGGCTGTTGAACACGACCGCGAACGCGTGGCGCGAGGCGTTGAGCGCGGCCCGCGAGCGTCGCTCGCCGCCGCGCGCGTACGCGTTCGCGCTCGCGATCGGCGCGGCGATCACGTTGCTGTCGAGCCAGTTGATCGACCGCATCGATCTGACCAACCTCGTGATGCTGTATCTGCTCGGCGTGATCTTCACCGCGGTGAGGCTCGGGCGCGGGCCCGGTGTCGTGCTGTCGTTCGCGAGCGTCGCCGCGTTCGATTTCTTCTTCGTGCCGCCGCGCATCTCGCTGTCGGTCTCCGACACGCAATACCTGCTGACGTTCTTCGGCATGCTGCTGACCTCGCTCGTGATCAGCCATCTGACTTCGAGCCTGCGCCACGAGGCGAGCGTCGCGCGACGCCGCGAGCAGCGCACCGGCGCGATGTACGAGATGGCGCGCGAGCTCGCCGCGGCGCTCGCGACCGAGCAGATCGTCGGCATCGGCACCCGGCACGTGAGCGAGGTGTTCGGCGCGCGTGTGGCGATCCTGCTGCCCGATAGCGTCGATAAGGTCAAACAGAAGATCGAGGACCCCGACGCGGCGATCACGCTCGAAGGCGACGCGCTCGATCTCGACGTCGGCCAATGGGTCTACGATCAGCAGAAGCCGGCCGGCCACGGCACCGATACGCTGCCGGCCGCCGCGGCGCTGTATCTGCCGCTGAAGGCGCCGATGCGCACGCGCGGCGTGCTCGCGGTGGTCGTGCATGACGAGCGCGAGCTGACCGTGCCCGAACAGCGCCGCATGCTCGATGCGTTCGCCGCGCAGATCGCGCTCGCGCTCGAACGGGTGCACTACGTCGATATCGCGCGCGACGCGCTCGTCAACATGGAGTCGGAGCGGCTGCGCAATTCGCTGCTGTCGGCGATTTCGCACGATCTGCGCACGCCGCTGACGACGATCGTCGGGTTTTCGTCGATGCTCGCGCAGGGGCGGCAGGCGGGACAGGGGCGGACAGAAGGCGAGGCGAATGCTTCTTTGCGGACCGACGCGCAATCCGCCGCGCGGCGTGACGACGAACTCGTCGACGCAATCCACGAAGAAGCGCTGCGCATGACCGGCATCGTCACGAATCTGCTCGACATGGCGCGCTTGCAGGCCGGCAGCCTGCAACTGAACCAGCAATGGACGCTGCTCGAGGAGACCGTCGGCGCCGCGCTGCGCGCGTGCAAGCGTGTGCTCGCGGATCATCCGGTGCGGGTTACGCTGCCCGCCGATCTGCCGCTGCTGCATCTCGACGCGGTGTTGATGGAGCGCTTGTTCTCGAACCTGTTCGAGAACGCGGCCAAATACACGGCGTCCGGCACGCCGCTCGCGATCGGCGCGCAGCAGATCGACGCGGACGGCACGCCGTTCGTGCGCATCACGATCGACGACAACGGCCCCGGCCTGCCCGCCGGCATGGAAGCGCGCGTGTTCGAGAAGTTCACGCGCGGCGAGAAGGAGTCGGCGAAACCAGGCATCGGCCTGGGGCTCGCGATCTGCCGCGCGATCGTCGAGGCGCACGGCGGTACAATCGGCGCGCTCAACCGGCTGGCCGCGGATGGCCACGTCGAGGGCGCGCGCTTCTGGTTCACGCTGCCGGTCAAGACGCCGCCCGACGCACCCGAGACGTTTGATACGCTCGAAGACGAAGGCGCAGCCACCGACTCCGCCGCCGACCTCAACCCGCTCACCCGCCCCGCCCATGAGTGACCTGAGCATCACCGTCGTTCTGATCGAAGACGAGAAGCAGATTCGCCGCTTCGTGCGCACGGCGCTCGAAGGCGAGGGCATCGCCGTGTACGACGCCGAGACCGGCAAGCAGGGGCTCGTCGAAGCGGCGACGCGCAAGCCCGATCTCGTGATCGTCGATCTGGGCCTGCCCGACACCGACGGCCTCGACGTGATCCGCGAGCTGCGCGGCTGGAGCGAGCTGCCGGTGATCGTGCTGTCGGCGCGTACCCAGGAAAGCGAAAAGGTCGCCGCGCTCGACGCCGGCGCCGACGATTACCTGACCAAGCCGTTCGGCGTGTCCGAGTTGCTTGCGCGGATCCGCGCGCATCTGCGGCGGCGCAATCACGGCGGCGCCAACGAATCGCCGCAGGTGCGCTTCGGTGCGGTCACCGTCGACCTCGCGCTGCGCCAGGTTACGCGCGACGGCGCCGCGGTCCATCTGACGCCCATCGAATACCGGCTGCTCGCGACGCTCGTGCGCCATGCGGGCCGCGTGCTCACGCACCGGCAGTTGCTGCGCGACGTGTGGGGGCCGTCGCACGTCGAGAGTCACCACTATCTGCGCATCTACATGGCGCATCTGCGCGGCAAGCTCGAGCGCGATCCGGCGCAGCCGGAGCATATCGTCACGGAGACGGGCGTCGGGTACCGGCTGGTGGGCGCGGTGTGAATTCGTCCGCGATGCCGCTTCGCTATAATCTCCCGACGTAAGGACGACCTTGCGCCTGCATCAATCATCGGGGACGGCCCCATTTTTCGTGGAGCTGTGTCGATGTCCTGGTTTCTTCTCCTGATTGCCGGTCTGCTCGAAGTCGCGTGGGCGGCCGGTCTCAAAACCTCCGAAGGTTTCACCCGCTTGTGGCCGTCCATCTTCACGGTCGTGACCGCGCTCGGCAGCTTCGTGCTGCTCGCGCTCGCGATGCGCCAGTTGCCGCTCGGCACAGCCTATGCTGTCTGGACAGGGATCGGCGCGGTCGGCGCGTTCATCTTCGGCGTCGTGATGATGGGCGAGGCGTTGACGGTCGCGCGCGTCGCCAGTGCGTCGCTGATCGTGATCGGCCTCGTCGGCCTGAAGCTGTCGTCGGGGCACTGACCGGGCGGCCACCTCCGCTCGGGGCGCGGCCGCCATTGCCTGCAAGCCACAGCGAAGGCTTCGCCGCTCTACGTTCTGCGAATTATCGTAGCTATAATGAGACAGAAACGACCTTGAGATTGTCCCCGGCCAGGCTGGCGCGGCCGGCTTGGCGAGCCTGATGGCTTCGGCGCGGAACGCCCGCTCGTTCCCGCCGCGGCGCCTGGCACGCACTGAGCGCGTGGAGGCGGCCATGCTTGAATCACTTTCACTTGCAGCGGGCCTTTCATGGGGCAGCGGTCTGCGCCTCTATCTGACAGTCCTCCTGGCCGGCGTGTTCGAACGTCTTGGCCTGATTCACTTGCCGAACACATTGTCCGCGCTGTCATCGCCATGGGTGATCGGTGCGGCGGCCGTGCTGACGCTGACCGAGTTCCTCGCCGACAAGATCCCCGCGTTCGATTCGCTGTGGGATGCGATCCACACCTTCATCCGCATTCCGGCCGGCGCCGTGCTGGCCGCCGGCGCGCTCGGCCACGCCGATCCGACGCTGCTGAGCGTTGCCGCGCTCGCGGGCGGCACGCTCGCCGGCACCGCGCATCTCGCGAAGGCGGGCACGCGCGCGCTGATCAACCTGTCGCCGGAGCCGGTGTCGAACGTCGTCACGTCGACCGCCGAGGACGGCCTCGTGGTCGGCGGCGTACTGCTTGCGCTGTTCGTGCCGCTCGTGTTTCTGGTCTTGATGGTAGGCTTCCTACTGCTCGCGGCGTGGGCATTGCCGCGATTGTGGCGTGGCGTGCAGGGCGGTTTTCGCGGCATGGCCACGCACATGGTGTCGCGATTTGCGAGGAGCAGGCACGATTGAGCGAAGCACTACCAGGATCCAAGGCGGGTTCAAGAACGCGCGCCGACACGAGACCGGCGCGGCGGCTTGGCGGCATCGATCTGTTGCGCCAGGCCATGCGGATGACGGCGCGCGACTGGCGCGCGGGCGAACTGACGATGTTGCTGCTCGCGCTCGTGCTGGCGGTCGCGGCGTTGTCGAGCGTCGGGTTTCTGGGCGATCGGCTGCATCAGGGGCTCGAGCGCGATGCGCGGCGCATGATCGCCGCCGACTTCATCGTGCGCGCCGATCATCCGGTCGATCCGCAATTCGCCGCCGAGGCGCACGCCCTGGGCCTGCGCACCGCCACCACGGCGATCTTTCCCAGCATGATCAATTCGACCGGCGCGCAGCCGGCGTCGCGGCTCGCCGCCGTCAAGGCGGTGTCGCCCGGCTATCCGTTGCGCGGCGCGCTGCGCATCGCGGCGGCGCCGGGTGCGGCCGATCATCCGGCGACGTCGATTCCGGCGCCGGGCACCGTGTGGGTCGACCAGCAGTTGCTCGACGCGCTGAAGCTGAAGATCGGCGATGCGGTGAAGCTCGGCAATCGCAACTTCACGGTCGGCGCGCTGATCACGCGCGAGCTCGATCGCGGCTTTTCGTTCGTCAACTTTTCGCCGCGCCTGATGCTGAATGCCGCTGACGTACCGTCGACGGGCCTGATCACCTATGGCAGCCGCGTCACGTACCGGCTGCTGGTCGCCGGTTCAGACGACGCGGTCGCGCGCTTCGCGCAGTTTGCGCATGAGCGCGTCGACGGCGGCAAGCTGCGCGGCGTCGCGCTCGAGTCGCTGCAGGACGGCCAGCCGCAGGTGCGTCAGGCGCTCGATCGCGCGGGCCATTTCCTGACGCTCGTGTCGCTGTTGACCGCGCTGCTCGCGGCCGTCGCGATCGCGATGGCTGCGCACCGCTATATGCGCCGGCATCTCGACGGCTGCGCGGCGATGCGCTGTCTCGGCGTGAGCCAGGCCGCGCTGCGTGCGCTGTTCACGCTCGAATTCGTCGGGCTGGGCGTACTCGGCGGCGTGCTCGGCGTGGCGCTCGGTTATCTCGGGCATCTCGCGCTGCTGACGTGGCTCGGCGGCCTGATCGACGTGGTGCTGCCGCAGCCGACGCTGTGGCCCGCGCTCGAAGGCATCGCGGCCGGCCTCGTGCTGCTGCTCGGCTTCGCGCTGCCGCCGCTGTTGCCGCTCACGCGCGTGCCGCCGGTGCGCGTGCTGCGGCGTGAATGGGGCGAGGAGGGACGCACTGCGTGGGCCGCCTACGCGGTCGGCATCGTGCTGTTCGCGGGGCTGCTGATACTCGCCGCGGGGGAATTGAAGCTCGGGGGCATCGTCGCGGGTGGATTCGCGGGCGGGCTGTTGGTGTTCGCCGGCATCGCGCGGCTCGCGTTGTGGGGCGCGGCGCGCGTGGTGCGCAGCGAGCGCGTCAATGCGGGCGTCGGCTGGCGCTATGCGCTGGCGTCGCTGGAGCGGCGCAGCAGCACCAGCACGCTGCAGATCACCGCGCTCGGCATCGGCCTGATGTGCCTGCTGCTGATCGCGATGACGCGCAACGACCTCGTGCAGGGCTGGCGCAAATCGACCCCGCCCGATGCGCCCAACGAGTTCATCATCGACATCCAGCCCGATCAGCGCGACGCGGTCACGCAGTATCTGGACGCGCACGGCATCGCCGGCGTGGCGCTGTCGCCAATGGTGCGCGGGCGGCTCGTCGCGATCAACGGTAAGGCGGTCAATCCGGATTCGTTCAAGGGCGAGGATGCGCGGCGACTGGTCGACCGCGAGTTCAACCTGTCCTACACGACGCAACTGCCCGACGACAACCGGATCGCCGCGGGAACCTGGTTCGGCGAGACGACGAAGCCGCAGATCTCGATCGAGCAGGGTCTCGCGAAGCTGATCAACGTGAAGCCCGGCGACGTGCTGCGCTTCGACGTGACGGGGCTGACTGTCGAGGCGCCGGTGACGAGCGTGCGCAAGCTCGACTGGGGTTCTTTCAAGGTCAACTTCTTCGTGCTGATGCCGCCGGTTTCGTTGCAGGATTTTCCGGCGACGTTCATCACGAGCTTCCATCTGCCGGTGGACAAACAGTCGACGATCGATGGCCTGATCGCCGCGTATCCCAATCTGACCGCGATCGATACCGGCCCGATCCTCGCGCAGGTGCAGCGCGTGTTGCAGCAGGTGATCGGCGCGGTGCAATTCCTGTTCGCCTTCACGCTCGCGGCCGGCGTGCTGGTGCTATACGCGGCGCTCGCCGGCACGCGCGACGAGCGTATGCGAGAATCCGCGCTGCTGCGTGCGCTGGGCGCATCGCATCGTCAGGTGCGGGCGGTGCAGGTGGCCGAATTCGTCGCGGTCGGCGCGCTTGCCGGCCTGATGGCGGCGCTCGGCGCGCAGATCGTCGGCTCGATGCTGGCCACGCACGTGTTCGAGTTTTATCTGGACTTCGATCCGTGGCTGCTGCCGGTGGGCATTGCGGCCGGCATCGCGTGTGCCGGTGTCGGCGGGTGGCTGAGTTTGCGGCATGTGTTGGCGCGGCCGGCGCTGCAGTCGCTGCGCGACGCGTGAGTTTTCCTGGTGATGTCTTTTTGCTGTCGAGCAGGGTATGAGCGATTTGAACGACGAAGTGTCCTCGGACAAGCCGACGGCCTTCGAACTGGTGGGCGGCGAGTCGCGCGTGCGCGACCTGGTCGACCGGTTTTACGACCTGATGGATCTCGAGGCGGATTTCGCCGGGATTCGCGCGCTGCATCCGGCGTCGCTCGAGGGGTCGCGCGACAAGCTATTCTGGTTTTTGTGCGGCTGGCTCGGCGGTCCCGATCATTACATCGGCCGCTTTGGCCATCCCCGTCTGCGCGCGCGGCATCTGCCGTTCGCGATCGCGTCGAGCGAGCGTGACCAGTGGTTGAGGTGCATGGCATGGGCGATGGAGGATGTCGGCTTGCCGGAACCGCTGCGCGCGCGCCTGCTCGGCTCGTTCTTCGAAACCGCCGACTGGATGCGCAACCGCAATGGCTGACACGCCGCCGCACGCCACCTCGGCACCGTACTCGGTCGAAGCCGACTATGCGGCGCTTGCGCCGCGGGCGCGCGAGGTTCTCGACTGCTGGTTCGGTGCGCCGGGCACGCCGGAGCGCGGCACGGAGCGCAAGTTCTGGTTCAAGCGCGATGACGCCGTCGATACGATGCTGCGCGAACGTTTCGGTAACCTGATCGATGCGGCGAACGCGGGTGAGCTCGACGCATGGCAGAGCACGCCGTTGGGTGCGTTGGCGCTCGTCATCGTGCTGGACCAGTTTTCCCGCAACTGCCATCGCAATACGCCGCGCGCCTTCGCGACCGACGGCAAGGCGCTGCAAACCGCGCAACGGATCATCGCGAGCGGCGCCGATCGGCTGTTGCCGGACGTGCAGCATCGCGCGTTCGCGTATCTGCCGTTCGAGCACGATGAAACGCTCGCGAGCCAGCAGGAGTCGCTGCGACTGTTCAAACAGCTTGCGGCGGAGCCGGGCGGTGACGGCTACTATCAGTACGCGCTGCGCCACGCGAAAGCGATCGAACGATTTGGCCGCTTTCCACATCGCAACGGGTTGCTCGGACGTGAATCGAGCGACGAGGAGATCGCGTTCCTGCGCGAGCCCGGTTCGTCGTTCTGAATCGACGCGGACGCGCGCGCGAGACACTCGGCCGGCGCGACGCGTTGCGCGGCTCTATTCGTCGCCGTGCAGCTTGCCCGCCATCGGCGTGCGCACGAAGACGCGCAACAGCTCATCCGAATCGCCCGGTCGCGCACCGGACCAGAACAGCCGCCATTCGCCGGCCGGCGGCCGCGCGTTGTCGCGGCGGCTTTCCTCGATGAGCCAGGTGCAGGCGGTCGTGCGCGGATCTTCGCTCGGCTGATGCACGATGCCCGTGTAGTAGAAGAGCATCGGCGCTTCGGATTCGCCGAGTCCGGAGCTTGCCATGCAGTCGCCGTCGTTCCATTCGATATCCATCTTCGCGCCGAGGTCCCGGAACACCGAGCGGTAGCTTTTCGCATAGTCGAGCCACGGCAGCAACAGCGTGCTGACGAGCCCCCAGACGAGCATCGCGCCCGCGCACCAGCTGAGCGCGCCGCGCCATTTGCCCGCGTACTTGAACGACGGCAACAGCCACAGCCAGCCGATCGTCAGCAGCAGCGCGCCGACGATCAGCGCGGGCGAAATCGGCAGCACCCAGTCGAGCGGCAGCCAGCGGCCGAGCAGATGCAGCGACGCATGCGTGCTCGCGGGGGTCGTCATGATCGACCAGACGATCCACACGAGCGCGGCCGCGCTGCCGAACAGCACTCGGCTAGTCATATCCCAGCCGGTATGCAGGCGCGCCGGCAAACGTTCGACGCCCTGCATCGCGACCAGCGCGAGCGGCGCGATGAACGGCAGGATGTACAGCTCGCGAACCGTCGCCGAGCTTTGCAGCACCGCGAAACCGATACCCGCGAACAGCACCGGCAGCGTGACGCCCGGATCGCGCCAGCGCCGCCATGCGCCACCGGCGAGCGCGGCCAGCGCGAGCGGTACGACCGGAAAGCCGACGCTCAGCACGGTGCGAAGCACGAACAGGTGGCTCTCGTTTTCGGAGCCGAGCTCGGCGACCGAAAAACCGAAGAAACGCCCGACGTTGTTATCCCACAGCCACACCTTGAAGAGTGCCGCTGAGCGCAGGTAGAAGCAGATCGGCCAGATCAGCGCGAACGGCGCGCAGACGAGCGCGGCGAGGCCGAGCGCGCCGGCGAAGCCGCGGCTGCGGCATGCGGGATAGAGCAGCAGCGCCGCGCAGGTGGTGGCGCCGAACACGAGCGGTACGAACAGCCCCTTGGCGAGCAGCGACACGCCGACGCCCGCGCCGAACATCGTCGCGCCGCTGATGATCGCGTGACGCCGCTCGCGGGCATCGAGCGGTTCGGTCTGCCGGGCGGCTTGCGAGTGCATCGGCAAATACGACGCGGCGCGCGGGTCGTCACGCAGATGCACGAGTACGAGTTCGAACAGTCCGCAAAAGCCGAGCGCGGCGCCGGCCATCAGCGCGACGTCGGTCATCATGTCGTGCACGTGCTTGACGACGACGAGCGTGCCGCCGAACAGCGCGAGCGTGCCGAGCACGCGCAGGTCGAACCAGCTCGACGCAGCGACCGCGCGACGCGCGACCCGCGCGGTGTAATACACCGTCAGGCCCGCGAACAGCGCACTCGCGAGCCGTGCCGCATCGTGCAGCGGCAGATAGCGGCCGAACATCCACGCGAGGCCCGTGGCGACCCAATCGTAGATCGGCGGCTTTTCGACGAAGGGCTGGCCGGCATTGGTCGGCACGACGAGGTCGCCGGTATCGAGCATGTGCTGGACGATGCCGAATGTGTAGGTTTCGTCCTGCTTCCACGGTTCGTGGCCGAGAATGCCGGGGGCGAGCCACGCGCACAGGATCGCCAGCGCGACCAGCCACAGCAGCGGGCGGATCGCCGCGAGCGCGCGCCAACGCTGCAGGCCGCGCGTTGCGCGGTCGGCAGAAACGGCGGAGCCCGATGGATGGGCGGTGTCGGCGCTGTATACCGCTGCGGCCGAAGCCGCGGGGTCCCCGGCCGCCGGCTGGGTCTGCGCGCCGGCAAACGGGTGCGCGGTGCCGGCGGAAAGCGCGGCCTCGTGCGCGCCACCTGCTGGAGCGGCCGAGGTCGGGGCCGTCGCGTTGGCGCTGTGCGCGCGCCAGCGCGTGGACTGCTTGTGTTGCATGGAAGTCTCTGGTCAGCGTACGCGGCGGCGTTGGCCTCGTACTTATGCTTTGCTTACGTCGCCTGCAGATGCATACGATCTGGTCGATTGTAGCGCTGCATTATTACTGAAGATTACACACGAACGAACGCGCGCGCATTCGATGCGCGACTGTGCCGGTTTCATGAGAAATCGACCAGGGTTCGTGGGGAAAGAGGAGAGGGGGAGCGGGCTGGAAAGGCGCGGCCGTAGTGGACCGCGCCAGGTGTTTAAGGCTTGCGCCGCGTTGCGTGCGGCGTTCGCTCAGCGGCCGCCGGCGACGTCGAACAGCGCGCCCGTCACGTACGACGACGCGTCGCTGAGCAGCCATACGATGGCCTCGGCGACTTCGTCGGCGCGGCCGGGGCGGCCGAGCGGCGTGGTCGCGCCCAGTTGCGCGGCGCGCTCGGGCTTGCCGCCGCTGGCATGGATCTCGGTGTCGATCAGGCCCGGACGCACCGCGTTCACGCGCACGCCCTGCGGGCCGAGTTCTTTCGCGAGGCCGAGCGTCATCGTGTCGATTGCGCCTTTCGACCCCGCATAGTCGACGTATTCGTTCGGCGAACCGAGCCGCGCCGCCGCCGACGAAACATTGACGATCGCGCCGCCCGCGCCGCCGCGCTGGGTCGACATGCGCCGTGCCGCTTCCCGTGCGCACAGATAGGCGCCGAGCACGTTGACGTCGAACACGCGTTTCAGACGCGCGAAGTCCATATCGGCGAGCTGGCTCGACGGCGCGACGATGCCCGCGTTGTTGACGAGCGCATCGATGCGGCCGAAGGATTGCTGCAGCGTATCGAACATGCCGGTCACGTCGGCTTCGTTCGCGACATCGCCGGCGATCGGCACCGCGCGGCCGCCCGCGTGTTCGACCTCTGCGACCGTCTGCTGCGCGGCGGCGAGGTCACGCACGTAGTTCACGCCGACGCACCAGCCGCGCGCGCCAAGCAGACGCGCGGTGGCGCGGCCAATGCCGCGGCTGCCGCCGGTGATCAGAACAGCTTTCGTCATCGCAACCTCGTCGTTGGGGTGGTGCGTGCGCGGCGCGCTTCGCTCGGGTTCGGCGGACCCGCGATTCAGATCGCGTCGCTTTGGACCGCCGCCCATTTGTCGCGCGCGGGCGGCGCGTAGCGTTGCAGCTTGCCGATCAACGCGAGCGGATCGGCGTCGATCTGCAGCATGTCGAGATAGGTCTTGCGCATGAAGCCTTCGTCGACCGTGTGCTGAAGCAGGTCGATCAGCGGCGCGTAGAAGCCGTCGGTGTTCAGGAGTGCAACCGGTTTGCCGTGGTAGCCGAGCTGCGCCCACGTGAAGACCTCGAACAGCTCCTCGAGCGTGCCCGCGCCGCCGGGCATCGCGACGAACGCATCGGACAGCTCGGCCATCATCTTCTTGCGATGATGCATGTCGGGCACCACGTGCAGTTCGGTCAGGCCGTTATGTCCCACTTCCTTGCTGACGAGCAGCTCGGGAATCACGCCGATCGCGCGGCCGCCTTCGGCCATCACGGTATCGGCGATCACGCCCATCAGCCCCACCTTGCCGCCGCCATAGACGAGCGCGAGATCGGCCTCGACCAGCGCACGGCCGAACGCGCGCGCCGCCTGCGCATACAACGGTTTGGCTCCCATCGAGGAGCCGCAATAGACACACACCGACTTCATGCTCAACTGTCCTTCGATTCGTTGCGAGGCGCGGCGCCTTCACGCGGCGGCAGGTAGTCGTAGAACTCGCGCTTGGGCAGCGTGCCCGATACGAGGTCGTCGAACAGCTGCCGCGAGCGGCCGCGCAGGTAGGGCGCCATCAGCGAGACGATCTGCACGCTGACCTGATGCAGCTCTTCGCGGATCGCTTCCTGCTCGTTGTATTTGCGCGGATTCATCACGAACTGATATGACAGCCAGTACGTGCCGATCACGCCGACGTTGGTCGCGATCACCTGCATTTCCTGCGGCGTCGCGACCATTTCGCCGTCGGCGACGAGCTGTTCGCAGAACTGGCTCGCGAAGCGCACCTTATGGCTGATGATCTGCTTGAAGTGCGTCTCGAGCGTGCGGTTGCGCGCGAGCAGGTCGTTCAGGTCGCGGTACAGGAAGCGGTAGCGCCACGTGAAATCGACCATGTACTGCAGATACGACCACATCTCGTCGATGGTCGCGCGATGGTCGTCGGGGAAACGCAGACGCTTCTCGATCTCCTGCTCGAACTGGCTGAAGATGCTGTTGATGATGTCGTCTTTGTTGCGGAAGTGGTAGTACAGGTTGCCTGGGCTGATTTCCATTTCCTCGGCAATCGTCGTCGTCGTGACGTTCGGCTCGCCGATTTCGTTGAACAGCTTCAACGACAGTTCGAGAATCCGTTCGCGCGTGCGGCGGGGAGGTTTGGCTTCCATGTCGTCCGGCCCTGGTTATGCCGGGCTGTGCGCGTGGCGGCGTGCCGCTGCTGCGTGTTCCACCCGGATGCGGTTGGTATATTGAGCTCTCCCGAACCCGCCGACACGCGGCGGGCCCCCCGAAAGGGCAGGATGAGGCGAGGCGCGGATCCGTTTGCGCGAGCGCTTTCCTGTGAGACCGTTAAACGATTATAAACCGAGCGTTCTAATACCCAACCGCCTGCGCGGATTTTCATCCTGTGGGCGTGGCGAAGCGTGCGCTTCAACCCGCATCGCACCTCAAAGCCACGCGCGAACCCAGCCGACGACCAGCGGCCCGACGATGACTCCCCACGTCATCACACACATGCCGAGCGCGACCATCACGGCCGCACTGCCGAGATCCTTCGCGCGGCGCGACAACTCGTGACGTTCGAGCGAGATCCGGTCGATTGCCGCTTCGACGCTCGAGTTGAGCAGCTCGACGATCAGCACCAGCAGCACCGAGCCGAGCAGCAACACGCGCGACACGGGATCGACGGGCACCACGAGGCCGCACGGAATCAGGATCGCGGCCAACGTGAGTTCCTGACGAAACGCGCTTTCCTCGCGAATCGCAACGCGAAATCCGGCCAGCGAGTTTTTCATCGCGTGCCATGCGCGCGTGAGGCCGCGGTTGCCTTTGTAGGGATTGAAGGGCAGCGGGGCGAGGGGGTCGTCGGGGCTGAGCGGTTCGTTGGGGGCGTCGTGGCTCGAGTCGCGAGTCGTGTCGTGGGTGGCGTCAGGCTGCACGCCACCCGCGACGCTGGCGCCGCCGGTCGTGGTACTCGCGCCGTTCACCCGATGCACGGTATCCGCATGCCCGGTCATACCCGGCTCGCGTACGTCGTCGAACGGTTCGATGCTGGTGGTGTCGCGGGTGGACTCGACGGCGCGCAGTGCGCCGTTCGACGCGCCTTCGGCGCTGGATCGACTGCTTCGCATGGATGGCTCCGCGCGCCGCATCACGCAGCGGCGCTTTCCTCACGATACGCCGTATCGCGCAGCGGCTTCAGATGCGCGGCGAATTGTGCGGACGCCGCTGCCCACGAGAAGCGCTCGGCCCATGCGCGCGCATGCAACCGATCGATCTTCAGTGCCTCCAGACACGCTTCGCGCAGATCCTCGTGCATTGCACCGGCGCCGCCGTCGCCGAGCACGTCGATCGGGCCGGTGACCGGATATGCGGCCACCGGCGTGCCGCATGCGAGCGCTTCGAGCAGCACGAGTCCGAACGTGTCGGTGCGGCTCGGAAACACGAAGACGTCGGCGGCCGCGTAGACCTTCGCGAGTTCGGCCTGCGACAGCACGCCCAGATAGTTGACCTGCGGATAGCGCGACTTCAGTTCGGCGAGCGCCGGACCTTCGCCCGCGACCCACTTCGAGCCGGGCAGGTCGAGCTGCAAGAATGCCTCGACGTTCTTCTCGACCGCCACGCGTCCCACGTACAGGAAGATCGGCCGCGCGGTGTTGAGCACCTTCGAGTCCATCGGACGGAAGATTTCGAGATCGACGCCGCGCGTCCACAGCACGACGTTCGTGAAGCCGAACTTCTCGAGGTCCTGCTTGACGACGGGGGTCGGCGCCATTACCGCGAGCGACGGCTTGTGGAACCAGTGCAGAAACCTGTAGGTCGCCGCGAGCGGGATGCGAAAGCGCGCCTGCACGTACTCGGGAAAGCGCGTGTGATACGCGGTCGTGAACGGCAGCTTGTGGTCGAGCGCATACGCGCGCGCGACCATGCCCAGCGGACCTTCGGTCGCGATGTGCAACGCGTCGGGCGCGAAACGGTCGATGCGCTCGCGCAGCCGGCGGCGCGGCAGCAACGACAGGCGTATCTCCGGGTAAGTCGGGCACGGGATGGTGCGGAATTCGAGCGGCGTCAGCAGATCGACCTGATGGCCGAGCGCGGTGAGTTCGCGCCGGGTGTTCTT
Source organism: Paraburkholderia sp. UCT2 (assembly GCF_014397665.1). Taxonomy (NCBI): domain Bacteria; kingdom Pseudomonadati; phylum Pseudomonadota; class Betaproteobacteria; order Burkholderiales; family Burkholderiaceae; genus Paraburkholderia; species Paraburkholderia sp. UCT2. The sequence goes on from NZ_VZQO01000025.1 coordinate 45,718, forward strand.
CAGCGTGCGTACGACACCGTTGACCTGCGGCTCCCATGCGTCGGTGACGATCATGATCTTCATCGCGTTGTTCATCGCTGCGGGCCCTGTGGAAGTGGAGAGTGGAAGTGCTCAGGCAGTGGCGCGGGCTTTTTGCGTGCCCGCCTGGGGCGCGCGCAGCGCAGTCCAGAAGATCACCTTGAGCTCGCCTTCATAAGTCTCGACGAGCGCCGACAGACTCTCGACCCAATCGCCATCGTTGCAATAGAGCACGCCATCGATCTCGCGCATCTCGGCCTTGTGGATGTGGCCGCAGACGACGCCGTCGCAGCCGCGGCGACGCGCTTCGTCGGTCATTACGCGTTCGAACGACGAGATGAAGTTGACCGCGTTCTTGACCTGATGCTTCAGGTATTGCGACAGCGACCAGTACGGAAATCCGAGCTTGCTGCGAATGCGGTTGAACCAGCGGTTCAGCACGAGGATCATCGTGTACAGCGTGTCGCCGAGATAGGCGAGCCATTTCGCGTGCTGGATCACGCCGTCGAACAGATCGCCGTGCACGATCCACAGCCGCTTGCCGGCGAGCGTCGTGTGGAACGCTTCGCCGCGTACGTGGATGTCGCCGAACGCGAGGTCGCAGAACTGGCGCGCGGCTTCGTCGTGATTGCCGGGCACGTAGATGACCTGAGTGCCTTTGCGCGCTTTGCGCAGCACTTTCTGCACGACGTCGTTGTGCGCCTGCGGCCAGTACCAGCCTTTCTTCAACTGCCAGCCGTCGATGATGTCGCCGACGAGGTACAGGTACTCCGATTCGTTGTGGCGCAGGAAGTCGAGCAGATATCCCGCCTGGCAGCCGCTCGAGCCGAGATGGATATCCGAGAGCCAGATCGTGCGATAGCGATGCGGATCGTCGTGGCCGTCATCGGGATGATCGGCGTGGGCATCGAGTGATGGCGTCGCGGGCAGCGGCAGGCCGTGTTGAGTAGAACCCGGAGCGGGCCGGAACGCGACGGGGTCGACGCTCGGTCCGGTTTGACGAAACAGGGAAGTCGCGGACGTATTGGGGTCCATGGCTCACGCGTCGAGTGGCGGTGCCCGTATTGGGCCGGGTGCGCGTGACTGCGGCGTGACAGTCATGAGAAGTTCTTATTACGGAGGGGCCTTGGCGGGGCCTGTTTTTTCGTTGTTCTGGCTTGGTTGGCCTTTCCTTGCTGGCTTATCGGTCTATTAGCGTTGCCCCTGTGCGGGGCGGCACCTACTTTCTTTGCTGCTGCAAAGAAAGTAGGCAAAGAAGACAGCTAAAACCGCCAACTTTTAAGCGGGTCCCCTGGCTTGGAAGGGGTAGTGGTGCATCTGGAATCCGGGCCCCCGCCACATTCCCCGTTCGTGACAAAGCCATCATCCGCTCCCACTCCGCACTACGTGCGTCGCGGACGGGTCTGCCTGGGAAACCAACGGCTTTGCCCGCGCAGCGGGGACCCTCGGCTGCGCCTCGGCGATGTGCTGAAACAACCAGCGGTTTTTGAGCGGGGTTTCGGCGCGCGTAGCGCCGCCGGAAGAATGACAGCCTTGTCACAAGCGCGGAATGTGCGCGGGCACTGATTCCAGATGCACCACTACCTCACGCGGACCGAGGGACCCGCTTAAGAGTTGGCGGTTTGAGCTGTCTTCTTTGCCTACTTTCTTTGCAGCAGCAAAGAAAGTAGGTGCCGCCCCGCACAGGGGCAACGCTAATAGACCGACAAGACAACAAGGAGAGGCCAACCAACCCAGAACAACGAAAAAAGCCCCGCCCTGCAAGGGGCAACGCCAATAGACCGATAACAAAGCAAGGAAAGGACGACAACACCGCATTCGGCCCATCGCCCACGCGCGCTAGCGCCCAACCGCTACCACCCGCGTCCCCGCGAGCCGATCATGCAAAAACTGCCGCTGCGGATCAAAACGCCCACTCGCGGCCCACACCACGAACCAGACGCCCGCAATAACAAGCGTCTGCGGCACCCGCAACCCAAGAAGTGGATGCAACGCCAGCGGCGGCAAAAACCACAACCAGGCGAACACATACCGCGCAATCGCCCGCCCAACCGAAACCGGCGCGCCATCAGCGCCAACAACCCGTAATCGCCAGGTTTTCATCGGCAGCGTCTGGCCGCCGTGCGTCCAGAACCAGACGAAGTACACGCCAACCACGAGGCCGATCCAGCCGGCGAGCAGGTTGTGATGCGCGAGCCCGTTACGCTGCTGCGTCAGCGTGCTGAACAGATAGCCGGCGAGAAACACGACGCCGAACAGAATGACCGCTTCGTAGAGCAGTGCCGCGAGCCGTCGCCGGACGGTGGGCGCCGTGCCGCCGGGTGCGGCGGCAGGCAGGGTGGGGGTGGCGAGCGGCTGGGACACGTAATGGGTTCGGGGTCGGAATCAGGAGCCGTGGAAGATTGCCGGCGCTTCGGCAGGCGACACGGGCACCGGCGTCGCCGGTACGAAGCTGCCCGCCGCCGGAATCGCAGGCGTTGCCGGCAGCGAGGCCGCGGCCGGCGCGGAGGCAGCCGGCGCGGCGCTCGCCGCCGCGGCAGCACTGGCGCCGTGCTCGCGCGCATTCACGAACCGGTCGATGCCCTTGATCTCGTTGCGAGCCGATGGCGGCGCGCTGACGACGCTGGGGCGACGCTTGCGTTCGCTCGCGGCGAGCCGCTCCTTCGTTTCTTCGGGCAGCTGTTGGTACGCTTTCCACGCGTTCTGGCGCGCTTCGCGCGGCAACTCCTTCGAAACCTGGTAGTTTTCGCGCGCGACGCGGCGCTGATCGGGCGTCATGCGCACCCATTCACTCATGCGCTCATGCAGACGCTTTTGCGCATCCGGCGACATCTTTGCGTATCGCGACGCAATCTTGATCCACTTTCGCTTGCGTTCGTCGCTAAACGAATCCCATTGCGATGCGAATGGGGCCAGCGCGGCGTGGTCGGCGGCGCTCAGGCGTGACCACGCGAGGGGGCTATTGCTGCCCGGCAGGCCGGGCAATTCGACGGAAAGTGCGGGGGCGGGCGCGGGCGCGGCGACGTTGACGCCGGGCGACGGATTGCCCGCCGACGATGGGCTCGGGTGAAAGCGCGGATAGGTCGCGACAAACGACACCAGGGCCGCGATCGTGCATCCGAAAACAACGGCCAGGCCGCGCTTGTAACTCACCCGAGGAATCTCCCGCTCAGTGGGCGCGTGAAAGATACGCGTTGAAGCCGTGGTCGAGATAGGCATTGAGCGGCAGGTCGTCGCTTAGCATGGCGGCATCGATATCGGCAAGTTCGGCGGTGCGCTGGTGATCTTCCCAGTACGCGATGCCGATCAGGCTCACGACCAGCGCGGCCAGCGGCCACGCGAGCGCGAAGCGGCGCAGCGGCCAGCGGCGGCGCGGCTCGAAGCCTCCCTGCGGTAGCCCCGCCATCCCGGCCGGCATGCCGGCGAACGCAGGCACGAACACCGGCGCGCTGACGGCTTCGGGCTTTTTGCGCGCCAACGCGGCCCGACGCGCGGCAGCGAGCCGGTCGACGGTGGCGGGAGGGAGGCTGGCGGTGTTTTCGTCGAGCGCGCGGCGCAGTTGACGCGCAAACTCGAGTTCTGTGTTTTCAAGGGAGCTCATAGCGTGATTCCTTTCGCCTTGAGCGCTTGCGCCAGCGTGTGAGTGGCCCGGGAGCAGTGCGTTTTCACGCTGCCTTCGGAGCAGCCCATTGCGGCGGCAGTCTCGGCGACATCCATATCCTCCCAATAACGCATGAGAAACGCCTCCCGTTGACGTGCCGGTAATTTCTGGATCTCGTTGTCGATCGACTGCAGGACCTGCTCTCGTTCGAGCTTCTGTTCGTTGCTCTCGGCGCCAGCCGAACCCGCCTCGGCCTCGAAGGTTTCCAGCGGATCGAACTCGTCGTCGTCGGCATTGCCGAGCGACGAGAATAGACTAACCCAGGTGTTGCGTACTTTGGCACGGCGGAAATAGTCGTGCGTCGCATTCTGCAGAATACGCTGAAACAGCAGCGGTAGCTCGGCCGCCGGACGGTCGCCGTATTTCTCGGCGAGCTTGATCATCGCGTCTTGCACGATGTCGAGGGACGCATCGTCGTCCCGCACGGCGTAGACCGTCTGCTTGAATGCGCGCCTTTCGACGCCCGCCAGAAAATCGGCGAGTTCCTTGTCTGATGCCATCCGGTTGGGGTCGGCGCAGCAAGCGTGCGCGTAATCGGTCGAAAAATGTCGTAAAACTCGCGGATGCTAACAAACTTTTGCTCCGATAGGGGTGAAACCTGCTCAAGCTTGCATTTGCATGACGGTCGACATTCCGTCCGATCGCGCTCTCCTACGCGCGAGCCAATGGCAATATTTTCTTGACCGCGAGCGCGTCAGAAGCTATCGTCGCTGGTTCGCAACATAAGTGAGTTGTCTCAATTGAGGTGTGGCCCAAGAAGCCCGCCTGTCAACTGGACGCGCCGCTTGAACCCGAGTCACGAGCCCGGCAGAGAGCACCCGATCAATTTTTTGCCGAAAATTCGAAAGGTGAATCAATGAATATGCCCAGCGCGGAATTCTCCACGTCGGATACGACCCCCCATCACGAAGCAGACTCTATCGGCGCCACCGTGCTCATGAAGGCACTGGCCGACGAAGACGTCGAGTTCATCTGGGGCTATCCCGGCGGCTCGGTACTCTACATTTACGACGAGCTGTACAAGCAGGACAAGTTCCAGCATGTGCTCGTGCGCCACGAGCAGGCCGCCGTGCATGCCGCGGACGCCTACGCGCGTTCCACCGGCAAGGTCGGCGTGTGTCTCGTGACCTCCGGCCCCGGCGTCACCAACGCGGTGACCGGCATCGCGACCGCCTATATGGATTCGATCCCGTTGGTCGTGATCAGCGGCCAGGTGCCGACTGCCGCGATCGGTCAGGATGCATTCCAGGAATGCGACACGGTCGGCATCACGCGTCCCTGCGTGAAGCACAACTTCCTCGTGAAGGACGTGCGCGATCTCGCCGCCACCGTCAAGAAAGCTTTCTACATCGCCCGTACCGGCCGTCCCGGCCCAGTGCTGATCGACATTCCGAAGGACGTGTCGAAGACGCCGTGCCAATACGAGCCGATCAAGAGCGTTTCGCTGCGCTCATACAACCCGGTCACGAAGGGCCACTCCGGTCAGATCCGCAAGGCGGTGTCGCTGCTGCTGTCGGCGAAGCGTCCGTATATCTACACCGGCGGCGGCATCGTGCTCGCGGATGCGTCGCGTGAATTGAACCAGTTCGCCGATCTGCTCGGCTATCCGGTCACCAATACGCTAATGGGTCTGGGCGGCTACCGCTCGAGCGACAAGAAATTCCTCGGCATGCTCGGCATGCACGGCACGTACGAAGCCAATATGGCGATGCAGCACTGCGACGTGCTGATCGCGATCGGCGCGCGCTTCGACGACCGCGTGATCGGCGATCCGAGCCACTTCGCGTCGCGGCCGCGCAAGATCATCCATATCGACATCGATCCCTCTTCCATTTCCAAGCGCGTCAAGGTCGACATTCCGATCGTCGGCGACGTGAAGGAAGTGCTGAAGGAACTGATCGAGCAGTTGCAGACGGCCGAGCATGGCCCCGACGCCGCGGCGCTCGCCGACTGGTGGAAGGACATCGAAGGCTGGCGCGCGAAAGATTGCCTGAAGTTCGACCGCAAGAGCGACATCATCAAGCCGCAGTACGTGGTCGAAAAGGCGTGGGAGCTGACCGACGGCAACGCGTTCGTGTGCTCCGACGTGGGCCAGCACCAGATGTGGGCCGCGCAGTTCTACAAGTTCAACAAGCCGCGTCGCTGGATCAATTCCGGTGGCCTCGGCACGATGGGCTTCGGCTTACCGGCCGCGATGGGCGTGAAGATGGCCCATCCGGACGACGACGTGCTGTGCATCACGGGCGAAGGCTCGATCCAGATGTGCATCCAGGAGCTGTCGACCTGCAAGCAGTACGACCTGCCGATCAAGATTATTTCGCTGAATAACCGCTATCTGGGCATGGTGCGCCAGTGGCAGCAGATCGAATACAGCAAACGCTATTCGCATTCGTACATGGATGCGCTGCCGGACTTCGTGAAGCTTGCCGAAGCGTACGGACACGTGGGCATGCGCATCGAGCGCACGGCCGATGTGGAACCGGCGCTGAAGGAAGCGCTGCGCCTGAAGGATCGCACGGTGTTTCTCGACTTCCAGACCGATCCGACCGAAAACGTCTGGCCGATGGTTCAGGCCGGCAAGGGCATCACCGAGATGCTCATGGGTTCGGAAGATCTTTAACGACGGGGCGTCTGGATAACTCCAGCGCCGGCTTCGTGATGCGCGCCTTCAAAAAAGGCGAGGGCAGACGAAGCGGCGCCGCTCCGCTCGCAGACATCGACACATCATCTGGAAGAAGCGAAACATGAGACACATCATTTCCGTCCTGCTGGAAAACGAACCAGGCGCGCTGTCGCGCGTGGTGGGTCTGTTCTCCGCACGCGGCTACAACATTGAAACCTTGACGGTGGCTCCGACCGAAGACCGTTCGCTGTCGCGCATGACCATCGTCTCCGTTGGCTCGGACGACGTGATCGAACAGATCACGAAGCATCTGAACCGCCTGATCGAGGTGGTGAAAGTGGTCGACCTTACCGAGGGCGCCCACATCGAACGCGAGCTGATGCTGATCAAGGTGAGGGCGGTCGGCAAGGAACGTGAGGAGATGAAGCGGATGGCGGACATTTTCCGCGGCCGCATCATCGACGTCACCGAAAAGACCTACACGATCGAATTGACGGGGGCGAGCGACAAGCTCGACGCCTTCATCGAGGGGCTCGATTCCACGGCGATTCTCGAGACGGTCCGCACGGGCAGCTCGGGCATCGGTCGCGGCGAGCGCATTCTGAAGGTCTGACGTCGCGTTTCGCAAGGCCGGGCAACGCGGTATCGCCCGGCTGGCAATAACGACATTCGCAGTACCTGAATTTATCTGAATCATCGAATCTAGCCAAGGAACCGACATGAAAGTTTTCTACGACAAGGACGCCGATCTCTCCCTCATCAAGGGCAAGCAGGTCACCATCATCGGCTATGGCTCGCAAGGCCATGCGCACGCGCTGAACCTGAAGGAAAGCGGCGTGAACATCACGGTCGGTCTGCGCAAGGGCGGCGCATCGTGGAGCAAGGCTGAAAACGCCGGCCTGCAAGTCAAGGAAGTCGCGGAAGCGGTGAAGGGCGCGGACGTCGTCATGATGCTGCTGCCGGACGAGCAGATCGCCGACGTGTACGCGAAGGAAGTCCACGCGAACATCAAGCAGGGCGCAGCGCTCGCGTTCGCGCACGGCTTCAACGTTCACTACGGCCAGGTGATCCCGCGTGCCGACCTCGACGTCATCATGATCGCGCCGAAGGCGCCGGGCCACACGGTTCGCGGCACCTACTCCCAAGGTGGCGGCGTGCCGCACCTGATCGCGGTTGCGCAGGACAAGTCGGGCGCGGCGCGCGACATCGCGCTGTCGTACGCAGCGGCTAACGGCGGCGGCCGGGCCGGCATCATCGAAACGAACTTCCGCGAAGAAACCGAAACCGACCTGTTCGGCGAGCAGGCTGTGCTGTGCGGCGGTACCGTCGACCTGATCAAGGCCGGCTTCGAAACGCTGGTCGAAGCGGGTTACGCGCCGGAAATGGCGTACTTCGAGTGCCTGCACGAACTGAAGCTGATCGTCGACCTGATCTACGAAGGCGGCATCGCGAACATGAACTACTCGATCTCGAACAACGCCGAGTACGGCGAGTACGTGACGGGGCCGCGCATCGTGACCGCTGAAACGAAGAAGGCGATGAAGGCCGTGCTGACCGACATCCAGACCGGCGAATACGCGAAGAGCTTCATCATCGAGAACAAGGCTGGCGCACCGACGCTGCAATCGCGTCGCCGTCTGACGGCCGAGCACCAGATCGAGCAGGTTGGCTCGAAGCTGCGCGCGATGATGCCGTGGATCGCGAAGAACAAGCTCGTCGACCAGTCGAAGAACTAAGCGTCTCGATATAACGAGGTCCGGCGCGGTGCTTCGGCGCGGCGGCCGGAACAGTCAAAAAGCCGTCCAAGGGTGCTGAACCCTGGGCGGCTTTTGCTATCCTACGGTTTTACAAAAACACAGAAGCCATCCATGAATTACCCTCATCCGATCATCGCGCGAGAAGGCTGGCCGTTCATCGCCATCGCGGCCGTCGTTGCATTACTGGTTCACGCCTTCGGGGGGTTCGGCTTTGCGTGGCTCTTCTGGCTGATCCTGATCTTCATCGTGCAGTTTTTCCGCGACCCGGCGCGTCCGATTCCGACGCAGGCCAACGCGGTGCTGTGTCCTGCCGACGGTCGTATCGTCGCGGTAGAAACCGCGCATGATCCTTATGCGAATCGCGAAGCGCTGAAGATCAGCGTGTTCATGAACGTGTTCAACGTGCACTCGCAGCGCTCGCCCGTCGACGGTGCGATCTCGAAAGTCGAATACTTTCCTGGCGCCTATCTGAACGCGGCGGTCGATAAAGCCTCGCTCGAAAACGAGCGTAACGCGGTCGTGATCGAAATGGCCGGCGGCCAGACGGTCACGTCGGTGCAGATTGCCGGGCTGATCGCGCGGCGGATTCTTTGCTACGTCCGTGCAGGCGAGCCGCTGACCCGCGGCCAGCGTTACGGATTCATCCGCTTCGGTTCGCGCGTCGACGTGTATTTGCCGGTGGGCAGCCGTCCGCGCGTGTCGATCGGCGAGAAGGTGTCGGCGTCGTCCACGATCCTCGCCGAGCTGTAAAGCGGCATACAGGAGGTTGTCCGAATGGCCGCATTCAAACCGCGTCGACCCCGCAGCAGTGGACCGCTGCCGCGGCCGTTTCGTCGCAACAAGCCGCCGGTGGTCACGGAGTCGCCGGTCGCCGACAGCCGGCGCGCGCAGCGTCAGCAGTTCCTCAGAAAACGCGGCATCTACCTGCTGCCGAACGCATTCACCACGGCCGCGCTGTTCTGCGGCTTCTTCGCCGTCGTGCAGGCGATGAACGTGCGCTTCGAGATCGCGGCGATCGCGATCTTCGTCGCGATGGTGCTCGATGGCATGGACGGTCGCGTCGCGCGCATGACGCATACGCAAAGCGCGTTCGGCGAGCAGTTCGACAGCCTGTCGGACATGGTGTCGTTCGGTGTTGCGCCCGCGCTCGTGATGTACGAATGGATCCTGAAGGACCTCGGCCGGTGGGGCTGGCTCGCGGCGTTCGTCTATTGTTCCGGCGCGGCGCTACGGCTCGCGCGTTTCAACACGAATATCGGCGTGGTCGACAAGCGTTTTTTCCAGGGCATGCCGAGCCCGGCCGCGGCGGCACTGATCGCCGGTTTCGTGTGGCTCGCCACCGACAACCGCGTGCCGCTGAAGCTCGTCTGGCTGCCGTGGGTCGCCTTCGTGCTGACCATCTACGCGGGCGTGACGATGGTGTCGAACGCGCCGTTCTATAGCGGCAAGGCGCTCGACGTACGGCATCGCGTGCCGTTCGGCGTGATCCTGCTGGTGGTGGTCGCCTTCGTGCTCGTGTCGTCCGATCCGCCGTTGATGCTGTTCGGTCTGTTTGTGCTGTACGGTCTGTCCGGCTACGTGTTCTGGGCGTATCAGGCGGTGCGCGGCCGGGCCAATCCGGCGCGTTCGATGTCGCACGACCGTTGAGGATTTGAACCGCGCTGCATCGCAGCGACGTACGAAAAACGGCAGCCTGCAGGCTGCCGTTTTCCGTTGGTTGGTGCCGTTACGCGGTCGCTTCGGACAGCGCCGCAGACCGCCCCGGCGCGCATTGCGCGGTGGCTGGAATGCCGCTATAGTCGTCGGATCAGTGCGTGGGCGTGGCCGATTTTGCCGGGTCGGCGAGGCCGTTCGCGGCGCCGCGCCATCATGCTTCGTTCACGCCCTTATGCGTTTTTGCGTTCCGTCCGCACCGGCCGCGATCATCGTGATCGCCCTACCTTGCCAGCGGCAGCGCTCATCGTCCCATTCCAAAACCAAGTCCCACATCTGAACGACTCCCGAGGAGGCCCGACATGTCCGACAAACTGATCATTTTCGACACCACGCTGCGTGACGGCGAGCAATCGCCCGGCGCGTCGATGACGAAGGAAGAGAAGATCCGCATCGCCAGGCAACTCGAACGGATGAAAGTCGACGTGATCGAAGCGGGCTTCGCGGCCAGCTCGAACGGCGACTTCGACGCGATCCATACGATCGCCGGCCTCGTGAAGGACAGCACGATCTGCTCGCTTGCGCGCGCGAACGACAAGGACATACAGAAGGCCGCCGACGCACTGAAGCCGGCCGATCATTTCCGCATCCACACGTTCATCGCAACGTCGCCACTGCACATGGAGAAGAAGCTGCGGATGACGCCCGAGCAGGTATTCGAGCAGGCCAAGCTTGCGGTGCGTTTCGCGCGCAAGTTCACCGACGACGTCGAATTCTCGCCGGAAGACGGCAGCCGCTCGGATTTGGACTTCCTGTGCCGTGTGCTGGAAGCGGTGATCGCCGAAGGCGCGACCACGATCAACATCGCGGACACCGTCGGCTACGGCGTGCCGGAACTCTATGGCCAACTCGTGAAGACGCTGCGCGAGCGCATTCCCAACTCGCACAAGGCGGTGTTCTCCGTGCATTGCCACAATGACCTCGGCATGGCGGTCGCGAATTCGCTCGCCGGCGTGCAGATTGGCGGCGCGCGCCAGGTCGAATGCACGATCAACGGGCTCGGCGAGCGCGCGGGCAATACGTCGCTCGAAGAAATCGTCATGGCGGTGAAGACCCGCAAGGATTACTTCGGACTCGAGGTCGGCCTCGATACGACTCAGATCGTGCCGGCCTCGAAGCTCGTGTCGCAGATCACTGGCTTCGTCGTGCAGCCGAACAAGGCCGTGGTCGGCGCGAACGCTTTCGCGCACGCGTCGGGCATCCATCAGGATGGCGTGCTGAAGGCGCGCGATACTTACGAAATCATGCGCGCGGAAGACGTGGGTTGGGCCGCGAACAAGATCGTGCTCGGCAAGCTGTCGGGCCGCAATGCGTTCAAACAGCGTCTGCAGGAGCTTGGCATCGCGCTCGACAGCGAAGCCGAACTGAACACCGCGTTCGCGCGCTTCAAGGAACTCGCCGATCGCAAGGCGGAGATCTTCGACGAAGACATCATCGCCATCGTCAACGAGGAATCGGCGGAAGCGCACGAGAAGGAGCACTACAAGTTTCTGTCGATGTCGCAGCATTCCGAAACCGGCGAGCAGCCGCACGCGAAGGTCGTGTTCTCGGTAGAGGGTAAAGAGATCACCGGCGAAGCGCGCGGCAACGGACCGGTCGACGCCACCCTCAACGCGATCGAAACGGAAGTGGGCAGCGGCTCCGAACTGCTGCTGTACTCGGTCAACGCGATCACGACCGGCACGCAGGCGCAGGGCGAAGTGACCGTGCGGTTGTCGAAGAGCGGGCGCATCGTCAACGGCACGGGCACTGATCCGGATATAGTCGCGGCATCCGCGAAGGCATATTTTTCGGCGCTCAACAAGCTGTATTCGAATGCGGACAAGGTGAATCCGCAGCGCTCGGAGTAACGCGAGCATGGCGCGCCGGTAGCGCGCGATCGCTTGTGTGGATCGGAGGAGAAGCCCCGTGGTGCTCGGCACACGGGGCTTTTTTCTGCCGTCATCGCGCAGCTGCGGCGGCGCGATATGACGAAACTACTCCGCCGTCGTGCGCCGCAGCGACCAGCCGCGCGTTGCGCGGGCCTGCTCGCGGACTTGAAATCTGACGTCGACGGTAATCCCACGGCGAGGCGCATCGGCGACGAACGCGTCCAGCAGTTCGCGCACGTCGTGGTCGACGAAATCGGCGCGTGTCGCATCGACGATAACCGTGGCGCCATCCGGAATCTGCTGCAGATAGTGCTTGAGCGGCACCTTACCGAGAAACGACACGTCCTTGCGAAACGACAGCAGGTAGTGATCGCCATGCTGCGCGAGCACGATCGGGCCGCGCAGGTTTGCGTACAGCGCAAACAGCATGCTGCACAGGATGCCGAGCACGATACCGATCAGCAGATCGGTGACGAGCACACCGACGACTGTGACGATAAATGGTGCGAACGGCGCGAATCCCTGCCGCGCGAGCCCGGCGAACAACGACGGCTTGGCGAGTTTGAAGCCGGTGAAGATCAGGATCGCGGCAAGGCAGGCGAGCGGGATCAGGTTGATCACGCTCGTGAGCGCGAACACGCTGACGAGAAGCAACACGCCGTGAACGATCGCCGAGAGTCGGCTTTTTGCGCCGGCATGGACGTTCGCGGAGCTACGCACGATCACCGCGGTGATCGGCAGGCCGCCGATCGCACCCGCGATCAGATTGCCCACGCCCTGCGCCTTCAGCTCGCGATCGGGAGGCGCGCGGCGGCGCTCCGGATCGATCTGTTCGACCGCTTCGAGGCTCAGTAGCGTTTCGAGACTTGCGAGGATGGCGATCGTGATCGCAACGCGCCATATGTCGGGATTGATGAGCTGGGCGAACCGTGGGCCGAAGTCGGCCGACGCGAGCACGGCCTGCAGTGCCGCGAACGATTCCAGCGACGGCAGCGCGACCCGCCCTTCGGCGGGCGGTGCCAACGATGGCGCGACGAGATTGAGGGCGAGCGTCGCGCCGATGCCGAGCAGCACCACCGCGAGCGGCGCGGGCATGATGCGCACGACAGCGAAGCGGCGCAGCGCGCGCGTTTCCCAGCCGGCGAGGATCGCGAGCGACAGCAGTGTGATCAGCACGGCGGTCAGCGAGATTGGGCCGAGCGGCGTTGCGACCGCCGCCGCCGACTGGACGGAGTCGGCGGTGCCGGACAGCCCCAGCGCAACGGGGAGCTGCTTGAGGATCAACAGCACGCCGATGGCCGCGAGCATCCCCTTGATCACCGGCGACGGCACGTAGGCGGCGTACCGGCCGGCCTTGAGCATGCCGAAGCCGAACTGGATGACGCCCGACAGCAGTACGGCCAGCAGGAACGCGGAAAAGCCGCCAAGCCGTGCGATGCCGTCGACGACGATCACGACGAGGCCCGCGGCCGGGCCGCTCACGCTCAGACGCGAGCCGCTCAGCGCGGCAACCACGAGCCCGCCAATGATGCCGGACACCAGTCCGGCAAACGGGTCGACGCCCGATGCGTGAGCAATGCCGAGGCAAAGCGGCAGGGCCACCAGAAAAACGGCCGTTCCGGCGAGCACGTCGCTCTGGAGCGCGGAGAAAGAGGTTTGATTATCCATGGTGTCGAAGAGCGAGAGGTGGGACGATGGGCGACGAACAGGTATGGCCCGATGACGATTCCGCTGTCGGCTCCGTCCGCGGTTCGAATGGGACGGGCGACGCGCTTCGCTAGGCCGCGCTGTGCGCCGCGGTCGTGCAGGTCATCGCGTCGTCGGCGGTATAGCCGGAGGTGAGAACCTTGATGCGCCCGTCGTCGAGAGCAAAGATCCAGCCGTGCACGAGCGGCGCCGGCTCAGCCTCGTGCACGATCGGGCTCGCCCGTAGCTGCCGCACCTGTTCGAGCACGTTCAGCTCGGCGAGGCGATTGACGCGATCCGGCTCGGTCGCCGCGCCGTCCAGCTCCGAGTGATGCGTTTTGGCGAGTGCGCAGAGCGGCGCGATACGGCGGTTCACATGGGGCAGCGCGGGGTCCGGCGGCAGCAGCGCGGCGCGCACGCCGCCGCAGCCATAGTGGCCGCAGACGATCACATGGCCGACCTTGAGCACCCGCACCGCGTATTCAAGGACGCTCGCGACGTTGTCGTCGCCGGGATGAAACAGGTTGGCGATGTTGCGATGGACGAACAGATCGCCGGGCTCGCAATGCGTGATCGTTTCGGCGGGCACGCGGCTGTCCGCGCAGCCGATCCAAAGAATGTGTGGATTCTGTCCGCGCATCAGGTCGCGAAAAAATGCCGGATTACGCGTCGCGGTTTCATGGGCCCACGCGACGTTGGCGACCAGCAGGTGTTTGGGTCGGTTCATCGTAGCAACTCCGTATGAGAGGCAATTGACCTGGCACCGGACCGAAACCGCGTCTGCACGTGATTGCGAGCCGGTGCCCGAACGGCGTTTACAATAACCTTTCTTTCGCAAATTTGTTGGCGTAAACAGGATAAAATTCTGTTTTATGCTTAAACAATAAAAAAGCCGCCTATCGAAGGCGGCTTTTTTGAGATTTGGTGCTTCTTCCGAAGAGGGTGCTCAGTGCTCAGAACAGGTTGCGGCGGTCGGGGTCGTGCAGCGGGTCGGGGGTCTTCTGCGTGAGGCGCAAGATGCCCTGGTCATCGAAGTAGAAGTTGTACATCATGTACCAGACGTTGTCTTCGAGATAGCGATAGGTCCAGACTTCGCGCCTCATCAGCGGGAAGTACGACGTTTCGACCGGGCGGCCGAAGTTCACCAGCACGTCGCTGCGTGTCCATTTGCCGATCTCGGCGCGGTAGAACTCGTTGGGCTGCAGCACCTGGCGCACGTTGATGATCTTGCCGGCTGCGTTGATGTCGGCGGCGGTGGTGGTTTCGCCCATCGGTTGGGTCGGCCACATCAGACGCTTGCCGCCGTCGGGCAGATCATAGGTTTCGCGCGGCGGACCGAGACGCGCGATGACCGTCGATGCGTCCGCTCCCTGTTGATACTGCTGCCACGGCTGGGCGCAGCCGGCGAGCGCGAGCACGCTCAGGCAAACGAGCGCGGCGCGGCGCAGACTGGCGCCGGCCGGGGCTGTGATAGCAGCCGCCGTGGGGTGGTGGCGGTTCGGCATGTATTCCTCCGATGGCGTTTGAATAGCGGTTCTTATCATCGAAACGCACTATTTTGACACGCGCTGTGGCGAAAGAACGGCGTTGCTTGAACGTGCGTCGCCACCAAACGGTAACGGATGCGCCGGCTTGCCTATTCCGTGCGCGTCATCCTATGATCCGCGCTTCGAAGATTCAGGCGGGACGACCATGACGGCGATGTGGCGAGGGGCGGCGGCGGTTGCGCTGACGGCGATTTCGATGGCGGTGGCGGGAGTTGGCGTGGCTGAGGCGGCGAATCCGGCCTCGACGGGCGCGAGTCAGGCGTCCGCGCAGGGGACCGTTCCGCCCACCGGCAAGCCGGGGAGCCGCGCGGCCACGCTGGCGGCAAGCCCGGCCGGTAATCACGCAAGCAAGTCCGCCAGCCTGCCGGCCGGCAAACTCGCCGGCACGCCAATCCAGCTCGCGCTGATCGAAGGCATGTCCGGCCCGTTCGCGAATGCGGGCGCGGCGGTCGAGCGCAATCTGCGTTTCGGTGTCGAGCAGGTCAACGCGCACGGCGGCGTGGAGTTCGCGGACGGCGCGCATCCGTTCGAACTCGTCGTGCTCGACAGCAAGGGCAGCACGGAGGAAGCGCTGACGCAATTGCGCGCGGCCGCGGATCGCCATATCGGCTACATCCTGCAGGGCAATAGCTCGGCGGTCGCCGCGGCGCTGATCGGCGCGATCGAGAAGCAGAACAGCCGCGAGCCGGACAACCGCGAACTGTTCCTCAACTACTCCGCCGACGACCCCGCGCTCACCAACGCGGACTGCAGCTTCTGGCACTTCCGCTTCGACGCGCACGCCGGCATGCGGATGGCCGCGCTCGCCGAGGTGATCGAGCGCGACAAGGCGGTGAAAAAGGTGTACCTGCTGAACCAGGATTACAGCTTCGGACACGACGTGAGCAGCCTCGCGCGTTCGACGCTCGCGGCGAAGCGTCCCGACATCGCGGTGGTCGGCGACGAATTTCACCCGATCGGCCGCGTGAAGGATTTCGCGCCGTACATTGCGAAGATCCGCGCGAGCGGCGCGGACGCCGTGATCACCGGCAACTGGGGCAACGACCTGACGCTGCTCGTGAAGGCGGCGCGCGAGCAGGGCCTCGACACGAAGTTCTACACGTTCTACGGCAACAGCCTCGGCGCGCCGGCCGCGCTTGGCGACGCAGGCGTGGGTCACGTGATCGCGGTGGCCGAGTGGCATCCGAATGTCGGTGGCGCGGCCTCCGACGCGTGGTACGCGGCGTTCCGCGCGCGCTTTCCGGCCGCCCAGGACGACTATCCGGTGCTGCGCATGCCACTGATGATCGAAACGCTCGCCGCCGCGATGAGCCGCGCCGGCAGCGCCGCTCCGACGGCGGTCGCGAAAGCGCTCGAGGGCATCCGCTTCGACAACGGTATTCACGCATCGTGGATGCGCGCCGATGACCATCAGCTGATCCAGCCCCTCTACGTGATGCAGATGGACAAAGCAGGCACACCCGGCGTGCATTTCGATAACGAGGGGTCGGGCTATGGCTTCCGCACGGTGCTGGCGATACCAGCCGAGCGCACACTATTGCCGACGGTCTGCCGGATGCGGCGCCCTTGAGCGCCCGCGAGCGACACTCGATCCGCCTTGCTGGCCCGGGGTTCGCGGCCGGAATCGGCTGTGCTACAATACGCGTCCCGTTGTCGGGCTGGGTTCTGATTCAGTTAATTCAGCCACGAACGGGACTCAGTAAATTGTGAAACGGGTATCCCACGGCACGGCCTTTCTTCCGTGACCGCCTGTCCAGTTATCAAGGAAATTGACATGTCCGCAGTTGAAGCAAGCAAGAAGTCCGAAGTCGTCGCGCAATTCGCACGCGCAGCCAACGACACCGGCTCCCCCGAAGTTCAGGTCGCGCTGCTCACGACCCGTATCAACGAACTGACCTCCCACTTCAAGGAGCACACGAAGGATCACCACAGCCGCCGCGGTCTGCTGCGCATGGTGAGCCGCCGTCGCAAGTTGCTCGACTACCTGAAGGGTAAGGACGCGGATCGTTACCGCAGCCTGATCGAGAAGCTGGGTCTGCGTAAGTAATCGGCCAGTCGTTCAGCAAGATGCCTGTGTCAGTTTCGCTGATACAGGCATTTTGTTTTTGCGCGGCGCGCTTCGTGTAACGCGCACCGCCTGTGATCCGCGGCGTATGCCGGTTCGCGCGGCGTCTATGGGCAAGCGCAGTAGCAGTAGCAGAACAGCAGTAGAAGAAGCAGTAACAGGAAACAAGGCCGGGCTTCAGGGCGGAGTTTTGTGTCATTCCAGCGGTTCGCGCGCAGTCGCAGCACGTGGCTCTCTGGAATGGCATAGCACGACTCTTCCCATGCGGCGCCGGCCTGGCGTTGCCGCGCCGCTCCGGTCCGCGCGGCATTACGATGAGGAAAAGCAATGACTATGTTCAATAAGATCGTCAAAGAGTTTAAGTGGGGGCAGCACAACGTTCGCCTCGAAACCGGTGAAATCGCTCGCCAGGCGGGCGGCGCGGTGATCGTCGACGTCGAAGATACCGTGGTGCTCGCCACCGTGGTCGGCGCGAAGATCGCGAAGCCGGGCCAGGACTTCTTCCCCCTCACCGTCGATTACATCGAAAAGACTTACGCCGCCGGCAAGATCCCGGGTGGCTTCTTCCGTCGCGAAGGCCGTCCGTCGGAAGGCGAGACGCTGATCTCGCGCCTGATCGACCGTCCGCTGCGTCCGCTCTTCCCGGAAGGCTTCTACAACGAAGTGCAGGTCGTGATTCACGTGCTGTCGCTGAATCCGGAAATCCCCGCCGACATCCCTGCGCTGATCGGCGCCTCGGCGGCGCTCGCGGTGTCCGGTCTGCCGTTCAACGGCCCGGTCGGCGCGGCGCGCGTGGCCTACATCAACAACGAATACGTGCTGAACCCGACGCGTCCGCAGATGAAGGAATCGGCACTCGACCTCGTCGTCGCCGGCACGGAACGCGCGGTGCTGATGGTCGAATCGGAAGCGCAGCAATTGAGCGAAGAAGTGATGCTCGGCGCCGTCGTGTTCGGTCACGAGCAGATGCAGACCGCGATCGACGCGATCCACGAACTCGTCCGGGAAGGCGGCAAGCCCGAGTGGGACTGGCAGCCCGCCGCAAAGAACGAAGCGCTGATCGCACGCGTGACCGAACTCGCGCAGGCCGATCTGCTCGCCGCTTACCAGATCCGCGACAAGCAGGCTCGCTCGACCAAGCTGAAGGAAGTCTACGCGGCGACCTCGGCGAAGCTCGAGGAAGAAGCGGCGGCAGCGGGCACCGTGGCGGCCGACAAGGCGTCGGTCGGCAACGTGCTGTTCGACATCGAAGCGAAGATCGTCCGTACGCAGATCCTGAACGGCGAGCCGCGTATCGACGGCCGCGACACGCGCACCGTGCGCCCGATCGAAATCCGCACCGGCGTGCTGCCGCGTACCCACGGCTCGGCGCTGTTCACGCGCGGCGAGACGCAGGCGATGGTGGTCGCGACGCTCGGCACGAAGGGCGACGAGCAAAACATCGACGCGCTCGAAGGCGAGTACCGCGAACGCTTCATGCTCCACTACAACATGCCTCCGTTCGCGACGGGCGAAACGGGCCGCGTCGGTTCGCCGAAGCGCCGTGAAATCGGTCACGGCCGTCTCGCCAAGCGCGCGCTCGTCGCGTGCCTGCCGAGCGCCGACGAGTTCGGCTACTCGATCCGCGTCGTGTCGGAAATCACCGAGTCGAACGGTTCGTCGTCGATGGCTTCGGTGTGTGGCGGCTGCCTCGCGCTGATGGACGCCGGCGTGCCGATGAAGGCGCACGTCGCCGGTATCGCGATGGGCCTGATCCTCGAAGGTAATCGCTTCGCGGTGCTGACCGACATTCTCGGCGACGAAGATCACCTCGGCGACATGGACTTCAAGGTCGCGGGTACGGAACAAGGCGTGACCGCGCTGCAGATGGACATCAAGATTCAGGGCATCACGAAGGAAATCATGCAGGTCGCGCTCGCGCAGGCGAAGGAAGGCCGCATGCACATCCTCGGCAAGATGACCTCGGCCGTGGCCGGCGCGAACACCCAACTATCGGAGTTCGCACCGCGCATGATCACGATCAAGATCAACCCGGAAAAGATTCGCGACGTGATCGGCAAGGGCGGCTCGGTGATCCGCGCGCTCACCGAAGAAACCGGCACGACGATCGACATTTCGGATGACGGCGTCGTCACGATCGCGAGCACGAACAGCGAAGGCATGGCCGAAGCGAAGCGTCGTATCGAAGCGATCACGATGGAAGTCGAAGTGGGCCAGGTGTACGAAGGCACCGTGCTCAAGCTGCTCGACTTCGGCGCGATCGTGAACATCCTGCCGGGTAAGGATGGTCTGCTGCATATCTCCGAGATCGCGAACGAGCGCATCAAGGACATCAACGACTATCTGAAGGATGGCCAGCAGGTGAAGGTCAAGGTCATCCAGACGGACGAGAAGGGTCGTGTGCGTCTGTCGGCGAAGGCATTGCTGAACGACGCGCCGCAAGGCGAGCCGACGCCGCAGTAAGGCGGTAGCGGACAAACGGCCGGCCGTGTCATGCGCGCCGGCCGTTTTTCATGCAGGATGGATTGCGTTGCGCATTCGAATCGCAGCGCGGCGCTATGGCAGACGGCAGCAACGGGTAGGTAACGCAATCCAATCTTGGAGTTGACACAGATGAAAGCGATCGAAATCACTGAATTCGGTGCGCCGGAAGTCCTCAAGCTGGCGGAGCGTCCGACGCCGCAGCTCAAGGCTGGCGAGGTGCTGATCAAGGTGGCGGCATCCGGCATCAATCGTCCGGACGTGTTTCAGCGCAAGGGCGGCTATGCGCCGCCGCCGGGAGCGTCGGATCTGCCGGGGCTGGAGGTGGCGGGCGAGATCGTCGGCGGCACGATCGACGCGAAGAGCAACCCGTTCGGTCTGAAGATCGGCGATCGCGTGTGCGCGCTGCTCGCGGGCGGCGGCTACGCGGAATTTGCTGCCGCGCCGCTGCTGCAATGCCTGCCGGTGCCGACGGGGTTGTCGGATATCGAAGCGGCTTCGCTGCCCGAGACTTTTTTCACGGTGTGGAGCAACGTCTTCAATCGCGCGCAGCTCGGCCAGGGCGAGGGCGGTGCGAATGAAACGCTGCTCGTGCAGGGGGGGGCGAGCGGCATCGGCGTGACGGCGATCCAGATTGCGCACGCACTCGGCTTCCGTGTGTTCGCGACCGCGGGCTCGGACGAAAAGTGCCGCGCGTGCGAAGCGCTCGGCGCCGAACGCGCGATCAACTACAGGACTGAAGATTTCGTCGAAGTCATCAAGTCGCTGACCAACGATCGTGGCGTCGACGTGATCCTCGACATGGTGGCAGGCAGCTACGTGCCGCGCGAATTGTCGGCTCTCGCCGACGGTGGCCGTATCGTACTAATTGCGCTGCTCGGCGGCGCGAAGGCGGAGCTGAACCTGAACGAAGTGTTGCGCCGCCGTCTGACGGTTACCGGTTCCACACTGCGACCACGGCCGATCGAGTTCAAGGCGCAGATCGCCGCTCAACTGAAGGAGCGCGTGTGGCCGCATCTCGAAGCTGGGCGCATCAAGCCGGTCGTGCATCGCGTGTTTCCGGCCGCCCAGGCTGCCGACGCGCATGCGCTGATGGAAAGCGGCACGCACGTCGGCAAGATCGTGTTGACGTGGGGTCAGGAGGCTTGACGTCATCGGTTTGACCCGATCCACCCCACGCAGTAAAATTGCGCGTTTTGCGCGCGCCGGATCAATCCGACGGGCGGGCCGCGAGCGCAGGAACAAACTGCAGCGAGGCGCGAGCGAAGTCCGCCGGCAGCAGGCCGGACTGGCAAGACAGGACAATACGAGACGATGTCGAATCAACAACGAGCCAAACTGGTAGTCGGTAACTGGAAGATGCATGGGCGGCTCGCCGCCAACGCCGCGTTGCTGCAGGCAGTGGCACAGGGCGCCAGTGAATTGCCGGCCGACGTGCGCGTCGGTGTGTGCGTGCCGAGCCTCTATCTCGGGCAGACTCAGTCGCTGCTCGAAGGCAGCCCGGTCGTGTGGGGCGTGCAGGACGTGTCCGCGTTCACGCATGGCGCCTATACCGGCGAAGTGGCTGCGCCGATGGTGACGGACTTCGGCGCCACGTTTGCGATCGTCGGGCACTCGGAGCGCCGCGCGTATCACCGCGAAAGCGCCGAACTGGTCGCGGTGAAAGCGCAGCGTGTGCTCGAGGCGGGTTTGACGCCGATCGTGTGCGTCGGCGAAACGCTCGAAGAACGCGAAGCGGGTTGCACCGAGCAGGTCGTCGGCGGTCAGCTCGACGAGGTGCTCGCGAAGCTGTCGGCTCAGGAAGCGGCTCGCCTCGTCGTCGCGTATGAGCCGGTGTGGGCAATTGGCACCGGCAAGAGCGCATCGGCGGCACAGGCGCAGGCCGTGCATGGGTTCCTGCGCGCACGTCTCGCGGCCAAGGGTGCGGCGGACGTGCCGTTGCTATACGGCGGCAGCGTTAAGCCGGACAACGCGGAAGAACTGTTCCGTCAGCTCGATATCGACGGCGGCCTGATCGGCGGCGCGTCGTTGAAAGATCAGGATTTTCTGGCGATCTGCAAGGCGGCCGCTGCGACCAGCGTGGCTGGTTAAGCTGGGCGTCTCGGCGAGGATGACTCCATTTCGCGCAACACACAGTGTGCGGCGCGGTTAAATAAAGACTCAGGTGAGTGTGATGCTGTATTTGAAAACATTGATTATCGTCGTTCAGTTGTTGTCGGCGTTCGGGGTCATCGGACTTGTGTTGCTGCAGCACGGCAAAGGTGCCGATATGGGCGCGGCTTTCGGCAGCGGCGCGTCGGGTAGCCTGTTCGGTGCGACGGGTTCGGCGAACTTCCTGTCGCGTACCACGGCAGTGCTCGCAGCGCTGTTCTTTGCCACGACACTGGCACTCACTTACCTTGGTGCGTATCACGTGAAGCCGTCGGCAGGCGTGCTGGGCGCGGCAGCTACTGCGCCGGTCGCGGCTTCGGCGCCGGCTGCGGGCTCGGCCCCGGTGGCGGCATCGCCTGCAACGCCGGCTGCGCCTGCGTCGGTTCCGGCGACGGGCGTGCCGAAATAAATTTTCGGCGGACGTGGTCTTGTGCGTTGAACAATCTGCTTAAGCAAGTTACAATTCAAGTCTTGAAGCGATTCGCGGGTTTTGCAAGTTGTTTTCCGGGATTGCATATAGTGCCGACGTGGTGAAATTGGTAGACACGCTATCTTGAGGGGGTAGTGGCGAAAGCTGTGCGAGTTCGAGTCTCGCCGTCGGCACCAAATGTTATCTAAATGCCAGCCGTTTGCTTCGCTTCGGCTGGCATTTTCACTTCTGGCGTATCGCTGTACGGCTTACGTCATGCGCGTTGAGGAAGTGATTTCGCGTCAGGGGTGCTATGCTCCTGACGGCACTTAGAACCAACCGATTGAGGATTGTCTTGAACCTCGCAGCCTATTTCCCCGTTTTGCTGTTCCTTATTGTGGGCACCGGTTTAGGCGTAGCACTGGTCAGTATTGGCAAGCTCCTCGGTCCCAACAAGCCCGACACCGAGAAAAACGCACCGTACGAGTGCGGCTTCGAAGCATTCGAAGATGCGCGCATGAAATTCGACGTGCGCTACTACCTCGTCGCCATTCTCTTCATCATTTTCGACCTTGAGACCGCATTCCTGTTCCCGTGGGGCGTGGCGTTGCGTGACATCGGCTGGGCTGGGTTCACGGCAATGATGATTTTCCTGCTCGAGTTCCTGCTTGGCTTTGCCTACATCTGGAAGAAGGGCGGCCTCGACTGGGAATGATGGATTAATCGCCGGTTTGCGTGGGTGGCCAGGCTTGCCGCCCCGTCTGGAGTGGAAAGCAAATGAGTATCGAAGGGGTCTTGAAGGAAGGGTTTGTCACCACTACGGCGGACAAACTGATCAACTGGACGCGCACCGGCTCGCTGTGGCCGATGACGTTCGGTCTTGCGTGCTGCGCGGTCGAGATGATGCATGCGGGCGCTGCCCGTTATGATCTCGACCGTTTCGGCGTGGTGTTTCGTCCGAGTCCGCGTCAGTCGGACGTGATGATCGTCGCCGGCACGCTGTGCAACAAGATGGCGCCCGCTCTGCGCAAGGTTTACGACCAGATGGCGGAGCCGCGGTGGGTGATCTCGATGGGCTCATGCGCGAACGGCGGTGGCTATTACCACTACTCGTACTCGGTGGTGCGCGGCTGCGACCGGATAGTCCCGGTCGACGTGTACGTGCCGGGTTGTCCGCCCACGGCGGAAGCGCTGGTATACGGCGTGATCCAGCTGCAAGCCAAGATTCGCCGCACTAACACCATCGCCCGTCAATAAGGCCAACGCCTCCCACAATATGGCAAGCAAACTCGAGACCCTGAAAGCGAACCTCGAGGCGGCCTTTGGCGGCCTCCTGTTGAGCGTGACCGAGTCGGTCGGTGAATTGACGATCGTCGTCAAGGCCGGCGACTACCTCAACGTGGCAAAGCGTCTGCGCGACGATCGCTCGCTCGGTTTCGAGCAGTGTGTCGACCTGTGCGGCGTCGATTATCAGACCTATGCCGAAGGCGCTTACGACGGCCCGCGTTTTGCGGCAGTGCTGCATCTGCTGTCGGTACAAAACAACTGGCGTCTGCGGCTGCGCGTGTTCGCGCCGGACGACGACATGCCGATCCTGCCGTCCGTCGTCGATATCTGGAATTCGGTCAACTGGTACGAGCGCGAAGCGTTCGACCTGTACGGCATCGTCTTCGAAGGTCACCCGGACCTGCGCCGCATTCTGACCGACTACGGTTTCATCGGTCATCCGTTCCGCAAGGATTTCCCGGTCTCCGGCTACGTCGAGATGCGTTACGACCCGGAAGAGAAGCGCGTCGTTTATCAGCCGGTGACGATCGAGCCGCGGGAAATCACGCCGCGCGTGATCCGCGAGGATCGCTATGGCGGTCTGAAACACTAAGAGAACGTCATGGCAGAGATCAAGAACTACACGCTCAACTTTGGTCCGCAGCACCCGGCAGCGCACGGTGTGTTGCGTCTCGTGCTCGAACTCGACGGCGAAGTGATCCAACGCGCCGATCCGCACATCGGTCTGCTGCATCGCGCGACTGAAAAGCTCGCCGAAAGCAAGACGTTCATCCAGTCGGTGCCGTACATGGACCGTCTCGACTACGTGTCGATGATGGCCAACGAGCACGGCTACGTGCTCGCCATTGAAAAGCTGCTCGGCATCGACGTGCCGCTGCGCGCGCAATACATTCGTGTGCTGTTCGACGAAGTCACGCGCGTGTTGAATCACCTGATGTGGATTGGCTCGCACGCGCTCGACGTCGGTGCGATGGCGGTGTTCCTGTATGCGTTCCGTGAGCGCGAAGACCTGATGGACGTGTACGAGGCGGTGTCGGGCGCGCGCATGCACGCGGCCTACTATCGCCCGGGCGGCGTCTATCGCGATCTGCCTGACGCAATGCCGCAATACAAGGCGTCGAAGATTCGCAATGCGAAGGCGTTGTCGAAGATGAACGAAAACCGTCAGGGTTCGCTGCTCGACTTCATCGACGACTTCTTTACGCGCTTCCCGAAGTGTGTCGACGAATACGAAACGCTGCTCACCGACAACCGGATCTGGAAGCAGCGTCTGGTTGGTATCGGCGTGGTCAGCCCGGAGCGCGCGCTGCAGCTCGGCATGACCGGCGCGATGCTGCGTGGCTCGGGCATCGAGTGGGATCTGCGCAAGAAGCAGCCGTATGAGGTTTATGACAAGCTCGACTTCGACATTCCGGTCGGCGTGAATGGTGACTGCTATGACCGCTATCTGGTGCGCGTCGAAGAAATGCGCCAGTCCACGCGTATCGCGAAACAGTGCATTGAGTGGCTGCGCAAAAATCCGGGCCCGGTAATGACGGACAATCACAAGGTTGCGCCGCCGTCGCGCATCGGCATGAAGTCGAACATGGAAGATCTGATCCACCACTTCAAGCTGTTCACCGAAGGCTTCCATGTGCCCGAAGGCGAGGCGTATGCCGCAGTCGAACATCCGAAGGGCGAGTTCGGCATCTATCTGATCTCGGACGGCGCCAACAAGCCGTATCGTTTGAAGATCCGCGCCCCGGGCTATGCGCACCTGTCCGCGCTCGACGAAATGGCGCGCGGCCACATGATCGCCGACGCCGTGACGATCATCGGCACGCAGGACATCGTGTTCGGCGAAGTGGATCGCTAGGACGTATTCATCGACGCGCGTCTGCGGTCGTCGCACCGCCACGCGGGTCAAGCAAAGGAACGCCGGGTCTGTCGCAGTATGACGTGAGCGACAGGTTTTCGTTCGGTAGGAATTGAAAGAGTCGTGTCTGAAAATGATCTCAGCTGAAGGCCTGAAAGAAATCGATCGTGCGGTCGCAAAGTACCCCGCGGATCAGAAACAGTCCGCCGTGATGTCGGCGTTGGCCATTGCTCAAACGGAGCATGGCTGGCTGTCGCCCGAACTCATGCAGTTCGTCGCGGATTATCTCTGCATGCCGGCAATCGCCGTGCAGGAGGTAGCGACCTTCTACACGATGTATGAGACCTCGCCGGTCGGCAAGTTCAAGATCACGCTCTGTACGAACCTGCCGTGCCAGCTCGGCCCGGACGGCGGTTCCGAAAGCGCCGCTGAATACCTGAAGCAGAGGCTCGGCATCGACTTCGGCGAAACCACGCCCGATGGCAAATTCACGCTGAAAGAGGGTGAGTGCATGGGTTCGTGCGGCGACGCGCCGGTGATGCTGGTGAACAACCAACGCATGTGCAGCTTCATGAGCCGCGAGAAGATCGACCAGCTGCTCGAGGAACTTTCGAAATGACGGCTTTACACGATCGTCACATCAAACCGCTGATTCTCGCCGGACTGAACGGCGACAACTGGCATCTCGAAGACTATGTGGCTCGCGGCGGTTACGCCCAGCTGCGCCGCATCCTGGAAGAAAAGATCGCGCCCGAGCAGGTGATCGCCGACGTCAAGGCGTCGGGTCTGCGCGGCCGCGGCGGCGCGGGCTTCCCGACCGGTCTGAAGTGGAGCTTCATGCCGCGTCAGTTCCCGGGCCAGAAGTACCTCGTCTGTAATTCGGACGAGGGCGAGCCGGGTACGTTCAAGGACCGCGACATTCTGCGCTTCAATCCGCATTCGCTGATCGAAGGTATGGCGATCGGCGCGTACGCGATGGGCATCACGGTCGGCTACAACTATATTCACGGCGAAATCTGGGAAGTCTATAAGCGCTTCGAAGAAGCGTTGGAAGAAGCTCGCCGCGCCGGGTTCCTCGGCGACAACATCATGGGCTCTGGCTTTTCGTTTGAGCTGCATGCGCATCACGGTTACGGCGCGTACATCTGTGGCGAAGAAACCGCGCTGCTCGAATCGATCGAGGGCAAGAAGGGGCAGCCGCGCTTCAAGCCGCCGTTCCCGGCGAGCTTTGGCGTGTACGGCAAGCCGACCACGATCAACAACACCGAAACGTTCGCGGCGGTGCCGTTCCTGCTCGCCATCGGCCCGCAGAATTACCTTGAAATCGGCAAGCCGAACAACGGCGGCACGAAGATTTTCTCGGTGTCGGGCGACGTCGAGCGTCCGGGCAACTACGAAATTCCGCTCGGCACGCCGTTCGCGACGCTGATGGAACTCGCCGGCGGCATGCGTGGCGGCAAGAAGATCAAGGCTGTGATTCCTGGTGGTTCGTCGGCGCCGGTGATTCCGGGCGAGATGATGATGCAGACCGACATGGATTACGACTCGATCGCGAAGGCCGGCTCGATGCTCGGCTCGGGCGCAGTGATCGTGATGGACGAGACGCGCTGCATGGTGCGCTCGCTGCTGCGCCTGTCGTACTTCTATTACGAAGAGTCGTGCGGTCAATGCACGCCTTGCCGTGAAGGCACGGGCTGGCTGTATCGCGTCGTGCATCGTATCGAGCATGGTCTCGGCCGCCAGGAAGATCTGGATCTGCTGAACTCCGTCGCGGAAAACATCATGGGCCGCACGATCTGCGCGCTCGGCGACGCGGCCGCGATGCCGGTTCGGGGCATGCTCAAGCACTACTGGGACGAATTCGAATATCACGTCGCCCACAAGCATTGCCTCGTCGGCGGCCATGCCGGCACGGCGGCGCCCGAAACAGTGGCTGCCTGACGGTGGCTGCCTGAGTCGGCCCGCCAGGTTCGGCTGACGGATAACTACCAGACGAACACCTCAACCGCAGGATTCATGGCCCGAAGCGGGCGATGAACAGGCGAACGATTGAGCGGTAACAGGTTAAGGAAGATTGACCATCATGGTTGAACTGGAAATAGACGGCAAGAAAGTCGAGGTGCCTGAAGGCAGCATGGTGATCCAGGCTGCGCATAAGGTCGACACCTACATTCCTCACTTCTGCTATCACAAGAAGCTGTCGATTGCGGCCAACTGCCGGATGTGTCTGGTCGATGTCGAGAAGATGCCGAAGGCCGTGCCCGCGTGCGCGACCCCGGTGTCGGCTGGCATGATCGTGCGCACCAGGTCGGACAAGGCGGTGAAAGGCCAGCAAGCCGTGATGGAATTCCTGCTGATCAACCATCCGCTCGACTGCCCGATCTGCGATCAGGGTGGCGAATGCCAGTTGCAGGATCTGGCCGTTGGTTACGGCAAGTCGTCGTCACGCTATAGCGAAGAAAAGCGCGTGGTGTTCCACAAGAACGTGGGTCCGCTGATCTCGATGGAAGAGATGTCGCGCTGCATTCACTGCACGCGTTGCGTTCGCTTCGGCCAGGAAATCGCCGGGGTGATGGAACTCGGCATGCTGGGTCGCGGCGAGCATGCGGAAATCACGTCGTTCGTCGGCAAGACGGTCGACTCCGAGCTGTCGGGCAACATGATCGACCTGTGCCCGGTCGGCGCGCTCACGAGCAAGCCGTTCCGCTACAGCGCCCGTACGTGGGAGCTGTCACGCCGCAAATCGGTGAGCCCGCACGATTCCGTCGGTGCGAACCTCATCGTGCAGGTGAAGAACAATCGCGTGATGCGCGTTCTGCCGTTCGAAAACGAAGCGATCAACGAGTGCTGGATCTCGGACAAGGACCGCTTCTCGTACGAAGGCCTGAACAGCCCCGAGCGTCTGACCAAACCGATGCTCAAGCAAGGCGGCCAGTGGGTCGAAACCGACTGGCAGACCGCGCTCGAATACGTGGTCAAGGGTCTGAAGGGCATCAACAGTGACCACGGCGCGAACGCGCTTGCCGCACTGTCGAGCGCGCACAGCACCGTCGAAGAACTGTTCCTGTTGAAGCAGATCGCGCAAGCGGTCGGCACGCCGAACGTCGACTTCCGTCTGCGTCAGTCGGATTTCTCGGCGCCCGTTACTGGCGCGCCGTGGCTCGGCGGCACGATCGCCGATCTGTCGAACGTCGATGCGGCGCTCGTGATCGGCTCGGATCTGCGCCGTGACCATCCGCTGTTCGCCGCGCGTTTGCGCCAGGTCGCACGAGGCGGTTCGGCACTTACGCTGCTCCAGGCCACCAACGACGACGCGATGATCCCTCAGGCGCAACGCGTGGTCGCGGCTCCGTCGGCATGGCTCGAGGTGTTGGCAGGCATCGCCGGCGCGGTGGGCGAAGCGAAGGGCGTCGCGCTGCCGGAAGCATTCGCGGGCACGCAGCCGACGGACGCGCACAAGCAGATAGCGAAATCGCTGACTACCGGCGAGCGCCGCGTCGTGCTGCTCGGTAACGAAGCGGTCCGTCATCCGGACTTCGCGGCGATCCACGCCGCGGCGCAATGGATTGCCGAGGCAACCGGTGCAACGCTCGGTTTCCTGACCGAAGCGGCCAACACGGTCGGCGCGCACCTCGTGAACGCGCTGCCGGGCGAAGGCGGTCTGAACGCGCGCGAAGTGTTCGAGCAGCCGCGCAAAGGCTATCTGCTGTTGAATCTCGAGCCGGAATTCGACACGGCCAATCCGGCGCGGGCGCTTGCGGCGCTGAAGCAGGCCGAAATGGTCGTCGTGATGTCGCCGTTCCAGACCGGCGCCGACTATGCCGACGTGCTGCTGCCGATCGCGCCATTCACCGAATCGGGCGGTACGTTCGTCAATGCCGAAGGCACGGTGCAGGCGTTCAACGGCGTCGTGCGTCCGCTCGGCGACACGCGTCCGGCCTGGAAGGTGTTGCGCGTGCTGGGCAGCCTGCTCGGCGCGCCGGGTTTCGAATACGACACGGTCGAAGAAGTGCGTGCGGCCGCGCTCGGCGACGGCGAGCTGAAGTCGCGTCTATCGAACCGCACTAGTGTCGCGGTGACGCGCGGCCAGGCCGCGAAGGCGGCGGAAGGCAAGTTCGAGCGTCTCGCGAACGTGCCGATCTATCATGCCGATGCGCTCGTGCGTCGCGCGGAGTCGCTGCATCTGACCGCGGCGGCCCGTACGGCGAATTCGGTCGGCCTGCCCGCTGCGCTGTTCGACAAACTGGGTTTGAAAGAGGGCGACGCGGTGCGCGTTCGTCAGGGCGAGCAAGCGGTGCAGTTGCCGGCCGTGCGCGATGCGAATCTTGCGGAGACGGTCGTCCGCGTATCGGCGGCTACGCCTGCCGGTGCAGCGCTGGGCAGCCTGTTCGGTGAACTGGTGGTGGAGAAGGCGTAAATGAGCTTGTTCGATACGATCAACTCGGGCGGCGCCCAACTTCTCGGTGTGGCATGGCCCACGGTGTGGGCGCTCGTGCGCATCCTGGTGGTGGCCGTCGCGATCCTGCTGTGCGTCGCTTACCTGATTCTGTGGGAGCGCAAGCTGATCGGCTGGATGCATGTGCGTCTCGGTCCG
Organism: Paraburkholderia sp. UCT2; assembly: GCF_014397665.1. NCBI lineage: Bacteria > Pseudomonadati > Pseudomonadota > Betaproteobacteria > Burkholderiales > Burkholderiaceae > Paraburkholderia > Paraburkholderia sp. UCT2. The sequence continues at coordinate 75,436 of NZ_VZQO01000025.1, forward strand.
AACCGCGTCGGTCCCGCCGGGCTCTTGCAGCCGATCGCCGACGTGCTGAAACTGCTGCTGAAGGAAGTGATCCAGCCCGCTCAGGCAAGCCGCTGGATCTACGTGATCGCGCCGATCATGGTGGTGGTGCCGGCCTTCGCGGTCTGGGCGGTGATTCCTTTCCAGGCGGGCGCGGTGCTCGGTGACATCAACGCGGGTCTGCTATACGCGATGGCGATCTCGTCGATCGGCGTGTATGGCGTGATTCTGGCCGGCTGGGCGTCGAACTCGAAGTACGCGTTCCTCGGCGCGATGCGCGCCGCCGCGCAGATGGTCTCGTACGAAATCTCGATGGGCTTTGCGCTGGTGGTCGTGCTGATGACGGCTGGCACGCTGAACCTGTCGGGCATCGTCGGCTCGCAGGAGCAGGGCTTCTTCGCCTCGCACGGCCTGAACTTCCTGTCCTGGAACTGGCTGCCGCTGCTGCCGATGTTCGTCGTGTACTTCATCTCCGGCATCGCCGAAACGAACCGCCACCCGTTCGACGTGGTGGAGGGCGAATCGGAAATCGTCGCGGGCCACATGATCGATTACTCGGGTATGGCGTTCGCGCTGTTCTTCCTCGCCGAGTACATCAACATGATCGTGATCTCGGCATTGGCTGCAACACTGTTCCTCGGCGGCTGGAGCGCCCCGTTCGGGTTCCTGTCGTTTATCCCGGGCATCGTCTGGCTCGTCGCCAAGGTTTTCTTGCTGTTGTCGGTGTTCATCTGGGCGCGTGCCACGTTCCCGCGCTATCGCTATGACCAGATCATGCGTCTCGGCTGGAAGGTTTTCATTCCGGTCTGCGTGGTGTGGCTCGTGGTGGTCGGCTTCTGGATCATGTCGCCGTTGAACATCTGGAAATAAAGGGCGGACGAACCTATGACCGCAATCCAAAACTTCTTCAAGACTTTCTTCCTCACGGAACTGCTGAAAGGCCTCGCGCTGACCGGACGCTACGCGTTCCAGCGCAAGATCACCGTGCAGTTCCCTGAAGAGAAGACCCCGATCTCGCCGCGTTTCCGCGGTCTGCATGCGCTGCGCCGCTATGAAAACGGCGAAGAGCGCTGCATCGCGTGCAAGCTGTGCGAAGCAGTGTGCCCGGCGCTCGCGATCACAATCGAATCGGAAACGCGCGCGGACAACACGCGCCGCACGACGCGCTACGACATCGACCTGACCAAGTGCATCTTCTGCGGTTTCTGCGAAGAAAGCTGCCCGGTCGATTCGATCGTCGAGACGCACATTCTCGAGTATCACGGCGAGAAGCGCGGCGACCTTTACTTCACGAAGGAAATGCTGCTGGCCGTTGGCGACCGCTACGAAGCAGAAATCGCCGCCAACAAGGCAGCCGACGCACCGTATCGTTGAAGCGTTTTCCCGCTTGCAGCAAATGCGGCAGTAAAAGCAGTAACACGGCCTGCTGTCGGGCCGACCGCCGCGGCCTGAACGCCGCGGCACGGCGCACCTGTGTGGCGGTTCTGGCGGTTTCGTCCGCTTTTGCCAGCCACGGGTGCCAAAGAACAATGCCTGACGATGGCCTAACGATGAACCGGTAATCATGGAATTCACGACCGTACTGTTCTACATCTTCGCGCTGCTCCTGGTGGTTTCAGGGCTGAAGGTGATCACCTCGCGCAACCCGGTGTCGTCCGCACTGTTTCTCGTGCTGGCGTTCTTCAACGCAGCGGCGATCTGGATGCTGCTGGAAGCCGAGTTCCTCGCGATCCTGCTGGTGCTGGTCTACGTCGGCGCGGTGATGGTGCTGTTCCTGTTCGTCGTGATGATGCTGGACGTCAATCTCGACGTGCTGCGCAAGGACTTCAAACGCTTCGTGCCGATGGCCTCGGCGGTGGGCGCGATCATCGTGATCGAAACCGCGCTGATCCTGTGGCACGGCTACGGCGCGACCACCACGGCGCTGCGTGACACGGCCGCGGCTGCCGCTGGCATGGGCGACTGGTCGAACACGCGCCTGATCGGCAAGGTCATCTATACCGACTACATCTTCGCGTTCGAAATTGCCGGCCTGATCCTGCTGGTTGCCATCATCGCGGCGATCGCGCTGACCACGAGCCACAAGAAGGACAGCAAGCGTCAGAACGTCAGCGCACAGGTCAAGGTGCGCGTGCAGGACCGCGTGCGCGTTGTGAAGATGCCGTCAGAGAAAACCGCGGCGACCCTCGCTGCGGAACAGGCGGCTGCCGCGGCAGCTGCAGCAGCAGCCGACTCGGCGCCGGCCAAGAACAGCTGAGCGGACAGGAGATAGAAATCATGTTGACCCTTGCCCATTACCTTGTCCTCGGCGCGATCCTGTTTGCGATCAGCATCGTCGGCATTTTCCTGAACCGCCGCAACGTCATCATCATCCTGATGGCGATCGAACTGATGCTGCTCGCGGTGAACACCAATTTCGTCGCGTTCTCGCACTACCTGGGCGACGTGCATGGCCAGATTTTCGTCTTCTTCGTGCTGACGGTTGCGGCAGCCGAAGCGGCGATCGGTCTCGCAATTCTGGTGACCCTGTTCCGTAGTCTCGACACGATCAATGTCGAGGATCTCGATCAGCTCAAAGGTTAATTTCAGGAAAAGCGGTTATGTCCACGATACTCAATGAAAACCTGCTGTTGGCAATTCCGCTGGCACCGCTCGCTGGTTCCCTGATTGCGGGGCTGTTCGGCAAGGCGATAGGGCGGGCGGGTGCGCATTCGGTCACGATCCTCGGCGTCGCGATTTCGTTCATCCTGTCGGTCATGGTCTTTTTCCAGGTGATGGACGGCGCGAGCTTCAACGCTACCATTTATCAATGGATGTCAATCGGCAAGACCCAGCTTGAAGTCGGTTTCCTGGTCGACTCGCTGACCGCGATGATGATCTGCGTGGTGAACTTCGTGTCGCTGATGGTGCATATCTACACGATCGGCTACATGGCCGACGACGACGGCTACCAGCGCTTCTTCTCGTACATCTCGCTGTTCACGTTCTCGATGCTGATGCTCGTGATGAGCAACAACTTCCTGCAGCTGTTCTTCGGCTGGGAAGCGGTGGGTCTCATGTCGTACCTGCTGATCGGCTTCTACTTCAAGCGTGAGAGCGCGATCTACGCGAACATGAAGGCGTTCATCGTGAACCGCGTCGGCGACTTCGGTTTCCTGCTCGGCATCGGTTTGCTGTTCGCGTTCGCCGGCTCTATGAACTACGGCGAAGTCTTCGCGAAGCGTACCGAACTCGCGGCGCTGAACTTCCCGGGTACCGACTGGGGCCTGCTGACGGTGGCTTGCATCTGCCTGTTCATCGGCGCGATGGGTAAGTCGGCTCAGTTCCCGCTGCACGTGTGGCTGCCGGACTCGATGGAAGGCCCGACGCCGATCTCCGCGCTGATTCACGCGGCGACCATGGTGACGGCCGGTATCTTCATGGTCACGCGCATGTCGCCGCTCTTCGAACTGTCGGATACGGCGCTGTCGTTCGTCATGGTCATCGGTGCGATTACCGCGCTGTTCATGGGTTTCCTCGGGATCGTCCAGAACGACATCAAGCGTGTGGTCGCTTATTCCACGCTGTCGCAGCTCGGTTACATGACGGTCGCGCTCGGCGCGTCGGCATATTCGGTCGCCGTGTTTCACCTGATGACGCACGCGTTCTTCAAGGCGCTGCTGTTCCTCGGCGCGGGTTCGGTGATCATCGGCATGCATCACGATCAGGACATGCGCAACATGGGCGGCCTGCGCAAGTACATGCCGATTACGTGGATCACGTCGCTGATCGGTTCGCTCGCGCTGATCGGCACGCCGTTCTTCTCGGGCTTCTACTCGAAAGACTCGATCATCGACGCGGTGAAGCTGTCGCATCTGCCGGGCTCGGGTTTCGCGTACTTCGCGGTGGTCGCAAGCGTGTTCGTGACCGCGTTGTATTCGTTCCGTATGTATTTCATGGTGTTCCACGGTGAGGAGCGCTTCCGTAATCCGAAGCACCCGGAATCACCGATGGGCGCGGAGGCCGAGTCGCATGGGCATGACGACCATGGTCATGGTCACGACGACCACGCTCACGAGCCGCACGAAACGCCGTGGGTCGTGTGGGTGCCGCTCGTGCTGCTGGCGATTCCGTCGATCGTGATCGGCGCGATCGGCGTCGGTCCGATGTTGTTCGGCGACTTCTTCCAGCACGGCGTCGCGTTCGACAAGGTGATCTACATCAGCGAGAGCCATCCGGCGCTGCACGAGATGGCCGAAGAATTCCATGGCTGGGCATCGATGGGTCTGCACTCGGTGTCGGGCCTGCCTGTGTGGCTCGCGCTCGCAGGCGTGGTGGTCGCATGGTTCCTGTATCTGGTCCGTCCGGATCTGCCCGCTGTCATCAAGCGCGCATTCGGCCCGATCTACACGTTGCTCGATAACAAGTACTACATGGACAAGATCAACGAAGTCGTGTTTGCGCGAGGCGCGGTGGCCATTGGCCGGGGTCTGTGGAAGGAAGGCGACGTGGTCGTGATCGACGGCATCGTCAACGGCAGCGCACGCTTTATCGGCTGGTTCGCGAGCGTGATCCGCTTCCTCCAATCCGGCTACATCTACCACTACGCGTTCGCCATGATCATTGGCATGCTGGGGCTCCTGACCCTGTTCGTAACGCTCGGCGGCAAATAAAGGCGAGGGACACCCATGCACGCTTATCCGATTCTGAGCATCGCGATCTGGTTGCCGATCTTCTTCGGTCTGCTGGTCCTCGCGATCGGCAACGACGAGAACCCCGCCCCCGCGCGCTGGATTTCACTAATCGGCTCGGTTCTGAGCTTCCTCGTCACGCTGCCACTGATCACCAGCTTCGATTCGAGCACCGCCGAGCTGCAGTTCGTCGAGCAGGCGAACTGGATCGAGCGCTTCCACATCACGTATCACCTCGGCGTGGACGGCATTTCGATGTGGTTCGTTGCGTTGACCGCGTTGATCACGGTGATCGTCGTGATCGCGGCGTGGGAAGTGATCACGAAGAACGTCGGCCAGTACCTCGCGGCCTTCCTGATCCTGTCGGGCATCATGGTCGGCGTGTTCAGCGCGGCCGACGGCCTGTTGTTCTACGTGTTCTTCGAAGCGACGCTGATCCCGATGTACATCATCATCGGCGTGTGGGGCGGGGCGAACCGCGTGTACGCGGCATTCAAGTTCTTCCTGTACACGCTGGCGGGCTCGCTGCTGATGCTGGTTGCGCTGATCTATCTGTACAACCAGACCGGCTCGTTCGACATCGCCACGTGGCAGCACGCGCAGATAGCGATGACGCCGCAGGTGCTACTGTTTATCGCGTTCTTCCTGGCCTTCGCGGTGAAGGTGCCGATGTGGCCGGTGCACACGTGGTTGCCGGACGCGCACGTGGAAGCGCCGACCGGCGGCTCGGTCGTGCTGGCCGCGATCATGCTGAAGCTCGGTGCGTACGGTTTCCTGCGCTTCTCGCTGCCGATCACGCCTGATGCGAGCCATCTCCTCGCACCGGTCGTCATCACGCTGTCGCTGATCGCGGTGATCTACATCGGTCTCGTCGCGATGGTGCAGGCCGACATGAAGAAACTGGTCGCGTATTCGTCGATCGCGCACATGGGTTTTGTCACGCTCGGCTTCTTTATCTTCAATCAGCTCGGCGCGGAAGGCGCGATCGTGCAGATGATCTCGCACGGTTTCGTGTCGGGCGCGATGTTCCTGTGCATCGGCGTACTGTACGACCGCATGCACTCGCGTCAGATCGCCGATTACGGCGGCGTCGTCAACGTGATGCCGAAGTTCGCGGCGTTCGTGATGCTGTTCGCGATGGCGAATTGCGGCTTGCCGGGCACTTCCGGTTTCGTCGGCGAATTCATGGTGATTCTGGCTTCCGTCCAGTACAACTTCTGGATCGCGAGTGGCGCGGCAGTCACGCTGATTCTCGGCGCGGCCTACACGCTGTGGATGTACAAGCGCGTGTACTTCGGCGCGGTCGCGAACGACCACGTGAAGAACCTGCTCGACATCGACCGTCGCGAATTTTTCATGCTGGCTGTGCTCGCCGCACTGACGCTGTTCATGGGCCTGTACCCGAAGCCCTTTACCGATGTGATGCACGTATCCGTGGAAAACCTCCTCTCCCACGTTGCCCAATCGAAGCTGCCGTTGCCTCAGTAACGACGAGCGGAGGAATTTAAGACCATGCAAAACGCCCCTATGACTGCTCTGTTGCCCGACGCACTGGTGATGCTCGCCATTGTCATCGCGTGGCTCAACGACACGTTCGTCGGCCAGGAGGGTCGCCGTACCACGTATTTCATCGCGTTCTACTCGACGCTCGTCGCCGGGATCTGGTTCGCGATCAATGCGTTCGACCCGCAAGTGCATTACTTCTTCGATCACATGTACGTGGTCGATCCGTTCGCCAATGTGATGAAGGCAGTGGTGTCGCTCGGCTATGCGGTGACGATCGTTTATTCGCGTCGCTACCTCGAAGACCGTAGCCTGTTCCGCGGCGACTTCTTCCTGCTCGGCATGTTCTCGCTGCTCGGCCAGATCGTGATGATCTCGGGCAATAACTTCCTGACGCTGTATCTCGGTCTGGAACTGATGTCGCTGTCGCTGTACGCGGTGATCGCGCTGCGTCGCGAAGTGGCGTCGTCGAACGAAGCGGCGATGAAGTACTACGTGCTCGGCGCGCTGGCTTCCGGCTTCCTGCTGTACGGTGTTTCGATGCTGTATGGCGCGACCGGCTCGCTCGACCTGAACGAAGTGTTCAAGGCGATCAGCACGAGCCACTACGATCCGACCGTGCTGCTGTTCGGCGTCATCTTCATCGTGGCGGGCGTGGCGTTCAAGATGGGTGCGGTGCCGTTCCATATGTGGGTGCCTGACGTGTACCAGGGCGCACCGACGGCGATGACGCTCATCGTCGGCGGCGGCCCGAAGGTCGCGGCGTTCGCGTGGGGTCTGCGTTTCCTCGTGATGGGCCTGCTGCCGCTGGCGGTCGAATGGCAGCAGATGCTGGTGATTCTGGCGGCGCTGTCGCTGATCGTCGGCAACATCACCGGGATCGTGCAGCGCAACGTCAAGCGGATGCTCGCGTATTCGGCGATCTCGAACATGGGCTTCGTGCTGCTCGGCCTGCTCGCCGGCGTGGTCGACCAGAAGACCACGGGCGCCGCGAACGCGTACGGCTCGGCGATGTTCTACAGCATCGTCTACCTGATCACGACGCTCGGCACCTTCGGCGTCATCATGCTGCTCGCGCGCCGCGACTTCGAAGCGGACACGCTGGAGGACTTCAAGGGCCTCAATCAGCGCAGCGCGGTATTCGCGTTCGTGATGATGATCATGATGTTCTCGCTCGCGGGTATTCCGCCGGCAGTCGGCTTCTATGCGAAGCTCGCCGTGCTGCAAGCGACGATGAACGCCGGCCTGACCTGGCTCACCGTGCTCGCCGTGATCACGTCGCTGTTCGGCGCGTTCTACTACCTGCGTATCGTCAAGCTGATGTACTTCGACGAGCCGCAAGACAAGTCGCCGATCGTGGCGGACACGAGCACGCGCGCGTTGCTCGCGTTGAACGGCGTCGCCGTGCTGGTGCTCGGTATCGTGCCGGATCCGCTGTTGCGCGCCTGCTTGCAGGCGATCCAGCACACGCTGCTGCTCTGATGTCCGCTGCGGGCTGGTTTATCGTGCTGTTGGCGCTGGTCGGCGCCAACCTGCCGTTCCTGAATCAGCGCCTCTTCGCCGCGGTGCCGTTGAAAGCGGCGAAGAAAAGCGCCTGGCTCCGGATTGCCGAATTGATCGTGCTGTATTTCGTGGTCGGCGCGCTGGGCTTTTTGCTCGAAGCGCGCGCGGGAAATCGCTTCGAGCAGGGCTGGCAGTTCTACGCGATCACGTTCGCGCTGTTCGTCGTGTTCGCTTTCCCCGGCTTTACCTTCCAATATCTCGTCAAACGCCGCTGACGGCGTCCCGCCGTCGCGCGCGCCTGGCTGTTCTGAGGTCCGCACATGGCTGAGCTTCCCAATCACGACGCCGCGCTAACCGAGACTTGTATCGACAGCAAGACGGTCCATCAAGGACCGTTCATGACTGTCAAGTACGATACGGTCCGACTGCCCGACGGCAAACAGGCAACGCGCGAATACGTTCAGCATCCGGGCGCCGTCATGGTGATCCCCTTGTTCGACGACGCTCGCGTGCTGCTCGAAAGTCAGTATCGCTATCCGATGGGCAAGGTGATGGTCGAATATCCGGCCGGCAAGCTCGACCCGAACGAGGGCGCGCTGGCCTGCGCGGTCCGGGAACTGCGCGAGGAAACCGGCTATACCGCGCGCGAGTACGTGTACCTGACTCGGATTCACCCGATCATTTCTTACTCGACCGAATTCATTGATATCTATCTCGCGCGGGGCTTGACCGCGGGTGAGCGCAACCTCGATGAAGGCGAGTTTCTCGAACTTTTCACCGCGACCGTGGAGCAGGTATCCGAGTGGGTGCGCACGGGCAAGATCACCGATGTGAAGACGATCATCGGTACCTTCTGGCTCGAGAAAGTGCTGTCGGGTACGTGGCCGACCGAGGCGCCCGAAACGGTATAAGTTCGCGTCTGCCCGATAGCTGATCCGCGTTGCAGGTGAACGGAGCCCCTGTTGGTCGATGACCGGCAGGGGCTTTTCATTGGCTTCCCGGTTTCTTTCTGGCTCGAAAAATAAGCCGTCTCCTATGCCATCTGGCCGGCTCGTCGTGGCGCCGGCGGCCGGCTAATATGAACCTCTCGATCACCGAATTCGTCGTCGATTTTGTTTTGGATGGCTGACGTTAAAGATCGCAGTGGTCTCATTTCTGCTCCAGCACAGGTTGTCAATTGACAACCTGTGCTGGAGCGACTAAATTGGAGGTCTCGATGGTTCGAGCAAGGCACATGAAGAAAGAGATCGAGGCCGCATTGGCATACGCGGAGCAGCACGGCTGGCGCGTTCAGGACGGCGGAAGAGGTCATGCGTGGGGAAAAATCCATTGCCCGTTCAGAGACGCCGAATGTCGTTGCGGGGAGTTCTGTATATCGAGCGTCTGGAGTACGCCGAAGAATGCCGGCAATCACGCCAGGCACTTGCGGCGCATCGTCGGCAACTGCACGGCACGGCGCTAGTGGGTTCGTAGGTATCACGCAGGTATCAAGCAGGAATCGCAACAACCTGGGCTCAACGAAGACAGGAGTAACGTATGGAATATGTGTTCACGTTGAAATACCGCCTCGCCGCGGAAGAATGCGATGCAGACGCAATCGTCGAGCGGTTGGGCGAAGCGGGGTGCGACGACGCCACGATTGGCGTCGGGCAACCCGGCCGCCTCGGGCTGCTTTTCAGCCGTGAAGGCGCGAGCGCGCTCGCGGCTGTCACCAGCGCGCTCAAGGACGTGAAAGGTGCGGTGCCGTCCGCGCAGCTGATCGAGGCGGGACCTGACTTCGTAGGGCTGACCGACGTGGCCGAGGTGGCCGGCGTGTCGCGGCAAAACATGCGCAAGCTGATGCTGAACAACGCAATCGACTTCCCGTCACCGGTCCACGAAGGCAGTGCATCGGTGTGGCATCTGGCGGACGTGCTCGAATGGCTGACCGCGCGCGGCGGGTACGAGATCGAGATCGGTGTGGCGGATGTCGCAAAACTCGCGAAGCAGATCAATCTGACGAAGGAGGCCCGTCAGATTGAACCGCGTGTGAGCTGTCAACTGAGCAATCTCGTGGCGTAGCAGTGCGCCGCAAGCGGGCCGTAGAGCGGAGCAGATGTGGCACCGCTTACTAGCCGGGCCGCCTTCGGCAGCATATGCCGTAAAGCGTTAAAATCGCCCACCCGCGTCATATTCCCTTGCGGCTACCGGCGGTTGCGCGTCGGCTCTAAAGCTTTGCGAACGATCGTTCACAAATTTCCATTTTGCGCTAAACTGGCACGCAAGCCCTGATTCCACATGAAGGTCCTCGATTTACAGTGTCCGCATGGCCATCGGTTCGAAGGCTGGTTCGCTTCGACCGATGACTTCGAGTCGCAGCAGTCCCGCAAGCTCGTCGAATGTCCGATCTGCGGTGCGAACGAGGTGAGCCGTTTGCCTTCGGCACCGCGTCTGAATCTGTCGGGCGCGACCGACTCGAAGGCGCCGGCGGGCGTGGAGCAAATGCAGGCGCACATGATGCGCGCGCTGCGCGAGGTACTGGAGAAGACGGAGAACGTGGGCGACCGCTTCGCCGAGGAAGCACGGCGCATTCACTACAACGAAGCGCCTGTGCGCAGTATTCGCGGTGTCACGACACCGGAGGATGCGCGTGCCTTGGTCGAGGAAGGCATCGAAGTGATGCCGCTGCCGGTCCCAGCTGCGCTGAAGGAACCACTGCAATAGCGCGGTGGCTCCAGGCGGCCGGGTGGCGGCGGCCAGGAGACACTACGCATGAATCTGGACTATTCCCCCGCTGAAGACGCATTCCGCGCCGACATCCGCGCCTGGCTCGAAGCGAATCTGCCTCGCGAGCTGAGCGACAAGGTTCTCAATCACAAACGGCTTTCCCGCGAAGACTTCGCAAGCTGGCACAGGCTGCTCGGCACGCGAGGCTGGTCGGCAGTCTCGTGGCCGCGCGAATACGGCGGCCCCGGCTGGGACGCGACGCAACGACATATCTGGGAAGAAGAGTGCGCGCGTATCGGCGCACCTTCCGTGCTGCCCTTCGGTGTGTCGATGGTTGCGCCGGTGCTGATGAAGTACGGTAACGAGGCGCAGAAGCGCCACTATCTGCCGCGTATTCTCGACGGCACGGACTGGTGGTGTCAGGGATACTCGGAACCGGGATCGGGTTCCGACCTTGCGTCGCTGCGCACCCGCGCGGAGCGCGTCGGTGATCATTACGTGATCAACGGCCAGAAGACCTGGACCACGCTCGGCCAGCACGCCGACATGATGTTCTGCCTCGTGCGCACCGACAGCGGCGCCAAAAAGCAGGAGGGCATCTCGTTCCTGCTGATCGATATGAAAACCCCGGGCATCACGGTGCGGCCCATCATCACGCTCGACGAAGATCACGAAGTCAACGAGGTGTTCTTCGAGGACGTCAAAGTGCCGGTCGACAATCTCGTCGGCGAAGAAAATCGCGGCTGGACGTATGCGAAATATCTGCTCGGCCACGAGCGTACCGGCATTGCGCGAGTCGGAGCGTCGAAGCGTGAGCTGGCGTTTCTGAAGCGTGTCGCGCTGAATCAGAAAAAGAACGGCAAGCCGCTGCTGCACGATCCGGTGTTCGCGGCGAAGGTAGCGAGTCTCGAAATCGAGTTGATGGCGCTGGAAGTCACCGTGCAACGGGTGGTAGCCAACGAGGCGGGCGGTCGCGGCCCGGGCCCGGAAGCGTCGATGCTGAAGATCAAGGGCACGGAAGTGCAACAGGGGCTCACCGAGCTGATGTTCGAAGCAATCGGCCCGCTGGCCGCGCCGTTCGACGTGCCGTTCCTCGAAGGCGAACGCGAGCACAGTCTTGCCGGCGACGACGATGCCGCGCCGCTTGCCGCGTACTACTTCAACTTCCGCAAGACGTCGATTTACGGCGGCTCGAACGAAATTCAAAAGAACATCATCGCGCAGATGATTCTCGGACTTTGAGGAGCGGCGCATGGACTTCACTTTCAACGACGAACAACAGCAATTTGCCGATGCGCTGCGCCGCTATCTCGACAGGAGCTACGGCTTCGAAGCGCGCCAGCAGATCGTGCGCTCGGAGGCGGGCGTATCGGCTGTGCACTGGGCCGCGTTCACCGAACTGGGGCTGACCGCGTTGCCGGTGCCCGAAACGCAGGGCGGCTTCAACGGTGGTCCGATCGACATGCTCGTGGTCATGCAGGAGCTCGGCCGCGCGCTCGTCGTCGAGCCGTTTTGGGCGGCCGCGGTCGGCATCGAAGCGCTGCGCCTTGCCGGCACCGGCGACGGCGAAGATGCCGCGCTGCTCGAACGGGCGGCCCAGGGCGAAGCCAGGCTGGCCGTGGCGTTTCACGAGCCGCATGCGCGCTACGATCTGTTCGACGTCGCGACGACCGCGAGCGGGCAGGGTGCGCAGCACACGCTGAGCGGCACCAAATCGGTCGTGCTGCACGGCGCGCAGGCGGACCACTGGATCGTGCCGGCGCGCCTCGATGGCGAGATCGCACTCTTTGTCGTCGCGCGTGACGCGGCCGGCGTCACGCTCACCGAGTACCGCACGATCGACGGTCAACGCGCCGCGACGCTCGAATTCAATGGCACGCCCGCGCGCCGGCTCGCCGGCGAACACGCGGGGGCGGCAACCCTCGAGCAGATCGCCGACTACGGCACGCTGCTGCTGTGCGCGGAAGCGCTCGGCGCGCTCGACGCGCTCAATCACGCCACCGTCGAGTACACCAAAACGCGCCAGCAGTTCGGCCAGCCGATCGCGCGTTTCCAGGCATTGCAGCATCGCATGGTTGAGATGCTGATCCACGCGGAGCAGGCGCGCTCGATCACGTATCTGGCTGCGATGCGCTACGCGAGTGAAGACGCGAACGAGCGCCGTCGAGCGATCTCCGCGGCAAAAGTTCGGGTCGGCCAGGCCGCGCGTTTCGTTGGTCAACAGGCGGTGCAGTTGCACGGCGGCATGGGTGTCACGAACGAAGTGGCGGCCGCGCATCTGTTCAAGCGCCTCGCGATCATCGAGACCACGCTTGGCGACGTCGATCATCATCTCGCGCGGTTTGCCACGCTGCCCGGATTTGCGGTCGCCGAAGACTGATCGGGCCGTTCCACCGGACAAAGGAGGTGCACGATGAAAATCAGTTTCGAAGACATGGAAGTGGGCTCGAGCCGCGAAATCGGCAAGCACATGTTCACGCGCGAGGAGATTGTCGAGTTCGCGCAGAAGTTCGATCCGCAGCCGTTTCATCTCGACGAAGCCGCCGCGGCCGAATCGCCGTTCCGCGGCCTCGTCGCGAGTGGTTGGCACACCTGCTCGGTAATGATGGGCATGCTCGTGCGCAAGGTACTGGCGGATTCGACATCGATGGGTTCGCCCGGGATCGACGAGATCCGCTGGCTCAAGCCGGTACGAGTCGGCGACACGATCACGATGATGAACGTCATCGTCGACAAGCGCGTGTCGCAGAGCAAGCCGGATCGCGGCATCGTGTCGACACGCTGGGAGGGCATCAATCAGCACGGCGAAACGGTGATCACCGTGCGCTCGAACGGCATGTTCGGCCTGCGCAATCCGGGAGCGGCGGCATGACGGCGAGCGCGGCGACGCTAGTCGCTTTCGACAATGCGGGTGCTTTGCGCGCGCTCATTGGCGCCGAGCCGCTCGTCAGCGAATGGCTGAGCGTCGATCAGGAGAGGGTCGACCGTTTCGCCGAGGCAACCGGCGATCATCAGTGGATTCACATCGATCCCGAGCGGGCCAAACGCGAATCGCCGTTTGGCGGCCCGGTCGCGCATGGGTTTTTGACGCTGTCGCTGATTCCGGCTCTGCTCGGCAAAACGGTGAAGATCGAGCAGCGCATGGGTGTCAACTATGGCTTGAACCGCGTGCGTTTCGTGTCGCCGGTACTCGTGGGGTCGTCGCTGCGCGGGAAGTTCGCCGTCGAGTCGGTGACCGACGTCGACAACAGCGGCGTGCAACTCGCGTGGAACGTGACGCTGGAGTGTCAGGGCAGCGAACGACCGGTGTGCGTCGCGGAGTTCATCACGCGGCATTACTTCTAGCGTTTTCCCTTCGCAGACGAAATGAAAAAGCGCGAGCCGGCAGGCATGCCGCTCGCGCTTTCTGTTTGTGTCGAGCCGCGTCAGCGAGACGGCCGAAACTAGTGTTTCGCGTACTGCGTCGCGCCAAACAGCACCTCTTTCGCCTTGTCGTCCATCAGCGGCGCGCGCGCCGACGCCAGCACGTCGACGCCGCGCACCACCGCCGGCCGCGCAGCGATCTCTTCATGCCAGCGCTTCACGTTCGGCAAGGTATCGAGCTCGATGCCCTGGTTTTTCCACGAACGGGTCCACGGAAACGCGGCGATGTCCGCGATCGTATAGTCGTTGCCCGCGAGGTACCGCGTCTTGCCGAGTTGCGAGTCCATCACGCCGTACAGACGTCGCGCCTCATTGGTGTAGCGATTGACCGCGTATTCGATCTGCTCGGGTGCATACACGCGGAAGTGATGCGTTTGCCCCAGCATCGGACCGAGGCCGCCCATCTGGAACATCAGCCATTGCAGTGCCGCGTAGCGCTCGGCCGGATCGTTCGGTAGAAACTTGCCGGTTTTCTCGGCCAGATAAATCAGGATCGCGCCCGATTCGAATAGCGCGAAGGGCCGGCCGTCGGCGCCTTTCGGACCTTCGGAATCGACGATCGCGGGAATCTTGTTGTTGGGACTGATGGCGAGAAATTCCGGCTTGAACTGGTCGCCGGCACCGATGTTCACGGCATGCACGTTGTAGGGTAGGCCCGTTTCCTCGAGCATGATATGAATCTTGTGGCCGTTCGGGGTTGCCCAGCTATAGACGTCGATCATCCTGGCTCCTTTGTTCGTCGAAGCGGCGCCGCAAAGAGGGCGCCGCCGTTGCCGAAAATTAGAGCATAGATCGCGCGACGCTGCTTGCCGCGGGCTCAGGCCCCACGCTCACACCGAGCCGAAGCACTCAAACGCGTGTGACCGGCATCTCAACGCGAGCCGCCGCGCCCGCATCCGTATGGCGCGCAAGTTCGAGCTTGGCGATCGCGTTGCGATGCACTTCGTCGGGGCCGTCGGCGAAACGCAGCGTGCGCGCCGACGCATAGGCATATGCGAGCGGAAAATCGTCGCTGACGCCGCCGCCGCCATGAGCCTGAATCGCCCAGTCGATCACCTGACACGCCATGTTCGGCGCGACCACCTTGATCATCGCGATCTCGCCGCGCGCGCCCTTGTTGCCGACGGTATCCATCATGTACGCGGTCTTCAGCGTGAGCAGACGCGCCTGCTCGATCATGCAGCGCGCCTCGGCAAGACGCTCCTGCGTGACCCCTTGCGACGCCACCGGCTTGCCGAACGCGACACGCTGCAGCGAGCGCTTCGCCATCAATTCGAGCGCGCGTTCGGCGAGACCGATCAGGCGCATGCAGTGGTGGATGCGTCCCGGGCCGAGACGGCCTTGCGCGATCTCGAAGCCACGGCCTTCGCCGAGCAGCATGTTGGTAGCGGGCACGCGCACGTTGTCGAGTGTGATCTCCATGTGGCCGTGCGGTGCGTCGTCGTAACCGAACACCGTGAGCGGGCGATGCACGGTGATGCCGGTGGCGTCGGCGGGCACGAGGATCATCGACTGCTGCTGATGGCGCGGCGCGTCGGGATCGGTCTTGCCCATCACGATATAGACCTTGCAGCGCGGATCGCCCGCGCCCGACGACCACCACTTGTGACCGTTGATCACGTAATGGTCGCCATCGCGCACGATGCTGGTCTGGATGTTCGTCGCATCCGACGACGCGACCTCTGGCTCCGTCATCAGAAACGCCGAACGGATCTGCCCTTGCAGCAGCGGTTCGAGCCACTCGCGCTTGTTCTCTTCGCTGCCGTAGCGCTCGATCGTCTCCATGTTGCCGGTGTCCGGCGCGTTGCAGTTGAACACTTCCGGCGCCCACGGCACACGGCCCATGATCTCGCACAGCGGCGCGTATTCGAGATTCGTCAGGCCCGCGCCGCGCTCCGATTGCGGCAGGAACAGATTCCACAGACCGGCGTCGCGCGCCTTCTGCTTGAGTTGCTCGACCAGTTCGGTCGGCACCCATGCGTTGCCGTTCTGGCGGTTGCGCGCGATCTCCGCATAGAACGCCTGTTCGTTCGGGTAGATGTGCTCGTCGAAAAAGGCGAGCAGTTTTCCGCGCAACGCCTGGACCTTCGGGGTGTAATCGAAATTCATCTTGGACCTCGCGGGTAACGGACTGCGAATGATGGGGAGCAGGGCGCGCCCTTGTGTCTAGAGAACCTTCTGCGCATAGTGCCAGGCGAGTTCGGCCATCGGCTTCGCGCGCCGGCCGGCGTCGAGCGCCTGCGCGTTCGATGCGGTACCGTCGACGACGCGCTTCATGATCCCTTGCAGGATCGCTGCGATGCGGAACATGTTGTAGGCCAGATAGAAATTCCAGTCGCCACGAATCTCGAAACCGGTGCGTTGGCAATAGCGCTCGACGTACCGCGCTTCATCGGGAATGCCGAGCGCGGCCCAATCGAGTCCCGCGATGCCGCGGAACTGCGTGGGGTCGACATGCCACGCCATGCAGTGGTAAGCAAAGTCGGCGAGCGGATCGCCGAGCGTCGACAGTTCCCAGTCGAGCACCGCGAGCACGCGCGGCTCGTTGCGATCGAAAATCAGATTGTCGAGCCGGTAGTCGCCATGCACGACCGACACGCGCTCGTTCGTTTCGGCCGGCATATGCTGCGGCAGCCATTCGATCAGCCGGTGCATCGCGTCGATCGGCTCCGTCTCGGACGCCAGATACTGCTTGCTCCAGCGGCCGATCTGGCGCGCGAAGTAATTGCCTGGCTTACCGTAGTCGGCGAGGCCGGCGGTGGCGGCGTCGACACTGTGCAACGCCGCGATCACGCGATTCATTTCGTCGTAGATCGCCGAGCGCTCGGTGGGCGTCATGCCGGGCAGCGATTGATCCCACAGCACGCGACCTTCCACGAACTCCATCACGTAGAACGCGCGACCGATCACGCTTTCGTCCTCGCACAGCGCGAGCATGCGTGCGACCGGCACGTCGGTGTCGGCGAGCGCGTGCATCACGCGATATTCGCGTTCGATCGCATGCGCGGACGGCAGCAGCTTCGCCGCGGGTCCGGGCTTCGCGCGCATCACGTACGCGCGCGACGGCGTGATCAGCTTGAACGTGGGATTGGATTGTCCGCCCGCGAATTGCTCGAGCGTGAGCGGCCCCTCGAATCCGTCGACATGTCCGGCCAGCCACGCGGCGAGCGCGTCGTTGTCGAAGCGTTGCCGCTCGTTGACCGGGCGGGTGCCCTCGAAAGCCGAGTAGTCCTGTCTGCGTGCGGGTTCGCCGGTCTGCGTGGCTTGCGCCATGTGTCTCCTCCAGTTCGGTGTCAGCTACGCTGGTATCGGATGAATTGTGCGTAGAGCATTTCCATCGTGGTGTTGCGAACGTCGCGATGCAACGGCGACGGCGGTGAATAGTTGAGCATGCGCAGCACCCAGTCGCGCGGCGCGGCGCCGACGTCGAGCGCATTGATGCAGCCGGTCGCCTGCGCCAGATGACCGAAGAACGTGCGGCCGCCGGCCGTCAGCGCGTGCGACAGGATCGCGCGATTGACGCCGCCGTGCAGCACCAGCAACGCGGTGTCCCACGACGTGTCTTCGCGCAGCGCCGTGACGGCCGGCAGAACGCGATCGAACAGCTCGCCGATCGTTTCGCCGTCGAGAAAGCGCATGCTCTCCGGCACGATGCCGTCGAACACGCCGAGAAAGGCGGCCTCGATATCGCTCGGCGGGATGCCGCCGAGCCGTCCGCCGCGAATTTCTCGCCACGCGGGCTCGATTTCGGGCTCGATCTGCTGACCCGTTTCGGCAAGCACGCACCGCGCGGTTTCGATCGTGCGCGGCAAGCCGCTGACGATCACGCGGTCAAAGCGCACCTGCTGTTCGGCGAACACGCGGCCCGCCGCGCTTGCCTGCTCGCGGCCGTTCGCGTTCAGCGGCACGGTTTCGGGATCGATCGCGCGGCCGGTGTCGTCGAAGTAGGTGACGTCGCCGTGACGCATCAGGAAGATGCGGCGACGTTTCGGCAGTTGGTAGTCGGGCATGTCGGGCGGCTCTCTCGTCGTTTATTTGTAGATGGGGGCGCGTTTTTCGAGGAACGCGGTGATGCCTTCGAGACCGTCGCGATGATGCAGCGACGCGACGAAGTTATCGCGCTCGGCGAGCAGATGATCCGCGAGCGGCTGCGTACCGGCCGCGGCGATCAGCCCCTTGATGCGCGCGACCGAATTGGGCGAAATCGCGCCGAGCTCGTCGGCCCACGCGAGCGCGTTATCGAGCGCGGTGCCGGCTTTGGTGAGCCGGTTGACGACGCCGAGTACGTGCAGACGCGCGGCGCCGATCGGCTTGGCTTCGATCAGTACCTCGGTGGCCAGCTGGCGCGGCAGCGCCTCGGCGAGAAACCACGAGCCGCCGCCGTCGGGCGTCAGGCCGACGCGCGCATAGGACATCGCGAATTTGGCGTTGTCCGCGGCGACGATCAGATCGCAGGCGAGCGCGAGCGAAAATCCCGCGCCTGCCGCCGCGCCTTCCACCGCGGCAATGACCGGCTTCGACGATAGCCGCAGTGCCGAAATCCATTGAGCGAGCATGTCGATGCTATCGGCTTGCACGGAGGGATCTTTCGCGCGATTTTCGAGCAGGCGGTTCAGGTTGCCGCCTGCGCAAAAGAAGTTATCGGCGCCGGTGATCACGACGGCGCGAATCGACGGATCGCGCTCGACGGTATCGAATGCCTCGATGCCCGCGGCGTACATGTCCGGATGCAGCGCGTTGCGCGCACCGGGGTTCGACAGCGTGAGCACCAGCGTGGATTCGCTGCTGGCCGGGCGTGAAGCGAGCAGGGCGGCGCTCATGATTGGGTCTCCGTTGGGATGTCGGCGGCGTCGCGCTGCGTGAGCGCGAGGCCGAGTTGCGCGCGTCTTGCGAGCCACGGCGACGGACGATAGCGCGGCTCGCCGAGCACGCTGTGCACGTTGCGCAGGATCGTGAGAATGGTGGTGGCGCCGAGCGCATCGCCGAGCGCGAGCGGTCCGCGCGGATAGCCGAGGCCGAGCGTGACGGCGAGGTCGATGTCCTCCGGCGTCGCGATCTGCTTCTGCGCGATGTCGCAGCCGATGTTGACGATCGTCGCGACCACCCGCTGCGCGACGAAGCCGGTCGAATCGCGGATCACGGTGACGGGGATGCCGTCGGCGGCGAACAGCGCATGCGCGCTATCGCGCGCGGCGCGTGTCGTGGCCGGCGTGGTCATCAGCGTGCGGCGTTGCGCGCCGACGAGCGGGAACAGTGCGTCGACGGCGACGACGCGGCTCGCGTCGAGCGCTTCGTCGACCGCGGCCGTGGTCGCGTCGTGGCCGAACGGCGTGACGACGATCAGCGAACCGGCGGCGGGCGTCGCGCCTTCGTCGAGCTTTACGCCCGCTTTGCCGACCAGTTGCACGACGGCCTCATACGCGTCGCGGTAGCGTTGGCTGACCCACACGCTTTGCGGCAGCGTGGTCGGAGCGGGCGCTTCGGCGGCAACCTGCTGCTTACCGTCTACGTAGCGATAGAAACCTTCGCCGCTCTTGCGGCCGAGCAGTCCGCCCGATAGCCGCGTGCCCGTGATCGGCGACGGCGTGTAACGCGGTTCTTCGTAGAACTGGTGATAGATCGACTCCATCACCGGATGCGACACGTCGAGCGCGGTCAGGTCCAGCAGCTCGAACGGCCCGAGGCGAAAGCCGGCCTGCTCGCGCATGATGCGGTCGATGTCCGCAAAGCTCGCGACGCCTTCGCCCGCCACGCGCAAGCCCTCGGTATTCATGCCGCGGCCCGCGTGATTGACGATGAAGCCCGGCATGTCCTTCGCGCGCACCGGCGTGTGGCCCATGCGGCGCGCGAGATCCATCAGCGCGTCGCCGGCTTCGGGGTCGCTGCGCAGGCCGTCGATCACTTCGACGACCTTCATCAGTGGCACCGGATTGAAGAAGTGATAGCCGACCACGCGCGACGGATCGGTGCAGCCCGCGGCAATCGCGGTGATCGACAGCGACGACGTATTCGACGCGAGGATGCAGCGGCCGCTGACCACGGTTTCGAGCTCGCGAAACAGCGCCTGCTTCACCTCGAGCTTTTCGACGATCGCCTCGATGACGAGATCGCAGCCGACCAGTTCGCTGATCGCCTGCACGCCGCTCACGTTGGCGAGCGCGGCGAGCGAGCGTGACTGCTCCAGCTTGCCTTTGGCCGTCAATTTGGCGAAAGTCTCCGCGAGATAGTCGCGCGCGGCGCCGACGGCGGCCGCGTGGGTGTCGTAGAGCCGCACGCGCAGGCCAGCGAGCGCCGCGATTTGCGCGATACCGCGGCCCATCGCGCCGGTGCCGACGATGCCGATGGTCTCGATGCTGAAATTGCGAGAGTTCATTGTGATGCCCGACTCCATGGTTATTTTAGAATAGCACGATCGTGCAATTTCTTGGATGATTCGATGGAAAGCCGCTGCTTCAACCTCGACGCGCGGTCTCACACACCATGACACAAGGAGACACCCCATGATCAAGCTGTGCGGTTTTGCGCTGTCCAACTACTACAACAAGGTCAAGTTCGTGCTGCTCGAACATGGCATCGAGTTCGAGGAGCAGTTCGTGAAGCCGAGTCAGGAAGAAGCGCTGCTCGAGCATTCGCCGCTCGGCAAGGTGCCATATCTGCAGACCGAGCACGGCGACCTCTGCGAGTCGCAGTGCATCGTCGAATATCTGGCTGCGCGTTTTCCCGACAAGCGGATCTTCAGCGCCGATCCGTGGCAGGCCGCCAAGGAACGCGAAATGATCTTTTTCGTCGATGTACATCTCGAGCTGACAGTGCGCAATCTGTACAAGGAAGCGTTTTTCGGCGGCACGGTCAGCGACGCGACGAAAGGGCGCGTCGAGAAGCTGCTCACGCATCACATCGCCGGTTTCAAACGGATCGCGAAGTTCTCGCCGTATCTGTGCGGCGAGCAATTCAGCGTGGCGGATACCGCCGGCTACGTGAGCCTGCCGCTCGTCGGTATGGCGACACAGACCATTTACGGCCGCGATCTTCTGCTCGAAGCGGGGATCGACTGGAAGCGCTACGTGAAGACGGTCAACCCGCGGCCGGCTGCGCAGCGCGTGACGGAGGATCGCAAGGCCTGTGTCGCGGCGTCGCGTGCGTCCTGAGGGAATGAGCGCAGTGCCATGAAGCGCGCGTGGGTGCGAAGCGCACACCCATGCCGCGCAGCGCGATGGCAAGTAACGTGGGTTCGTTCGTGGCATCGCGCAAGGCATCCTAGAGCCGCGCGAGCCGTTCGAGCGCGGTAGCGAGCGTGCCTTCCTGCTTGGCGAAGCAGAAGCGCACCACGCCCGACTCGTGCGCCTCGTGATAGAACGCCGAGACCGGAATCGCCGCGACGCCGATTTCGCCGGTCAGCCATTGCGCGAATTCGGCTTCGGGCAGGTCGCTGATCGCCGAATAGTCGACGCATTGAAAATACGTGCCCGTGCACGGCAGCAGCCTGAAGCGCGAATTCGCGAGGCCCGCCTGGAAGAAATCGCGCTTGCGCTGATAGAACGCCGGTAGCTCCACGTACGGCGCCGGGTCCTTCATGTAATCGGCGAGGCCGATCTGCATCGGCGTGTTGACGGTGAACACGTTGAACTGGTGCACCTTGCGGAACTCGGCGCTCAGCGCGGCGGGCGCGGCCACATAGCCGACTTTCCAGCCCGTCACGTGGTAGGTCTTGCCGAAGCTCGACACGACGAAGCTGCGCTGCGCGAGTTGCGGATAACGCGCGACGCTTTCATGCGGCGCGCCGTCGTAGACCATGTGCTCGTACACCTCGTCGGACAGGATCAGCACGTTGGTGCCGCGCACGATCTCCTCGAGCTTGCGCATGTCCTGTTCGCGCCACACGGTGCCGGTCGGATTGTGCGGCGTGTTGATCATGATGAGCCGCGTCTTCGGCGTGATCGCGGCGGCGAGCTTGTCGAACGGGATGGCGTAGTCGGGTGCGTCGAGCGTGACGAAAACCGGCTTGCCGCCCGCGAGTTCGATCGACGGCAGATAGCTGTCGTAGGTCGGTTCGATCACGATCACTTCGTCGCCGGGATGGACAGTGCAAAGAATCGCGGTCAGCAACGCCTGTGTGGCGCCCGCGGTCACGGTGATTTCGCTATTGGCGTCGTAGTGGCGGCCGTACAGATTCGCGATCTTGTCCGAAATCGCCTGACGCAGCGGCAGCACACCGGCCATCGGCGGATACTGGTTGTGACCGTCGCGCATCGCGTTCGCGACCGCGTCGACGATGCGCGGATCGCAGGCGAAGTCGGGAAAGCCCTGACCCAGATTCACCGCGCCTTTTTCCGCGGCGAGCGCGCTCATCACGGTGAAAATCGTCGTGCCGACGTTCGGCAGGCGAGACGGAAACGTGGGGCTCGTGGGCGTGTCGTGCGGTGCGTTCATGGCGTCGTGGGTAGCAGGGCGATAAGGTGGGCCGGTTCTCGAACTGTCGTTGCGAAGGGCGAAGCCTGATTGTAGGGAATCGCGACACGCTGTGCGCGCCGCGGGTGTCACGTTGATCGTCAGAAGCCGCCTGACGATGAACCTTCAACATGCGCTCGGCTCAACGCGCCACACGGACGGTCGGATTCACGCGTTGACGGGCTCGCCCCCAGCATTCTGCGCGATGCCGATTTCCGCGACGAACGGTGCCGGTTGCGCGATCCTGAAGCCGAAGTCGCGCGCGATCCGTTTCGCGAGCTTCAGCACCGCACGGTCTTTCGACACGAGCCAGTCGGCCTGCGCCGCATGCGCAAGCTCGAGAAACTTCTGATCGTCGCGATCCTTGCATTGGGGCAGCGGCCGCGCGTCGGCGGCGGACTCGGTCGGCTCACACGGCTCGACCAGTTGCGCCAGCCGCGCGACGACCGCGAGCGCAGCGGCTTTGTCGACATTGCGGTGCGCGAACTGCGGATAGTCGAGCACGTAGGCGAGCTCGGCGAGGCAGCGCGCGTCGATCAGCGCGGCGAGCGCGCCGTTTTCGAGCGCGGCGGCGATCGGCCGCGTGTGAGGGTCGTCGAATACGAGTATGTCGATCCAGACATTGGAATCGAGTACGACGCGCAACGCGCCGCTTGAGGCGAGGGAACCGGGCATTCGTTACAATCGGGCTTTCGTCTTTGACCGCCAGGCACGGCGTGCCTGCAAGCCTCTATGATAATCGTTCTGTCGCCGGCGAAATCGCTCGACTACGACACCCCGCCGCACGTCAAAAAGCACACGATCCCCGATTTCGTCGATGACGCCGCCGAACTGATCAGCGGCCTGCGCCGTTTGTCGCCGCAACAGATCGCCTCGCTGATGAGCATTTCCGATCAGCTCGCGCACCTCAATTTTCAGCGTTACGCGGACTGGTCGCCGCAATTCGGCATGCACAACGCCAAGCAGGCGGTGCTCGCTTTCAACGGCGACGTGTACGAAGGTTTCGATGCGAAGACGTTGTCGTCGGCCGATCTCGACTATGCGCAGAATCACGTGCGGGTGCTGTCGGGCCTCTACGGCCTGCTGCGTCCGCTCGATCTGCTGCAGCCGTACCGGCTCGAAATGGGCACGCGTTTCGTCAACCCGCGCGGCAAGGATCTGTACGCGTTCTGGGGCGAGCGGATCACGCACGCGTTGAACGCGCAGTTGAAGAAGAATGCGGCCACCTCGCGCGTGCTGGTCAATTGCGCATCGGGCGAATATTTCAAGTCGGTCAAGCCGAAGCTGCTCGACGCGCAGGTCGTCACGCCGGTGTTCGAAGACTGGAAGGGCGGCCGCTACAAAATCATCAGCTTCCATGCAAAACGCGCGCGCGGCTTGATGGCGCGTTTCGCGGTGGAAAATCGCCTCGATCGTCCCGAGCAGTTGAAGGACTTCGAGACCGAAGGCTACGCGTTCAGTGCCGAAGCCTCGAACGACTCCACTTTCGTATTTCGCCGCCGCGTTGCGGAATAAGCGTGCCGCTGCGCAAAAAAGGCAGCGTGAATTCAGGCAGGGAAGACTCCGATGACGTTATCGATTACGAGCAATTTCGACGCAGGCGCAGTTGATGTGTTGTCCTGCGAGGACGCCGGCAATATTCGCCTGCGCGTACGGCCCGACAGCCACGCCGAGTTTGCGCAGTGGTTCTATTTCCGCCTATCGGGCGCGGCGGGCGAGCGCTGCGTGATGACCTTCGAGAACGCCGCCGCGTGCGCGTTCGCGGAGGGCTGGCGCGACTATCGGGCGGTCGCGAGCTACGACCGCGTGAACTGGTTTCGCGTGCCGACGTCGTACGACGGCCGCGTGCTGACGATCGACCATACGCCCGATTTCGACAGCATCTACTACGCGTACTTCGAACCGTACAGCGAGGAGCGTCATGCGGAGTTTCTCGGCGCCGTGCAGCAGATGCCGCACGCGTCGCTGACCGAACTCGGCAAGACGGTCGAAGGCCGGCCGATTTCGCTGCTCACGCTCGGCACGCCGCCCGCCAACGATGCCGCCAACGCCGCGCCGAAAAAGAACATCTGGCTGATTGCCCGGCAGCATCCGGGCGAGACGATGGCCGAATGGTTCATCGAGGGGTTCGTGAAGCGCCTCGTCGGTTGGGGCGATTGGGCGGGCGACCCGGTCGCGCGCAAGCTCTACGATCATGCGGTGTTTCACATCGTGGCGAACATGAATCCGGACGGCAGCGTGCGCGGCAATCTGCGCACCAACGCGGCCGGCGCAAACCTGAATCGCGAATGGATGGAGCCGGATGCCGCGCGCAGTCCCGAGGTGCTGGTGGTGCGCGACGCGATTCATGCGATAGGCTGCGACCTGTTCTTCGATATTCATGGCGACGAGGCATTGCCGTATGTGTTCGTCGCGGGCTCCGAAATGTTGCCGGGCTTCACCGAGCGGCAGGGCCGCGAGCAGACGGCGTTCATCGAGGCGTTCAAGCACGCGAGTCCGGATTTTCAGGACAAGTATGGCTATGCGGCGAGCAAGTATCGCGAGGATGCGTTGAAGCTCGCGTCGAAGTACATCGGCAACGAATTCGGCTGTCTGTCGTTGACGTTGGAAATGCCGTTCAAGGACAACGCAAATCTGCCCGACGAGCGGGTCGGCTGGAACGGCGAGCGCAGCGCATCGCTTGGCGCCGCAATGTTGCAAGCGATCCTGCGACACGTGGAGACGTTCGCCTGAAGAAGCGGACGGATGGACACAAAAAACCAGGCACGCACGGCAAAAGTGCGTGCCTCGTTTTTTATTGGGGCGACTGATCGGACGGTGGCGCGGCTCGATCAGCGCCAGATGTCATTGGCTCTTCTTCTTCGAGTTCTTGTTTGCCGATTTGCTCGACGTCGTGCGCGACGATTGGCCCGAGCCTGTCTTCGACGACTTCTTCGACGTCTTGCCGCCGACCGCGTGCTTGCCTTTGCCGCCTTTGTGCTTGCCCGATCCCGCGCTATGCGCGCGGTTTGGCGGTACCGGATCGTTCCAGCTGAATGCGAGCATCTGCGAGCCGACGTAGCCGCAGCGGAATTTCAGATCGGCCGGCTCGCCTGAGTTGTCCTGGCGCACGCCGACGCCCTCGACGGTGACGATGCTGTCCACCTTGACGCGCTGCTTGCCTTCGTCGAACGAGTCGTTCCATGGCGTGACCGACGAGTGCGCACTGTCGAACGAACTGGACGGGAATTCGACGTGGTCGAAAGCGGTCGACGTGCTCGCGACGAAGTCGCCATGCGCGGCGCAGTCCGCGACGAGCGGATCCGCGTGCATTTCGGTGATAAATCTTTTGACGAGGTCGTTGTGCTGTTCGAGCTGATCAGCGAATGCGGGAGCCGCGCAGATGAGCGAGAGACTCGCTGCGCAGGCTGCCAACCGGCCGATCACCCGCAGCAACCGGCTCGGTACATTGGTGCGATCCATCTAGTTCTTTAGACGCAAATGGGAGATGAGGCAAATAAGATGCCGCGCGCAAGGGTTGAGTTCAATGTTGCTGCAAATATTCTGCCTTGTCCTATGGGGGCGCCCGGAAAGTCTCCAGTGATGAGGCGCTGATTATCACAGATGCGCCGCACGCGACGTCAAAGCGCGCATTCTCAGGTGCGCGGGCCGCCCAGACGATAGCGCCGCACGTCGTAGGTGGTCACCCATGCGGGACGGTAGACCGCGATCAGCGCGGTCGCCATGCCAGTGAACCATGCTTCGCCGGTGGCGAGCAGCAGCACGCTGAGCGCGTAGCCGATCGGCACCACGGTCATCGAACCGCCGGACACGACGATATGGATGCCGAGCGCTGCCGCGGCCGTCAACGACACGGCAATGGCGGGCGAAACGAAGCCCTGGCCGAAGATGAACATGAAAAGATTGCGCGGTAGCCACGCGGTGCAGATGCGCTGGAGCAAGGTCGAGATGGCGACGGGCAGGGCTCCGTACACGAGGAACGTCAGCGCGATGCCCTGCCACGGCGCATCGAAGACGACGGCGGCCAGACCCGCGACCACCGCCATCGCGATCAGGGCGAGCCCCCAGTCGAACAGCGTGACGACGAGCGTGGCGCCGAGCAGGTGCATCACGGTGCCGTCGTCGAGCCAGGCGTTGCTCGACCACAGCACCGACACCGCGACGATTATCGCGAGCCAGACATGCTGGAGCGTGCCGTCCTGAAGTCTTTTGAAAGGTTTTTTCCACAGCGCGAGCGCGATCACCATCGCAGTGGCAATCCAGCCACCGACAGCGACCCAAAACGGAAGCGGTGTGTAGAGGAAACCCATGTGTCTCATATTACTCGTTGGACGACAAAAGGTGTGAGCGGATTCCATGCCAGCCCACCCTCGACGCTGCGCGCATGCGGGACGTTCCAACCCATGCGCGCGGCGTGCCTCGCGCCCCGCGTCATGCGGAACCCGGCCCGACCGACTTCCGCGCGGGCCGGCCGGGTGGGGCCTCGCCGTACGACGTGGCGGGCTCCGCGGCCATCGGTAGCGCGCTGCTGGTGTCGCTGCCCGGCAACGGATACTGGAAGCGCGCACGTGTGCGGCGCCGGAGTGGAACTGGGCCAGGCTGCCCGCGGATGACCGGCCGCGCGCTGTGCTCGCCGTTGTTGCGGAGCACTTGCAAATGATTCGTGAGCCATCCGTTGTAAAGCGCGACCGCGGCGGCGCGATTGGGCGCACCAAGTTGCTGGAATATGCTCGTCAGGTGGATCTTGACCGTACCTTCGCTAATGCCGAGCGTGCGCGCGATCATCTTGTTGGTGCTGCCCATGTGCACGCAGCGCATGATCTGCTCCTGCCGCGGTGACAGCCCGCCCGAGAGCTTGTTGCGGCGGGGCGGCGGACTTTCTTCGTCGAACGTACGGATCGCGGTGTCGGTCGGCAGCGGCGGATCGATCGCCAGCGCGCCGGGCGGCACGTAGTGACCGCCGAGCAGCACCATTTCCAATGCGCGCACGATCAGGCAGGGATCGGTGTCGCGTGGAACAACGCCGAGCACACCTTCGTCCATCAGCGCGCGCACGAGCGCGGGCAAAGTCCCGTCGGTGAGCACGCTGATGCGCAGGTCCGGAAAGTGGCTGAGCAACGCACGCACCTGCGCAACCGACATCCAGTCCTCCCAGTCGATCACGACGAGATCAGGCCGATAACGCTTGAACGGACGTTCGAGCAGACGCCATTCATCGGCTTCTGTGAAGCGTGCCAGCCGGTCGATCTGCCGCAGCAAGGCCTTGAGTCCATCACGTCGTTCTGCGTTTGAATTGAGAATCGCGAAGCGCATGCATGTCTCCAGATGTATCGGGCGAAATGGCGCGACGCATCTGTGGTACTCGTGGAGCTGACTCGATCACGGCGATGCGTCACCGTGCCTATGATGACAAATTCCCTTCGTTTTGACGGCTGTCCAAAAGGCATAAGAAATGCGGACAATCAACAAAAAAAGCCCCGTATATACGGGGCTTTTTTGCGATAAGGCAGGGATGTCGACTTCGGTCTCAATGGAAATGGGGTTGCGCGGGCTCGGCGTCTTCGGGCATTTCCGCGTGGACGATTTCGCCGAGCGGGTCCGCATACAGCGGCACGCCGCAGTCGTCGCAATATTCCGGCTCGAAGCGGCCCGCGTGGCGGCGCACATCCGTGATGCCGGTTTCCTTGAGCAGCGCGACGATTTCCTCGAGCGGTTCGTCCGAGCCGGTGATTTCCTCCGGCTCCTCGTCGATGCCCGCCTCGCCGTTTTCGCGGCCGTAGAGTGGCCACACGACACCGTAGATCACGTCGTTGCTGCCCTTGCGCGTGAAGCCGACGCGGTACTCGTCGATGCGCCGTTCGCCGAAGCCGGCGACCACCGCGCGCAGATCCTGCGGCGCCGCGCCAATAGTGTCGAAAAGATAACGCACGGCGGTACGCACGGTGTGCGGACGCACACTTTCATCGGCGTCGCGGCACGCCGAGTAGTACGCATCCGGCAGCAGACATTCGAATTCGCAGCCCGGCAGCACAACCGACAGATTCGCGCCGCCTTGGGTGGCCCATTGCTCGAGACATTGGCCGCGCTCGATGCGAGTGCCGTGCTCTTCTTCCTGCCAGCGGAACGTCGCGTCGCCGAAGGGAGCGGCGACTACGGCGAGCAAAAAGCGCGGGTCCGCCAGAATCGGCGAGGTCTCCGGCAGTTCGCCGAAATTGAGCTTCGCGTTGCCGCCGCTGACCGCGGCTTGCGCAAGTTGCTGGGCGATGCGCCACGTTTCGACGTGATGGCGCGGCAACTGGTCGATGCTGAACAGGAACGGAGCCATTGCCACGCGCGTGTTGGCGGCGAGCACGTGCGCTTGCAGGTGTGCGCGCAGGGCGTCGGCGGCGTCGGACTTGAGCGGGCCGGACGGAATCACGTAGCGGGTCCAGGCGAGCACAGGCGCGGCGATCAGCAGCGCTTCATAAGACACGCCTTCATGTTCGATCGCGAACGATTCGCTGTGCGTTTCCGCCATGTCGGCCAGCGCGCCGTAGGCATCCGGATGGTTTTGCTGCAGATGGTCGAGCGCGGCGTCCAGCGTAGTCTGGTTGGCGTTGCGCACGACTTTGGCCAGCAGCGCGTCGAGCTTCGCTTCCCAGAAGCGATCTTCGGTACGGCTGCCCGACGCGAAAAGCGCGAGCGAGAGACCGACGAGCTTGTCGGCGTCGGGAGGGAGACGTTTGGTGATTCGCGAGCGCATAAATCCAGAAAAATTGGGGGCACGGAACCTTATATTCTAGTCTTTTCCAGGCAGCTATATGGATTGGCCAGCAATCTCCGGGCAATTTGGGCGCTTTCATCTCAAAAAATGCGGTCGCCACCGGCACAGTCGCAAGCGACTTGCAACACGCTGGCGGGATGGTATAAGACACCCGGGACGCCCAACTCGCTTCTATACTGACGGCGTTCAGCGGGCGCCTGACGGGCGTGTGTCATGTCATTGCCACGGTCTGGCGCAATAGGAGATTCATCGTGAAATCTGACCAACTGATCGAGCGACTTGCCGCGGTATTCGCATTGATTGTGCTCGTGGGTGGGTCGTTGCTGGTGCTGGCGCCATTTACGACCGCGCTGCTGTGGGGCGCCATCCTCAGCTACAGTTCCTGGGGACTCTACCGGCGACTCACTGGCGTGGTCGGCGGGCGGCGCAAGCTGGCCGCGACCTTGATCGTGCTGATTATTCTGGTCGTGGTGCTCGGGCCGTTCGTCTATGCGGGTTTCGCGTTCGGCGCGCATGTTCACGACATCGTTGCGCTGGTGCAAAGACTTTTCGAGTCGGGGTTGCCCGATCTGCCGCCGTGGGTGCAGCGGATCCCGCTGGTTGGTTCGAGCATCGGGGCGTTTTGGGAGCGCTTGACCAGCAGCAATTCCGAGTTGATCGCGCAATTGCGCACGCTCGCCGCTCCGGCTGGGAAGTGGATTCTGGCGGCGGCGCTTGCGGTGACGCATGGGCTGGGGCTGCTGGCGTTGAGCATCGTGCTCGCGTTCTTCTTTTATACCGGTGGCGAGGGGGCGGCCGCCTGGCTGAACGCCGGCATGCGTCGAGTAGCCGGTGAGCGCGCCGAGTATCTGCTGGCGCTGGCGGGCAGCACGGTGAAGGGGGTGGTCTACGGGATTCTGGGTACGGCCCTCGTACAGGCGGTTCTCGCGGGATTCGGTTTCTGGATGGCGGGCGTACCGGCGCCGGCGTTGCTCGGGCTCGTGACGTTTTTTCTGTCGGTGGTGCCGGGCGGTCCGGTCATTGTCTGGTTGCCGGCAGCGATCTGGCTGTATCAGGGCGGGTCGACTGGATGGGCGATTTTTGTGGTCATATGGGGCCTGCTGGTAGTCGGCATGGCCGACAACGTCATCAAGCCGATCCTGATTGGCAAAAACAGTGACATGCCGTTGATTCTGGTGATGCTCGGCATCCTCGGCGGCGCGTTTGCGTTTGGTTTTCTTGGTGTTTTCATCGGCCCGACGTTGCTGGCGGTCGCTTATACCGTGCTGCATGATTGGACGATCGGCGCATCCGCCGCCCAGACGCTGGCGCCCGAGGTGAAAACCCCATCGATAGACGGTCCGGGCCGTATGGGAAAGATCCCCTAAGGAAAACCCCAGGATTTCGCTTGCAAGTTCTGGCTGCGGCGACTAGAATTCCGCTCTTTCGCGCTCCGGACACCGGGGTGCGGAGAAGCGGGAAGCCTTTGATGGCGTGGGCTTCAGCGGCGTGGGCAGGTTAAGCGAGTGATAAAAACCTGTTGACGATCCGACGGAAGTTCTCCATAATCTTGTCTCTCTGCTGCAGACGCAGCGACGCAAACGAAGCAGTGCCGGGTAGTGGTGGTTCAGGCGCGGCGGGTTTGGCGGACCGATCTTTAAAAACTAACAGTCGATAAGTGTGGGCGCTTGATGCGGAA